>JBKBIN010000021.1:0-22590 GCA_046296715.1 Candidatus Ratteibacteria bacterium
ATACGGAAAAACTCCTTATGAAAAATTGAAAGAAAAATTAACTTCTATTAATGTTACTACTGATTGGCAAACATACATCTGAATCTTCCTGCATAACTTCCTGGTGATGGTTCAAGAATCATATTTTCTTCTGTCGCCCTCCAGATTGTAGAATATGGATAATACTTATTATTCTTCCAATCAATCTTCCATATAACATTATGACAATAAAGTTCATTTGGTTTTTCTATATCTATATAACTCCATGTTGAATATCCTCCTGCTCCAAAAAATTCATTTATAAGTTTACTAGTTTTTATATCCCATACACTTATTCTTTTTGGAGCATCACAACTTTCAGAAACCCATAATTTTCCTTCATCGTCAATATCTATACCTTTTGGATAAAGAACTCCATCACTTTTATATCTCCCAATTTTTGGTCTTCCACCTTTTTTCCCTATACTCTTTAAATATTTTCCATTTTTATCAAAAACAGTTATATTCATTAAACTCCCTCTATTTGAAACATAAATATTTCCTTTATTATCAATCGCAATTCCTGCAGGTTCTTCAATATTTTTTTCAATAAATATACTTTTTTCTCCTTCTTTACCAATCTTTAAAATTTTATTTTTTGAAATTAAAAAGATATTCTCATTTTCATCAACAACAAGTTCACCAGGACTTTCAACTTCAATCTTTTTCAATAATTTACCAGTTTTTGCATCATTAATTCCTATTAAATTAAGTTGTTTATAAGAAATATATAAGGTTCCATTTTTATAAAAAATTCCTGAAACATTGCATTTTTCCTGTGGGCCTGGGAGTTCAGCAATTGGTTCACCATTTTCAAAATTTAAAACTTTTCCATTTGTCAAATCAAAAACTCTTACACCTTTAGATCTATCCCAGCCATGGCCACCTGAAGCAAAAAATCTTTTCTTTTTATCAGAAGCAATAAAAACAGCGTCACTTTTAATTCCCCAAATTTTATTTCCTTCAAGATCAACCTTTATTATCCCCCATCCAGATTCACATATATCCCATGTAAGAAGCATTCCATTTTCAACAGAACAAACATCCTGTGGAACTCCGTGGTCTCCTCCCCAACCACCTTTATTATCATCTGTCTTATATGGTGGATTTCCTGAATTATGAACTGAAAATAGAAATTTTGTCTTCAAGCCCTTATGATATAAACCTTTCCATATATATTCACCAGGAATTATTGGATTTCCTTTTTCATCAAGACCATCCCATCTTTCAATATTTATTCCCTTTTCTCTTTTAGCAGATGCTAAAATTGTTTTTATATGATTTCCATTCTTATCAAAAATTTGAATTGTAACTTCTCCATCTTCTGGAAGATTATATGTAAAAGTTAATGGTAACGGTTTTTCAGGCAAAACCCCTTCTTCAACTAATTCTTTTGGGATATTTCCTTTTTCAGAAAAAATAATTCTTCCCCAACAGGCAGTTGATTGATAAGGAAAACCAGGTCCTGACATAACATCATAAGCCCATGCAGAACCACCAGCAGTTTTAAGTCCATCAGGAGCGCTCCAACAAAACTGAACAACTCCTGCTACTGTCTTTCCAATAATATCTTCAAATTTTACATCAAAAATTTCCCAAGGAATTTTATATTCAAAAATATATTCATTTTCACCTTTTAAATAGACAGCAGAAAATTTATCTTTTGGAACAACTCCACCTTTCCATTCTTCTCTTATTGGTAAATATTTCATTGTCTTATAAATTTGTAAAACTGGTTCTTGTCTATCAGTAAAATACCATAATGTTAAATGAAAAAGTTTATTTATCATTTTTGGTTGCCATGTTGAAGATATAACAGGATATCCAATAGAAGGATCAAGAACTATTCTAAACTGACAGGAATCAGCATCCCATCCTCTATCTGGTTCAACAAAAGGGTCATGTCTATTCATCATTGGTGTTGTATCTTTTACTATTGCACTTAAATATAATGCTCCCCTGTCATACATTGCTGCAAATTTAGCACTCTGCATTTGACTTGTCTCAGGGACAACATAAATAAATAATTGACCTGATAAATCCCAATCATCAAGTTTCCCATCAATTAAAACCTTCCCAGGAGCAGGAACAACATAAAGTTTGCTATGCCTTGCAACTTGAGAAAAAACATTGAAAAAATAAATAAGAAAAAGGATTAAAAACAACTTAAAAAATCTCATAAAAAACCTCCTTTCTTTTTTAATAATGGTAATCTTTTTGAATTTTCCATTTTCCCATTTTCCCTTTTTCTATCGCAATTTTTATATTTTCTTTCCCTACTTTTTTATTGTAATGATTCCCATGACCAGGCAGTAAAAAATCAAAATCAACTCTTTCAATCTTTTCTAAACTTTTAAGTAATTGGTCTTTGTTAAAATCTTCACTTCCTGACCAGCCAATTTCACCTTCTGGCATAATTAAATCACCTGTAAAAAGAAATTTCTTCTTATTTAAATTCAAAAGATATGAAGAACAACCCATTGTGTGTCCTGGAGTATATAAACAAAAAAGTTCAAATTCATCAAAAATAAATTTTTTATCAGAAATAAAAGTTTTTTCTATTTTAAATGGTTTAACAAGATGAGGAAATTCATACCATACCCGATATGTTTTCTCCTGAAAAGATTTTGCACAATTTTTATGGCAAATTATCTCTGCTTCCTTTTCTTTAAAAAATAATGAATTTAAACTATGGTCATAATGGCAATGTGTAAGAAAAATATGTGTAATTTTTTTTGATGTAATTTTTTTCACATTTTCATAAATTTCTCTACCAGTAAAACCATTTCCACAATCTATCAGAATAAAACCATTTTTATATTCAAAACCATAGACATTACAGTGAGCAAGATAAGATGTCATTTCTTTTATTCCATACCAACCAACTCTATAAATTCCTTCAAAATCTTTTATTTTATCATTCATCTTTTAATAAGTATTTGAGGTATTTTAAAAGTTTTTTTAGGAAATTTCCCTTCTTTTAATATCTTTCCTAAAACTTTTGCTATTTCTTCTTCATTTATTGAAATAGAAGAAATTTGTGGTTCAAAATCTGTAGAATAAGGAGTATTAAAATATCCTATCATTTTATAATCTGTTCCAAGCCATATTCCTTTTTCTTCAAGAAATTTTTGAACTTTTCTCGCTACATAATCAGCAAAAGCAAATATTCCAATATCTTTTTTCTTTTTATTAAATAAATGATAAATTTTCTCTTTCAAATATTCTTCTCCTTTATTTACAATCAAATTTTCTTCTTCAAATTTTAAGCCAATTTTTTTAAATGCCTTTTTAATGCCTTCAATTCTTTGTTCATCTATATTTGGAGAATAAGAAGGATTTGCCTGCGTAACTATAATTATATTTCTGCAACCCTCATTAAAAAGATATTCTGTACCAATAGTTCCACCCATCTCATAATTAGAAAGAATAAATGTTGCTTTAAATTTTAAATTTGACTCAAATTTATTTATAAAAATTAGGTTTTTAATCTTTGAAACATTTCTTTTTATCAAAGCAAAATTGAAATCTCCAACTCCATCAATAATTATAAATTCAGGACTATTTTCAATTACATCTTCAATTTGATTTAAAAGATTTTCTTCTTTTCCTGGAGTATTATCAATAAGAACAGAAAAATATGAATTTTCTTGTATTTGCCTTATTATTAAATGTGTTAATTTCCCGTAAACATGACCAGTTGCCCTTTCTATTAAAACTCCTATCCTATAACTTAATCTTCTTTTTTCTCTTGATTTAACAATTGTCCCTACTTTTGTCTTTCTTTCAATTAAACCTTCCTGTTCAAGAAAAGATAAGACCTTATTTATTGTTCCTCTATTTACATTATAAATTTTTACAAGTTCATGTTCAGTTGGTAGTTTTTCACCTGGCTTTCTTTTCAAAATCTCCTCTGTTAAATGCTCCTTTATAATTTCAAATTTTTTCTTAAAAACTATTTTTTCCATTTTGTCTATTCGTTCAACAAATTACATTTAAAATTATAAACCTATTTTTTAATCTGTCAATAGTTTATATAAAAAGCAAAAAGATTATTCTATTTCATCTAAACTTACAGGTCTTTTTTCCTTTTCACTTATTAAAGCAGATTCCATAAATTTCATAATTTCAAGTGTTTCTTCAGGTTCTACTGGTGGTTTTCCTGTTTTAAAAAATTTAATAATTTCTTTCAAAAGTTGAGCATATATTGGAATTTCCTGTGAATATGTGATATGAACAATCTTCTTCTCACCAAAAATAGTTGCGCCATAATTGTGTAATCCTTTTCTTGTTCCTCGTACTGTCCCAATTTTATTATTTTCCCAAATTCCTACGACAAAATGGAAATCCTCTGTTGCTTCACAATAAACCCTTTTACAACCCTTACCTAAAAATGTATACAAAATTTCAACTCCATGAATACCATACCAGAATAATCCAGGATTTGTTGGGTCAAGAAAACAAGGAGAAAAAGCATCGCAACCAAAAATCTCTCCAATATTGGGATCTTTTTTTGTGTTTGTTATATTAAAATCAAATCTTAATGAAGAAGATGAAAAAACTGGACAATTATTTGCTTTTGCCATCCGATAAATTTTTAATGCATCATAATAGTTTGAAGCAAGTGGTTTATCTATAAAAATTGGTTTTTGTACTTTTATAACTGGTTCTGCTTCTTTTAAATGTCTTCTTCCATCAACACTTTCAAGCAAAATAGCATCAACTTTCTCTATCAATTCATCTATTGAATTAACAATTTCAATATTATATTTCTCAACAAGTTCTTTTTTAAATCCCTCTACCCTTGAATAACTTGCATATAGATCAGAACTATAAGAAGGATAACCAGCAACTATTTTTCCACCTTTTACATAATTAGGATCATTTTCATCATTTAAAAGTTTTGTAAAAGCAACAACATGAGAAGTATCAAACCCAATTATTCCTATTTTTATCTCTTCCATTTTTCCTCCTATTTTAAATTGATTAAGATTTTTTTAAAATCTTCTGGAAATGATGCATAAAATTCTAAATACTGACCTGTTTTGGGATGAATGAAATTAATTTTATATGAATGCAGTGCCAATCTATTTACAATTTCTGCTTTTTTTTGCCCGTATTTTGTATCTCCTAAAATAGGATATCCAAGATAAGATAAAGTTAGACGAATTTGATGGGTTCTACCTGTAATCGGTTTTATTTTAAGTAATGTTAAGTCATCAATATATTTCTCAACTTCTATTTCTGTAAATGCCTCCTTTCCTTTTAAAAAATGGACTTTCATTTTTGTTGGATTCTCTTTATCAGGTGAAACTTTAAATTCAACTATTTTTTTCTTTTCGGGAAATTTGCCCTCAACAATTGCATAATATTCTTTTTTTACAAGACGATTTTTAAACTGTTCAATTAAAGACCAGTAAGAAAAATCATTTTTTGCAAAAACAATTACACCGCTTGTTTCTTTATCAAGACGATGAACGACTCCCATTCTATATGGTGCTCCAATATTTGAAAGTTTTGTATGATAAAGTATGTAATTTAATAGTGTTCCTGATTTTATTTTGGGTGTTGGATGAGTTATAATCCCTGATGGTTTATTGATAACTATTATATCTTCATCTTCGTAAATTATGTCAATTTCTCCTTTTTCAGGCTTTATTATTTCTTTATCTATTAAATCTTCAAAAGCATAAATTTTTATAACATCATTTTTTTTTAAAACATAGGAAGGTTCAATTTTTTTTTCGTTAACAACGATTTTGTTTTCCTCTATAAGTTTTTTTATTTTTTCGCGAGAGATTTTTAATTCTTGTTTTAAAAATTTATCTATCCTTATCTTATCCTCTTTTTTATATTCTATTACATCCATTAGATTTATGGATGCTTTTTAGTTAATTCTTTTATCAATTCAAGTGCAATTATATTTTTCTGAATTTGGTTGGTTCCCTCATATATCTGTGTTATTTTTGCATCCCTGAACATCTTCTCAACAGGATAATCTTTCATATATCCATAACCACCTAAAATCTGAATTGCATCTGTTGTAACTTTCATTGCAATATCTGAAGCAAATAACTTACACATAGCAGATTCTTTTGAAAATTCCTTTGCTCCACTATCAATCGTTCTCGCTGTTTGATAAATCAAACATCTTGCTGCTTCAATAAGAGTTGCCATTTCAGATAAAATATGACTTACTGCTTGGAAAGATATAATTGTCTGACCAAATTGTTTTCTTGTATGAGCATATCTTAATGCCTCTTCAAAAGCACCTTGAGCAATACCAAGTGCCTGTGCTGCAACTCCGGGCCTTGATGTATCAAAATTTTTAAGTGTTATTAAAAAACCCATCCCTTCTCTTCCAAGAACATTTTCTTTTGAAACTTTACAGTTTTCAAATATTAATTCTCTTGTTGCAGATGCTCTTATCCCAAGTTTTTTTTCTTTTTTCCCAAATTTAAAACCTTCTGTCCCTTTTTCAATTATAAATGCAGTTGAACCTCTTGGTCCTTTTGTTTTATCTGTTGATGCAATAACAACATAGATTTCTGCTTCGCCTCCATTTGTAATCCATTGTTTAGTTCCATTTAAAATATAGCAATCACCCTCTTTTTTTGCTGTTGTATTTAGGTTTGTTATATCACTACCTGCTTCAGGTTCTGTTACAGCAAATGCAGCAAGTTTTTCTCCTTTTGCAATAGGTGGTAAATATTTTCTCTTCTGCTCTTCATTCCCAAAAAGTATTATAGGAAAGGCGCCAAGAGCAGTTCCAGCATATGATAAAGCAATACCAGCACAAACTCTGCTTAATTCCTCAATAACAAGGCATAGTTCAAGTACTCCATATCCAAGACCACCATACTCAGAAGGAATAAAAACACCAAAAAGGTCTGCTTTTGCTAATTCTTCAACTATATCCCATGGAAAAGTTTCATTTTCATCATATTCTGCTCTTTTTGGTTTTATTTTTTCTTCTGCTATTTTCCTTGCAATCTCTTTAATCATTCTTTGTTCTTCTGTCAAAAAATATTCCATATTAAACTCCTTTCAATCAAGAATAAAAAAATTGTGCTGATACTGTGACTTTGTCATAACTTATTATTCTTATCCAGTGAGAAGAAAAACCGTAAGGAAAATTATAAAATGTGTAGTTTGAGTTTGTTTCAATTTCTATAAATTTTTCCCATTTGCCATTACCCATAAAGTCAACTTCTATTAAAAACTTTTTTCTTCCTTTTTCTTTATATGATATATGAAGACAAATTTTATCAAATCCATAAATTAAAAACGGATCAGAAACTTCGCCTTCCTTTACTTTATTTTCCCACCATGGTCCACCCCATCCTGCTGGTTTTCCCCCAAAATGCCATAAGTCATCTGTTTTTCCAAACCACAAATTTGCTTGTGGCTGTCCTACAAAAGGATTATCATCATTTATGGGAGTTGTTTGATCTCCTGCAAGAACTAAAAAACCATTCCACGAACAAAAATCCGGAATAATTCTTAAATGCCGACAGATAGGAACAATTCCCCATACTTTATTATCATAAGTCATAACAGGAAGTTCATAAAACATTCCTCCTGCATCCATTAACCATCTTTCCGATTCAACTTCTCTTATTCTTGGCCATTCAGTTGTCCATGCATGGTCCTGTGTATGAGTTGCTCTTGGTAATCTATATTTTGTCCAGCCAGTTTCTGGTAAATAAACATAAAACAAAACAGATGCTTTATCTTGACCGACTGCATAAACTGCTTGTCCAAGTGAACCTTTACATCTTCCTGCAAGTGTATTGAATTGTGTTTTTGCTATAATTTTCCAGTTTTTCCCATCCCATTCTGCCAATCTTCCATCACTTTCATTTTTTTTGAAATCTTCATAATAATAACTATTATTTACAACAAAAACTTTTCCATGGTTTGTATATATATCTTTAAAATGTGGTCTACCTTCTATATCAAGTGCTTTATTTAGGTCTAAAATAAAGTTTACTTTCAATGTATAAACATCTGCCTCAAATAATTCACCTTCCATTCCAAGAAAATATACCTTCCTTTCAGGTTCATTCAAATGTCTTGCAACACCAGCCAATCTAATATCTACAAGTTCCTCAAAAGTTGAAACATTTCCATCAATGTCAATAGTATGTGGTCCAATTATCAATTTATTTGATTCGTTATGTATCATTCTATTTGCATATGTTCCAACTCTACTTTCAGGATGTTTGTAAAGATTGAACTCATCATCTATATAGAATAACCCTGTTCCATCACCTGAACCCCTTTTATGAGCAACATATGTAACAAACCAGAGTTTATCAGCCCATGGCATTAAAGCACCAATTCCTGTTTCTGTTCTTTTAGGAAGATGTTTTGCTTTAACTGCAAGGTTAGAAAAAATGCCATTTACATTTATTTTCTTCATTTTATTCTTTAAATTTCTTTAAAACAAGTGTTACATTATGACCTCCAAAACCAAATGAATTTGATATAGCAACTTCAACTTCTTTTTCCCTTGCTATATTTGGGACATAATCAAGGTCACATTCAGGGTCAGGATATTCATAGTTTATAGTTGGTGGAATAATATTTGTTTTTATAGTAAGACAGGTGGAAATAAATTCTATTGCTCCTGCTGCTCCAAGGGTGTGCCCTATCATTGATTTTATTGAACTTACAGGTATTTTATATGCATTTTGTCCAAAAAGTTTTTTTATTGCTAATGTTTCACTTTTATCATTTAAAGGAGTACTTGTTCCATGAGCATTTATATAGTCAACATCTTCTGGATTTATTTTTGCATCTAAAAGTGCATATTTCATTGATAGATAGGCACCATAACCATCTGCATCAGGTGCTGTTATATGATATGCATCACAACTCATTCCAGCACCAACAAATTCACAATAAATATTGGCATTTCTCTTTTTAGCATGTTCAAGTGATTCAAGAATAACAACTCCTGCTCCTTCTCCCATTACAAAACCATCTCTTTCTCTATCAAAAGGTCTTGATGCTTTTTGTGGCTGGTCATTTCTCCTTGACAGTGCCTTCATTGAACAAAAACCTGCAAGTCCTAAAGGTGTTATACATGATTCAGTTCCTCCTGAAATTATTATATCTGCCACTCCGCTTCTTATTAAATTTAAAGAAATGGCAAGAGCATGAGCACCGGATGCACAAGCACTTACTGTACAAAAATTAACTCCTTTAAAACCATAAAGGATCGCTATGTGACCAGACGCAATATCAGGAATTAACATAGGAATTAGAAAAGGACTTACTCTATCAGGACCTTGTTCAAGTAAAATCTTATGCTGCTGCTCAATTATTCTTAATCCGCCGATACCTGCTCCAATTATTACACCTACATTGTTTTTTTCTTCTTCTGAAAGTTCAAGTCCACTATCCTTAATTGCTTCATTTGTTGCTTTTATTGCAAACTGGACAAATAGATCCATTCTTCTTTTTTCTTTTGGATGAATATTTTCAAGATTAAAATTTTTAACCTCTGCCCCAATTTGAGTATCATAAGAAGAAACATCAAATGACTTGATTTTATCAACACCTGAAACACCATTAATAAGGTTTTCCCATGTAGTTTTCAGATCATTTCCAATAGGTGTAACAAGTCCTAAACCAGTTACAACAACTCTTCTCATTGTGATTTTCTCTTTTCTATATAATCTATTGCATCTTTAACTGTTTTTATCTTTTCTGCATCTTCATCAGGAATCTCAAGGCCAAATTTCTCCTCAAAATCCATAACAAGTTCAACTGTATCAAGAGAATCTGCACCAAGATCTTCAACAAAAGCAGCTTCCTCAGTCACTTCTGATGGATTAATTCCTAATTTTTCAACTACAATATCTTTTATTATTTTTGCAATTTCTTCTCTTGTCATCGTCTCCTCCTTTCTTGTTCACTTTAAATTTACATTACAAGTCCACCATCTATTCTAAAAACCTGTCCTGTTATATAGTTTGCCTTTTCAGAAGAAAGAAAATATACAAGTTCTGCCACTTCTTCAGGTGTCCCAAACCTACCAAGAGGAATAGATTTCAACATTTCATCCTTTATTCTATCAGGTAAATTTTCAGTCATCTTTGTTAATATATACCCTGGAGCGACAGCATTTACATTTATACCAGCTCTTGCAAATTCTTTTGCACAAGTCTTTGTCAAAGCTATAAGTCCTGCTTTTGATGCTGAATAATTTGCTTGTCCAATATTACCAATTTCTCCTATAATTGACGCTATATTAATTATCTTCCCTTTTTTCTGTTTATACATAATCTGACCAATTATTTTACTACATAAAAAAGCACCTTTCAAGTTTACATTCAAAACTTCATCCCATTCCATTTCAGACATTCTAAAAATTAGTTTATCCCTTGTAATTCCTGCATTATTTATAAGAATATCTATCCTTCCCCATCTTTCTAAAATTTCTTTGACGCCTTTTTCAATTTCATGTTGATTAGTTATGTCAATCTTCATAGAAATTGTTTCAACACCTTTTTCTCTCAATGAATTTTCAAACTCCTGGTCAATAAAAATATCCCATAGAACAAGTTTTGCATTATCATTACCAAATTTATTTGCAAGTGCCTTTCCAATTCCACCAAAAGCCCCTGTTATTAAAACTACCTTGTCTTTAAACATATCTATTCTCCTTTAAAAAAGTGTAAATTTCTTGAAAAGTCTTCTGATTTTCAATATTAAAAGATGGAATATTTGGAACAATTGTTTCTATAAGTTTTTTTAATACATTTTTCGGGCCTATTTCAATAAAACAATCAACACCATCTTTTACCATATTTTCAACTGTTTCAACCCATCTTACAGGACTATACAATTGTTTTAAAAGCCCCTCTTTTATTTCCTCTTTATCATATGTTTTCTTTGCTGAATAATTTAAATATACAGGTATCTCAGAATTTTTAAAACTGATTTTTTCTAATTCTTTTTCCATTTTCTCTGATGCTTGTTTCATATATTTTGTGTGAAATGGTCCACTAACTTTTAAAAAAATTGCTTTAATTCTTTTATCTTTAAGATATTTTTCCAATTTTTCAAGTTCACTTTTTATACCACCAACAATAATCTGTTTATAAGAGTTTATATTAGAAACCTCTATATCATTAAAATTTTTGATTATATCTTCAACTTCTCTCAAAGAAATTCCCAAAATAGCAAGGAGTGAACCATCTATTTTTTGTGAAATTTCATCCATTATCTGAGCCCTTCTTTTAACAAGATAAAAACCCTCTTCAATTGAAAAAACATTACCTGCACATAAAGCAGTGTATTCTCCCAAACTATGTCCTGCTAAACATAAAGGAATTATTCCTGTTTTATCCTTAAAATATTTCCAGCAAATTAAACTTACACCAAATACAGATGGTTGACAATATAATGTTCTTGTCAATTCTTCAATGGGTCCATTGTAAATTTTTTCTATAATTGGTAAACCTGTAATTTTTTCCCCAATTTCAAGTATTTCTCTATATTTACTTTCTTCTTCTATTATTTCTTTACCCATACCAACATATTGAGATGCCTGTCCAGGAAAAACAATTCCTATTCTCATTTTACCCACCTTATTAAATTTGCTGCCCATGTTAGTCCTGCTCCAAAAGCAACTGTAATTACTAAATCACCCTTTTTTATTCTTCCATTTTTTGCTGCTTCATCAAGTGCAATAGGAACACAGGCAGCCGACATGTTGCCATATTTTTCAATATTTATAAAAAACTTTTCAATTGGAATTTCAAGATTTTTAGCAACACCTGCTATAATTCTTAAATTTGCTTGATGGGGAATAATAATTGATATATCCTCTTTTTTTATTTTATTTTTTTCTAATATTTTCAATACTGATTCACTCATTGAATAAATTGCTATCTTAAAAAGGGTAGAACCTTCCATCTTCATAAAATTTTCTCTTTTTTCAATTGTTTCAAAACTTGATGATTTTAAAGAACCACCTCCAGGAACAAATAAAAGATTTTCATATTTTCCATTTGATGAAAGATATGAATCAATTATACCATTTTCTTCACTTTCACTCACAATCGCTGCACCAGCACCATCTCCAAGCAAAACACAGGTGCTTCTATCTGTATAATCAGTAAGACGACTCATACATTCAGAAGCAACAACTAAACCTTTTTTATATCCACACCCTTGAATTAAACCTTTTGCTATTTCCAAACCATATATAAAACCTGAACAGGCTGCTTGAAAATCAAAAGAAGGAACATTTTCAAGACCAAGTTTCTTTTGGATAATACATGCAGTAGATGGGAAATACATATCTGGAGTTATTGTAGCACAGATTATAAACTCAATATCTTCTTTTTTTATACCTGCATCTTTTATTGCATTCAAAGATGCTTCTAAACCTAAATCTGATGCTCCTTTCCCTTTTGGGCATATTCTTCTTTCTTTAATACCGGTTCTTGTAATTATCCATTCATCACTTGTATCAACCATATTTTCTAAATCAAAATTTGTAAGTTTTAAATCAGGCAAATATGAACCAGTTCCAATTATTGCAACTCCCATTTTAACTCTTTTATCCTTTCATAAAAATTTGACATGACTATTTTTTCACCGAGTTTTATAGCATTATAAATTGCTCTTGGACTGCTTCTACCATGGCTTATTATTACATTACCATTTACACCAAGCAAAATACCTCCACCATATTCAGCATAATCTGCTTTTTTTGCAAATTCTCTTAAATTTTTCTTTATTAAAAAAGTACCTATTTTACCAAAAAAACCTTTCATTAATTCCCTAATTAAAATAGTTCTAAAAGATCTTGTTATTCCCTCTGATGTTTTTAAAACAATATTTCCTGTAAATCCATCTGTTACAATTAAATCTGCTTTTCCTGTGAATATTTCATGCCCTTCTATATTACCAACAAAATTAATTGTTGAATTTTCCTTTAAAAGTTTGTATGCTTGTTTTCTTAAATCATCTCCTTTTGTTTCTTCTTCTCCTACATTTAATAATGCTACCTTTGGATTATTAATATTAAAAACAATCTTAGCATAAAAAAAACCCATTATGGCTGACTGTAATAAATGGTATGGTTTTGGATTAACATTTGCTCCTGCATCTAAAAAAATAGTAGTTCCTCCTGTAATATTAGGGAATAAGACAGCAATTGATGGCCTTTCAATCCCTTCAATCATCCCAAGTTCTGAAATAGCAAGAGATACAAAAGCAGCAGTATTTCCAGCACTTAAAGATATATCAACTTTTTTTTCTTTCTGCATCTGTAAAACAACTTTCATACTTGTATTTCTCTTTAAAAGAGAGGTCGAAACTTTTTCATTCATTTCTACAAAATCAGAGCAGTTAACAATTTCAAACTCTTTTCTTTCTTTTTTTAAAATTTTTTTTATTTTTTCTTCATCGCCAATTAAATAAACCTTAAAATTTTCTTGCTTAATGAATTCACAACCTTTAACTGGTGATAAAGGAGCATTATCTCCTCCCATTGCATCAAGAGCAAGTTTAATCTTTCTCATTTTGAACTCTCTACTTTAATAACCTGACTTCCTTTATAATAACCACAAACCTGACATACAAAATGAGGTAGTTTTATTGCTCCACAATTTGAACATTTAGTTAATGTTACACTTCTAACTTTTTTACTACTTCTTCTTTTACCAGTTCTTGATTTTGAATGTCTTCTCTTCGGATTTGGCATTTTTAACCTCCTTGAAATTTTTTTCTTAGAGCTTTTTCAACATTTTTAGGGACAAAACATGATACACTTCCATTTAATTTGGCTATTTCTTTTACAATTGAAGAACTTATGTAAAAATATTCTTCTCGTGGCATCAAAAATATTGTTTCAATTTCTTTATTTAATTTTCTATTAATCAAAACCATCTGAAATTCATAATCAAAATCACTAATCGCTCTAAGTCCTCTTATAACTATTTTAATATTCTTTTTTTTCAAATAATCAACAAGCAAACCATTAAAACTTTCAACTTTTACAGATTCATTATTTTTAAAAACTTCTCTTATCAAGTTAATCCTCTCTTCAATGGTGAATAAAAAGTCCTTTCTTTTAAACTCACTAACTGCAATAATAACCTCATCAACAATTTTTAAACTTCTTTCAACAACGTCTATATGTCCATAAGTAATAGGGTCAAAAGTTCCAGGATAAACACCTATCTTTTTCATTTTATTCTCCTTAAATATGTCAAGCAAGTTTTTCCATATTTCCTTTTTTTTATAATTTCATACCCTTCAATTAGAGGCACTTCTTTTTTATAATTATGTTCAATTACCATAATTCCATCTTTTTTTAAAACATTCAATTTTCTTATTTTTTCAATAATTCTTTGAAGTTTTGAAATTGAAAATTCATAAGGAGGGTCTCCTATTACTAAATTATACTTTATATTTGCAAGTTTCTCTATTTCAAATTCACAATCACCCTTTAAAATTTCACATTTATTTTCTATCCCCAAATTTTTTATATTTTCTTTTATCACTTCAACTCCCTTTTTATCTTTTTCAATAAATATAACCTTTTCTGCACCATGACTAATTGCTTCAATACCAAGTATTCCACTTCCGGCAAATATCTCAACTACTTTTTTATCTACTATCCATTCTCTTAAAGTATCAAAAATTGCTTCTCTAACAACATCTTTAGTTGGTCTAATATCTTTATTTTTAATAAATTTTAATTTTCTTCCTTTATAGATACCGCTTATAACTCTCATATTTTAAGTCGCAAAGAACTTCTTTTCAACCAGTCAACAACAATTGCAGAAGCAATAAAAATAGAGGAATATGTTCCAAAAATAATTCCAAACAAAAGACAGAAAGAGAAAGTATTTAAAGTTTCTCCTCCAAAAAAGAAAAGACATAAAACGACAAAAATAGTTGTTAAACCAGTTAAAATGGTTCTACTTAATGTTTCATTTATACTTTTATTAAATAGTGCTACATAATCAGTACTTCTTGTTTTTCTTAAATTTTCTCTAATTCTATCAAATACAACAACTGTATCGTTAACTGAATAACCAATAATTGTAAGTAAAGCAGCAATAACCATACCATCAATCTGTTTCCCACTTATAACTAAAATTGAAAGAACTGCCAGGATATCATGAAATAAAGCAACTACAGCACCAACAGCAAATTTGAACTCAAATCTTATTGTTAAATAGACTAATATCCCACCAAGTCCTATCAAAAATGCTTTTATTGCTTTTTTTCTCAAACTTATACTCATTGAAGGAGATATTATAGATTTACTCTTAACTATAAAATCTTCTCCAAAATTATTCTTTAATTTTTCAAGAACTAAATCAGAAGTTTTTTGAGGCAATCTTATAATATAATTTTTACCTTCTATTCCTAATTCCTGAACAGTAAAAGAACCGATATTTTCTTGTGCAATAATTTTTCTTAAACTTACAACATCTATTTTTTGTCTGAATTCAATATTTATTAAATCGCCTCCAACAAAATCAACTCCAAAATTTTTTTCACCTCTGATTATCATAAACGGAATACCCAGAATTATTATTAATAAGGAGAAAAAGTAAAAAATTTTCCTTCTTCCCATAAAATTAAAATTCGGCTTTTTTATCAGTTCCATTTTTATATCCTTAACTTTTCTACCTTTCTACTGATAATAATCCAATCAACTATAACTTTTGTAACAAACACAGCTGTAAATAAATTTGCAATAATTCCTATACTTAAAGTTAATCCAAATCCTTTTATTGCTCCCTCTCCAAAAATAAAAAGGACAAATCCTGTTATTAAAGTTGTTATATTTGAATCAATTATTGCAGTCCATGCCCTATGATAACCAGCATCAATACTTGCCTTAGGAGATTTGCCTGCCTTTAACTCTTCTCTAATCCTTTCAAAAATTAAAATATTCGCATCAACTGCCATTCCGCATGTTAAAGCAATACCAGCAATTCCAGGTAAAGTTAAAACACCTTTTATTCCTGCCATTACTCCAAGTAAAATTAAGATATTTAAAGCAAGAGCAAAATCAGCAAGTAATCCAAAATAAAGATAATAAAAAACCATAAAAATTAAAACTATAATTGCTCCATACAAAGATGCTCTAAAACCTTTTTGTACTGATTCCTTTCCAAGAGCAGGTCCAATCACTTCTTGATAAATTATATTTAATTTTGCAGGCAATGCACCAGATCTTAAAACAATTGCGAGTTCCCTTGCTTCATCCATAGTAAATTTTCCAGTTATAACTGCTTTACCTTCCGGGATTCTTTCCCTTATTTGAGGTGCACTTTTTATAACTCCATCAAGAACTATTGCAAGTCGTTTCCCAACATTTTTTCCAGTAACTTCTTCAAAAATCTTTGCACCTTCTTTATCAAGGACTAAATTTACATCAGGAAAACCAGTTCTATCATAACCAACATAGGCATCAACTATGTATTTTCCAGTTAATTCTGGCTGACTTTTAAGAAGAAGTGGATGTGTGTCTCTATAAATTCCTCTTTCATCTTTTTCTTTTAAATACAACAACTCGTAACCTTCTGGAATATTTCCTTCTAATGCCTGCTTATAAAGATTTTCATCATCTATAACAAGTTTAAACTCTAAAAGTGCTGTTTTACCAATAATGTCAATTGCTTTCTCTGGATTTTTTACACCTGGTAAATCAACTATTATACGATTTGTTCCTTCTTTTTGAATTACAGGTTCAGTTACACCAAGTGCATCTACTCTATTCCTAATAATCTCAAGTGCCCTTTCTGTCAAATCAGAAATAGATTTTTCTTCAACATTTTCCTTTTCAACCTCAAGAACAACATGAATTCCACCTTGTAAATCAAGTCCTTTTTTCATCTTTTTTTCAGGTGGGTAAAATAAATAAAAACAGATTCCTATAACTACAATAATAATCCCAAACTTTATATAAAATTGTGTTTTCATTTTTTATATACCTTTTCTGGTTCAAATATTTTTTCTTTTACTATTTTAAACTTTCCATCTTCATATTTTCTGAAAAAACAAGTATAATATCCCTGATGGCAAGCGCCTCCTTTCTGTTCAACTTTAAAAAGTAAAGTATCGCCATCACAATCAATATAGAATTCTCTAACGAATTGATAATTACCAGATTCTTCTCCTTTTAACCATAATTTTTTTCTACTTCTACTGTAGTAATGCATCTTCCCTGTTGTTAATGTCTTTTCAAGTGATTCTCTATTCATCCAAGCAACCATTAAAAGTTCTCCTTTCATATCACAAACTACACATACACATAAACCATTTTCATCAAATTTTATTGATTCAAAAATTTCTTCCATTTTACAATAAATTTTATAATATTCTTAAAACATTTACAAAAATTAAACAATGAAAAATAAAGATAACATAAAAAAACAATTATGGCAAATTTTATTGGAAATCCCTATCGGTAAAACTATGAGTTATTCTAAACTGAGTGAAAAATTAAAACTACCAAAAAAAACCAGATATATATCAAATTTACTTAAAGAAAATCCCTATCCTATTTCAATCCCATGCCACAGAGTAATACATAAAAATGGAAAAATAGGAAAATATATCTGGGGAGAAAATTTTAAAAAATTTTTACTTGAGTGGGAAAAACTATTTAAATAATTCCTCAATTAATTTCAAAGTTTGTTCAACAAGTTCTTTTCCTCCTTCTGGACCAACAATATTTGAAGGAGAAATGCTTCCATATCCACCACCTTTGATAGACCTGTCAGTGGGCAAATATGTCCCAGGTCCTGTTAATTGAACTATAAATGTTTGCATTGATTTACTTCTTGCTTTAATCTGTATCCCATAATCAAGATAGAGTTCAAAAGGATTAGTTGCAAAAACAATATCACCTATTCTTAGAATATGTAAATCTATTTCAACTTTTGGATTTATTTTTTGTTTTTCAAACTTATCTTTCACACTCATATACCACTGTGCTCTTCTGAAATTAAAAGTAACAGGAACATACCATCTATTTTCTCTTCTTTTCTCTGGATTTTTTTCTAATTCTTTTTTTAATCTTTCATATTCTTTATAGTATTTCTCTGCTTCGCTTAAGCAAAAATTCAATTCTTCCTCTGTTATCTTGCGTCTACTCAAAGGTATTTTTTTATAAATATAGGAAAAAGTTGGGTCATAAAAAATTTCTTTTTTTATTAAAGGTAAAATTTTTTCAATTCCATCTGCAATTCTTATAGCAATTTCTTCCCTTTCTGTTCTTCCAGAAAGAATCAACATCCTCTCTTCTCCTTTTTTATTTATTAAGATATGTGGTGATTGATCCCCTGCTGAACTACATTGAGCAAGAACAAAAATATTTTCGCCAAACCTTTTTCTCAATTCATTTCTTGTTTCATACCAATAATCAGCACTTATTAAAAATTCATGTTCACTTACCTGTGACGGACAGGAGATATTTACAACAAAACCAGTTAATTTTTTTTCTTTGTCAAAGGTAGCCATAATATTTAAAGAATGGTCCTCATAGCCCTCTATATGACTGAAATTAGAATCATCTGTCTTCCCATACATTTGAGAATGACCATCATAATAAGAAACCCTTCTATTTCTCCCAACAACAGCAAAACCAAATCCATAACCTATCCCACCTTCTTTTCTATTATCCCATGCTTTTTTTATTCCAAGTGCAATTTTTTCTGTTGCAAATTCAATATAATCTTTCACTTCCATAACAGGTAAATCAATTCCGTAAATTTCTTTTATATTTTTCTCCATTGTTCCTCTTATTATATCTCCGCCAGGTTCAGGTGCAGTATGGGTATGTGTAGCATTAACTATAATTCTTGTTTCATCTATGCCAGGTAATATTTTTTTAACCCTTTTTATAATATTTCTTTTAAATTCATAAGGAATAGCAACTAAATCACAACTTATCCATATTACATAACTTCCATCTTTTTCAAGTACAAGAATTGTTGAAGTTATAGGATCTTTTACTCCTTCCGAAATTCTTGCATGAAATTGTCCACATAAACAAACTGGTTGGTTAGGTGTTATATTCACTTGTTCCCATCCAATTAATAATTTCCCCATTTAAATATCCTTTTTAATTTAAAGATTGTTCACATTTTTCAATAAATTTTTTAGGACCTATTTCTTTTACATAATCAATAACTTTTTTAATTGCAATTCCAACAAGTTCTGCTACTTTTTCATCATTTGGAGCTCTCAATGGTTCAGTCATTCCAAAATGTGTATTGCAATGTTTCTGAGCATTTGGGTATTCTTCGGGATTATAATTTATTTCTTTTCCATAATATTTACAACTCCAAGGACATCCTTTACCATAAGCATTTTTTGCCTGAAAAACAGTCATAGCAGGAAGTATAAAACTTTGCCATATTCCACATTTAACTCCTTCTGCCTGAATTGCTTTTAAAACATAATCTCTAAACTTCCTTTCATCTATCTTAATTCCAAAATAATCCATATCCAATCTTATTGTATAGTTATACCAGTTATGTTCACAGTTTTCTGGAATATAAGGTAAAATCAAACCTTCAACTTCTTTTAATATACTTGTTAAAACATTAGCATTTCTTTTCTGAACTTCAAGATACCAGTCAAGTTTTTTTAATTGTCCTCTACCAAAAGCAGCAGTCAAATCATTATTTCTATACATCCAGCCAAGTGCATATGCATGATAATCTCTATTTTCAAAAAGTGCTCTTGTTTCTCCAAAACTCCATAACATCTTTGCTCTATTATAAATCTCTTCATTATCAGTAACAAACATACCACCCTCTCCTGAACATAAACATTTATTCTGATTAAAACTAAAAGCAGCACAATCGCCAAATGTTCCAACCTTTTTCCCTTTATATTTTGCTCCATGTGCTTGACATGCATCTTCTATAACTTTTAATCTATATTTTTGAGCAATTTTTAAAACTCTATCCATTTCCACAGGCAAACCATGAAGGTGGACAACTATAATTCCTTTTGTTTTTTCTGTAATTTTTTCTTCAATTTTATTAACATCTATATTCATCGTTTTAAAATCAATATCAACAAAAACAGGTATACAATTATGATGTAAAATACATGTTGCTGAAGAACTCCATGAATATGCCGGCACTATTACTTCATCCCCACAACTAAAATCACATCCTGCAATTCCCATATGTAATGCAGCAGTTCCACTATTCGTTGTAATTGCATATTTATTTCCATTCCATTGAGCAAATTCTTTTTCAAATTCTTTACAATTTGGACCAAAACTATGAATTTCTCCATTTAACGAAGATAAAACATAATCAATATCTAACTTATCAATTGGTGGCCATTTTTTAATAGTCCCTTCAGGTATAACTTTTTTTCCTCCAAAAATTGACAAATTATTTTTCATTTTCTGCCTCCTCTAAAATTGATTTTAAAAATTTAAGTCCTTTTTCCATTGCTACATCAGGTTCATAATCATTTCCTTCGTACTCAAGATCTATATAACCATCATATCTATATTTCTTCATAATCTTAATAAGTTTCCTATAATCAATAATTCCCTCTCCAACAAGAGCAGGTTTATATTTCTTTCCATCTATTCCCTCTTTTCCATGTTCTGAAAATATCCAATCTTTAAAATGGCAGTGTATTATATATTTTTGATTATTTATAAAAGCATCTTCTGGTTTTTCACATCCAAGTATTACATTTCCAGAATCAAATGTAACTTTCAATTCTGGTATTTCCTTAATTGCAAAATTTATATCTTGTGAAGTTAAAAATGGACCATCAATATCAGGAAAATGTTCAACAGTTATTTTTATATTATATTTTTCGCTCTCTCTTATCACCTCTTTTAATCCTTCTATAATATTTTTTCTTGACTCTTCTCTTGAAAATTCCTTTTTACCTCCAATAGGAAGCATTACCTTATCTGCTCCCAAAATTGAAGCAATTTCAAATCCCTTTTTAATTTCTTCTATTCCTTTCTGTCTTAAAGTTCTTTCTTTAAAATTTATATCAACAAAAAAAGTATAACAAACAGTTTTAAGGCAGTAATCGTCCATAATTTTTTTTATTTCTTCTGGTTTATTTCCATATGTTGTGACCCAATCAATACCATCAAGACCAAGATTTTTTGTAAATTGACATAACTTTTCAATAGTAAAACTTTCTTTCCATTTTCCTCTATACATTGTATAACTCATCATACTTATCTTCATCTTTATATCCTTTTGATTTAAATTTTACATTTTTTTTGCAAAAAAACAATTTTCGTTTTATAATTTAAAGAGGGGAAAAATGGCACAAATTTATAAAGATAGAATAGAAGGATTATATTGTAAATGCACAAAAGGGGATATCGCTATTTTTAAAGTTGAGATAGATAAAATTAAATGTATTTATTGTGGAAATGAAATAAAATGTATCCCACCAATTGAGTTTATTTGGAAAGAGAAATGCCCTCATTGTGAAGGAAAAATGTCAACTTTTGTTATTGATTCATCTGGTATAAAATATTGTTCAAGATGTGGAAATTCTAAATAATTATTTACACTGTCCAACCTTGCAAATTAAAAATATTCCAAAACAAATTAAAAAAATACCCAGAAAAACAGATAAATATTTTAAATATTTTTCTTTAATTAACCTTTTACTTTTATAAAAAGAATAGGAAACAAAACTATACCATAAAAAATCAGAAGAAATGTGGCCAAAAAAGAATAAAAATACACCAAAAAAACCATAAGGAAGTGCAAAAGAAAGATAAACAAGCCCTATTGTAACCCACCATATAGTCCAGTAAGGATTACTTAAACTTACAAAAATTCCTTTTAAAATAAGTGAATAATTATTGGAAGAACCTTTAGAATATAAGAAATTTATTTTTTTTATAGAAATTAAAGTTAGAAAACCAAAACAAATTAAAAAAAAACCGCCAAAAATATTTAAATAATTCCAAATAATTTCTTTTTTTAAAACTTCTCCAAATCCTATAATTAAAAAAGTCACCATTAAAAGCTCAAGTATTGAATGACCAATTATTATAAGTGGACCGGCTTTATAGTCCTTTTTTACTGTTTCCTCAATTGTAATTGCAAGAAGCGGTCCCGGACTTATCGCACCTGAGAGACCAATAAAAAATGAAGTTAAAAAAATTAGATATGATTTCATTTAGATAAATTTTCAAGTTCGTAGATCAAAATTCCTATACTTATAACACTTGCAGTTTCAACTTTTAAGATTCTTTTCCCAAGAGAAGTGGGTAAATAATTATTTTCTATTGCAAGTTTTATTTCATCTTCGTCAAAACCACCTTCTGGACCTATAAAAACATTTATTTTCTTATTTATAATTTTGTCCTTATCAATTTCCTTTATAATATCTTTAATAGTTCTATTTCTTTCACCTTCCCAAAAAATTATTCCTATATCTTTTTCTTCTCTTATAGATTTTTCAAAATTTGATAATTCTGAAATTTCAGGAACAAAAACTCTACCTGAAATTTTTGATGCTTCTTCAGCAATTTTATTCCATCTTTTAATTTTATTTTCAATT
>JBKBIN010000022.1:0-15749 GCA_046296715.1 Candidatus Ratteibacteria bacterium
TTTTTCAAAAGTAAATAAATTAAAATTGAACAACCAGAATGAAAAAAAATATTTAAAAGATGATAACCAACTGGATTTAATCCAGAAAATTTGTAAATTAAAGAATATAGGAGTGTTTGTATTGGTCTATAAAATGTAGTTTTTTCTCCAACTCCTTCAAGAAGATTTTTTGTAAAATAGAATTTTATAAATCTGAAACTTTTAATAAATGGGTTCTGAACAATTAATATTATGTCGTCAAAAATAAAGGGGTTTAATAAAGTGTTAAAATATACAAAAAAACAAAGAAAAAAAATTATCTTTTTTTTATCGTCTGATTTTAATATACCACTATTTTTTCCCATTTCTAAATGCTTATTTTATCATTTTTCCCTTTAGTTTAAAATATTTATATGGCTTTTTTCCCTATAATTTTAAAAGGTATTTCTGGCATTTTTCTGCAATCAATTATTTTAAGAGAGATATTTTCATGTTTTTTTGGTAACGAATTACTTTTTAGTATAGTTATTTCTTATTATCTTTTTGGAGGTGCTTTAGGCAGTTATTTTTTTAGAAAAATTAGGAATTATGTAAAAGTTTATATTTTACTAACAATTTTAGAGATTTTAATAATTATTTTTTTTATCCCATTTTTAAGATCTTTTGCAAATATAAATCAATTACTTTCAAACTTAAGATTTTTCATTTTTTCATTTTCTTTTTCCTTTTCTTGTGGTTTTTTTGAAGGGGGAAGATTTATACTTCTTTCTTTTCTTTACAAACAAGAAAGAAATTCAGGAAAAGTTTATGGAATTGAGGGAATTGGTTTTTTAATAGGTGGCTTTTTTTTCTATTTTCTTTTATTTTTAAAAAAAGACATTTTTTTCCTGATTCTTTTTTCTTCCTTTTTCAATTTTCTTACCATTTTTTATTTTAGAAAAAATTTATATTTTATCTTTACCTCAATTTTAATTATTTGTCTTTTCCCTTTTTCAGAAAAAATTGAATTAGCCACATTATCAAAGAAATATAGAGAATTTAAAATCATTGAAAATCAGGAAACATTTTTCAACAAAATTACAGTTTTAAAAAAAGAAAATCAATATATTTTACTTTCAAATGGTTTTCAAGAATGGACAAACCAAGTAGATTATTTTTCAGTTAAAAATATTGCTTTTTTCTCTCTCGCATACTGCAAAAAAAATGAAAGAATTGGGATATATGGAAATCCTGAAATAATAGAAGAGATTAAAAGATATAATGTTAAAGAAATATATTTCTTTGATATTGACAAAGAAAAATTTAAGTTTATCAAAAAGTATCTTCTAAAATCAGAAAGTGGGAAAATTCACTTTTTCAATGATTTAAACAGATTTTTAAAAGAAAATGATATTAAATTTGACTGTTTTATTATAAATAGTAGTTTACCAATGACAATGAGAGAAAATTATTTTTTTACTCAAGAATTTTTTGAAAAGATTGGAAAGAATACTGATAATCTTTTAATTGTTTTGCCAGGAACATATGATTATCTTGGTCAAACACTTTTAAATTTCCATTCTACAATTTACAAGACAGCAAAAAAATATTTCAAAAACGAACAAATAATTTTTACATATCCTATGATGATTGTCTTTTCAAATAATGATTTAAAATTGAATAGATTGCCTCTTGCTGACAGAGAATTTTTTAACGATAATTATTTAAACTTTGTTACTGATGAAATTAAAAAAAGGCAATATCTTGAAAAATTAATTGATATACCAGATGACTTGAATAAAATTTCAAATCAGTCCTGTTTATATAAATCAATTGTCTACTATATTTTTCATTTTTCTTCAAAGTTAGAAAGATCTTTGAATAATTTTTTTTCTATTTTAAACAAGATGAAAAATTTTCTGCCAATTTTCTTTATTATTTTATTTTTTATTTCCTTTTTTTCATTCCGCTGTCCATATTTAAATATAATTTTCACAAATGGTTTTTCCTCTTTGACATTTGAGACAATTTTCATTTTTCTTTTCCAAATTTATTATGGTTTTGTTTATGGATTTATAAGTGGAATAATTGGAATTTTTATGACAGGTCTTTCTTTTGGGAGTTTAATTTCTGTTTTAAAAAATCATAATAGAAAAACAGTTTATAACTCAGAAATACTACATTTTTTATTTTATCTTTTTGCCTTTCTTTTGCTTTTTAAAGGTAAACCATATTTATTTTTAATATTTGGTTCTGGATTTTTTACTGGATGGGAATTTGGAATAATCTCATATTTAATCAGAAAAGAAAATATTGTAGAAACAACTGGAAAACTTTATTCAATTGACCTTATAGGTGCTTTATTCTCTTCTTTATTTTTACCTATTCTTTTTATCCCTCTATTTGGCATTTTTAATTGCCTTTTGTTAATAGTAGTTTTAAAATTTTCAAATTTTTTAAGATTGAGTTTGTCGTCTTTAAGATTTACATATATGAGATAAACAGGTATAATTATAGATTAAAAAGGAGGTTTTTAAATGGGAAATAGATTAAAAACATATTTTTTACTTGGAATTTTAACTGTAATTCTTATATGGATAGGAGGATTTTTCGGAAGACAAGGACTTATAACTGCTTTAATCTTTGCATTTTTACTTAACTGGATTTCTTACTTTTTCAGCGACAAAATTGTCCTTGCTATGTATAGAGCAAGAGAAGTTAAAGAAAGTGAAGAACCATATTTACATTCAATTGTTGCTCAACTTGCCCAATCTGCCAAAATCCCAAAGCCCAAAATTTATATAATTAATTCAGCAACTCCAAATGCTTTTGCGACTGGAAGAAGTCCTAATAATGCAGTTATTGCTTTAACGACAGGGATATTACAACTTCTTGATGAAAATGAATTGAAAGGAGTAATTGGACATGAATTAACGCATATAAAAAATAGAGATATACTTGTTGCAACAGTAGCAGCAACAATTGCTGGAGCAATAACCTTTCTTGCAAGGATGCTTCAATATGTAGCATTTTTTGGTTCTATGGATAGAGATGATAGGAAAGGCGGAAATATCTTTTCTCTTGTTGCAATTTTATTATTTGCAATTTTAGCACCAATTGCTGCTTTGATTATTCAACTTGCTATTTCTCGTTCAAGGGAATATCTTGCTGATGAAGGTGGAGCAAAAATTTCAGGTAATCCTTTGTATCTTGCAAATGCATTAAGAAAACTTGCTTTTGGAGTTAGTAGATACCCAATGAGAAGTGCAAATCCTTCAACTGCCTCCTTATTTATTGTCAACCCTTTTTCGGGACAATCAATTTTAAATCTATTCTCAACTCATCCTCCCATTGAAGAAAGGATAAAAAGACTTGAAAGAATGTATGTATAAAGAAAAGATAAAAGAATTGTTAAGAAATTTTAAAGATGGGAAAATAACAGAAGAAGAATTTATTGAAAAGTTAAAATATTTACCTTACATAGATATAGATTTAGCAAAAATTGATACTCATAGGTCTTTAAAATTTAATTTCCCAGAAGTTGTTTTCGGTCAGAATAAAACATATTATCAAATTAAAAAAATAGTATCAGAGTTAAAGAAGATTTATCCAAATCTTATTGTTACAAGAGTTGATGAAAAGGTGGCAAAAAAGATAAAAAAAGATTTTCCCGACATTATATATTTTAAAGACGCAAGAATTTTAGCATTTAAAAAAGAAAAAGAAAAAAACAGTGGTTATGTATGTGTAATAACTGGAGGAACTGCAGATATACCGATTGCTGAAGAGACATCTGTTACTCTTGAAATCCTTGGAGTAAAAGTTAAAAGAATATATGATGCAGGAGTTGCAGGACTTCACAGATTACTTGATAAAATAGAAATTTTAAATAAAGCAAAATGTTTGATAGTTATTGCTGGAATGGAGGGAGCACTCCCAAGTGTAGTTGGAGGACTTGTTGAAAGACCAGTTATTGCTGTTCCAACTTCTATAGGTTATGGTGCAAATCTTAATGGTATTGCTCCTTTATTATCTATGCTAAATAGTTGTTCACCCAATGTAGTTGTTGTAAATATAAATAATGGTTTTGGCGCAGCATTTTTTTCTTATATTTCTTTTTTCTTAAATAAATAATATGTAGTAATTTCTCCTCTTGTCTTTTCAATTATTGTTCTTGCATAATCAATCTGTCTTCTTAAAGATCTTGTAATTGCATCTGGATATTGGAAATTCAAAATAAAAAAATAGATCTCATTCATAATTTCAAGATATTCTTCAAGATTTTCATTTTCTCCTTTTCTCATTTTGTCAAGAATAAATCTTCTTATTTCACCGAGGGATTCCGCTATTCCATGGAGATAACTTACAGGATCAAAATCATTTATTTCAGGGACTTCTTTATTAACTATAATCTCATATAATGCCTTTGCTTCAATTACTTCTTTTTCTGCTTGATGTAAGAAACCCTGATAATAAATTTCTGGATATTTTTTTAATTTATTTTTTATTTCCTTTAATTTTTTTATTGAACATTCAACTAATTTTTTTGAATCTTTTAAATTTTGTTGGTGGATTTTTTTTATAGATTCTGTTGCAGTTCTTGTAATTTCTCTTAAAACTTTTAAAGATTCTTCTCTAACTTTGTCTTCTTCTTCAAGAAATTTTAATATTTTACTTGTTATTTTTTTTAGTTTTTCTCTCATAAAAGTTTTTTAGTTCTTTCTCTATTTCTAATTTGAATTTGTAATTTAAATCTTTATTCAAATTAACAGGTTGTTTTTTTTCTACTGGGTAAACTATATCAATAAATTCACTTACTGTAAGAGATTTACTCCCAAGTATTTTTGTAAATTCCTGAACTTCTCTATCATCTGAAACGACTGAAATAGAAGATTTGTTTTTTTTATTTTCAAGTATTTCTCTTATTTTTTCATCCGCAGTTTTTTCATCTGAGAAAACAATTTTTATTTTTTTTCTCTGATAAAGTGATGGTTTGAATTTACCATCAAAAACAACTGTAATTTCAACCAAGCCGTGTTTATTTTTATATCTTTCAAGAATATTAATTAAAAATTCCTGTGCAAACTCAATCCCATATTTTTCATATTTTTTTAAAAAACTTGTTTTAATCACATTAAATCCATCAACAATATATTCCATTCAATTTGAAAAATCTTTTTTAATCACTTTTATACATTTTTCACATAAATCTGGGAATTCACTATCCGTTCCAATTTCAGGGAAATGTACCCAACATCTCTGACATTTTTTATAATTTGTTTTTTCAACTCTTACATCAAATTTTTCATCATTTTCAATTTCAACTTCGGAAACAATAAAAAGTGTTTGTATTTTATAAAATGAACTTAAAAATTCAAAATTTTCTCTGTCACATTTTATTATTACTTTTGCTTCAAGAGAACTTCCTATTAATTTTTCTTCTCTTTTTTCCTCAAGTTTTTTAAGAACAACCTTTCTAATTTCAAAAAATTTGTCCCATCTTTTAATCAAATCTTCGTCCACCTTTTCTATTTCTGGCCAATCTTCAAGAAAAATACTTTCATTTTTCTTATAAGGAATAAATTGATATGCTTCTTCTGCTGTAAATGACAATATTGGAGAAATAAGAACAAGAAGAATATTTAATATTTTATTGAGAACAGTTTGACCTGCTTTCCTTTCAATTGAATTCTTTGAGTAAGTATAAAGTCGATCTTTAAGATAATCAAGATAGAAAGAAGAGAGAAATATATTGCAAAAATTATAAATTTCTTCAAGTGCCTTATTGAATGTAAAATTTTCGTAATATTCTGTCACTTTTTTTACAAGTAATTTTAATTTTTCTATTGCTAATTTATCTACTTCAAAAAGTTTATCATAAGGAATTTCATCTTCGTTTTTATAATCATAAATATTCCCAAGCAAAAATCTTATCGTATTTCTTATAACCCTGTAACTTTTAACAATATTTTTAATTATTTGGTCTGAAATTCTTATATCTTCTTGATAATTTTCATAGATACTCCATAATCTTAAAATTTCAGCACCATAATTTTTTATAATTTGCTCAGGAGTTATAACATTTCCAAGTGACTTTGACATCTTCCTCCCTTCTCCATCAACAACAAAACCATGTGTTAAAACATTTCTATATGGTGCTTTTTCAAAAAGGGCAACAGATGTTATTAAAGATGTTTGAAACCACCCCCTATGCTGATCAGAGCCTTCAAGATATAGGTCGCTTGGCCATTTTAAATTATTTTCTTCTTTTAAAATAGCAAGATGACTAACTCCTGAATCAAACCATACATCAAGTATATCCATTTCTTTTTTAAAATTTTTACTATCACAGAATGGGCATTTAAAACCTTCTGGCAAAATTTCTTCTTCTCCTTTTTCTATCCATATATTAGAGCCATGCTCTTTAACAAGATTGTAAATTTTTTCAATTGTTTTTTCTGTTAATATAGGATTGGCACAATTTTTACAATAAAATACTGGAATAAAAACACCCCATAACCTTTGTCTTGACAAACACCAATCAGGCCTTAAAGAGACCATTGAAGTTATTCTATTGATTCCTTCAGGTGGAATCCATTTAACTTTTTTTATTTCATCAAGCATCCTTTGTCTTAAATTATTATGATCTATCTTTAAAAACCATTGTTTTGTACTTCTGTAAATTACAGGATTTTTACATCTCCAGCAATGTGGGTAAGAATGTGTTATTTCTCCAGAAGATAATAATGAATTATTTTTTCTTAGTTTTTCAATTATAACAGGATCTGCATTAAAAACATTCATCCCTTTAAATTCTTCAATTTCTTCTGTAAATTCACCTTTTTCATTAACAGGAGATAAAATTGGAAGTCCATTTTTTACTCCTACATAATAATCTTCTTCTCCATGCCCTGGAGCAGTATGAACACAACCAGTTCCTTCTTCTCCTGAAACAAATTCAGAAAGGACAACTTTTGATTCTCTTTCAAGTAAAGGATTTTTACAGATTATTCCCTCAAGTTCTTTACCTTTAAATTCTTTTAAAATATTTAGATTTTTTCCAATTATTTTTTCAATTTCTTCTTTTCTTTTTTCTGCAATAATAATTTTTTCACTGTTAATTTCAACTAAAACATATTTAAAATCTGGATGAACCATTATTCCAGTGTTTCCAGGAAGTGTCCATGGCGTTGTTGTCCATATTAAAAAATATGAATTTTCTCCAATCTCTTTCCCTTTATCATCTATTATTTTAAATTTAACAAATATTGATGGTGATTTTTTTTCATAATATTCTATTTCTGCTTCAGCAAGTGCAGTTTCACAAGTTATACACCAGAATATTGGTTTATAAGTTTGATATATATATCCAGACAGATAAAGTTGTCCAAACGCCTTTATAATATCACTTTCATAATCAGGAGAAAGTGTTAAATATGGCTTTTCCCATTCTCCAAAAATACCAAGTCGTTTAAATTCATTTTTCTGAATTTCAACAAACTTTTTAGCAAATTCAAATGCCTTCTTTCTGAATTCAAGAATATCTACTTCATTTTTCTTTTTACCTATTTCTTTAAAAACTTGATGTTCAATTGGCATACCATGACAATCCCAGCCAGGTTTAAAGGGAGTATAAAAACCTTTCAAAGATTTATATTTGACAACTATATCTTTTAAAATTTTATTTAAAGCAGTTCCAAGATGTATATGTCCATTTGCATATGGTGGTCCATCATGAAGTATATAAGATTGATTTTTTTTATTTTTTTCAATTATTTTATTATAAATATCAATTTTTTCCCAAAATTTTAATATTTCTGGTTCTTTTTGACTTAAATTCGCCTTCATTGGGAAGTCGGTTTTTGGTAAATAAACAGTTTTTGAGTAATCCATTTTTCATTCCCCTTTGATTTTCTTTACAAGTTTTGCAACTCTTCTACCCAGTTCTCTACATTCATTTTTAACTTTATTATCTGGTTTTCCAATGGAAACTGCTCCATAATGGTTTGATTTAGTTGTTCCTTGAATTATCATCCCATGAATTAGCATCATTTGAATGATACCCATAATCGTTGTTTCGTTGCCTCCTCCAATAAGAGCAGAAGAAGTAAAAGCACCTCCAACTTTACCTTCAAGCAAGCCATAATATTTAACTGATTCATCAAATAATTTTTTTATTTCATAAGAAGGCAGACCAAAATATGTAGGAGAACCAACTATTATTCCATCTGCTTCAAGCATATCCTCAACTTTTGTATCTTCAATAGATTTTAGTATAACTTCAACACCCTCCTCTTTGACTCCTTCTGCTACACTTTTTGCCATCTCTTTGGTATTTCCAGTTTTTGAATGATAAATAATCAAAACTTTTCCCATATAGCCCTCCTTAAGAATATTTTTATTTAATAATTTTCAAGCATTCTTGTCAAATTAAATTTTAAACTTGACAAAAAAAATTTCTAAAGGTAAGATTATAATTGATGAAAAACAGAAAAGGACGAAAAATCTTATGGATAGACACTGAAATACAATTGAGATTTGTAATATTTACAATTATTTCTCTTGCTGTTTCCTGTTTTATTATAAGCAGTATAACCTTCAATAATATCTGGGTTGATGTAGCTGAAAAAATTTTGAAAGTAGGAGAAACGAGAAATCTATATTTAAGTTCTGTAAAAAAATTTATAATTTTGGATTTTGGGCTTATCGCTTTTCTTACTTTACTTGCAACACTTGGAATGATAATACTTTCACATAAAGTAGCCGGTCCTGCTTATAGAATAACAAAAATACTTAAAGAACTACAAGAGGGTAAAATTCCAGAATTTAAATTGAGAAAAGGAGATACTTTAACTTCTATAATTGAAGAACTAGAAAAGTTTTCAAACAAATATAAAGAATTAACTGAATCAGCAATAAATGTAATTGAAATATGGAAAAATACAGAGGTTAAAGATATAAGTTTAAATATTGCCTTAAAGGAACTTGAAAATAAAGTATCACATATTTCCCTAAAGAAAGAGGGGGTGGAAAATGAAAAAAGGATTTAGTTTAATTGAGATTTTAATTTTATCTTTCATTGGTATAAGTATTTTGATACTGATAATAGGAGTGATGTCAAATTCAAGAGAATTTGCGAGAACTATGGGATGTGTAAATAATATTAAGAGTATTGCTCAAGCGATTGAAAATTATCAGGCAGATTTTAAAGAAACACCAGTAACTTTGTCTTCTTTAATGCCAACTTATATTCAAAATTCAAGTGTATTTCATTGTCCAAGTGATAGAAAAAAACTTGATAGTTATTCAGCGTATTATATTGGAAGATATTTTGCAGAAGAGGACTCAAATAAGGCTTTTCTAATTTGTCCAAGACATTTTGGAGGGAAAAGAGTGGTTGTTGGTTATCTTTCATATGCTGTTGATATAGGAAAGACAAAACTTGTTAACTGGTCTGGTTTAAATGCTGAATTTGGGAAGACATATAGTGGAGGAAATTTAAATTTTGAAGATGGAACAAAAGTTAATATTCTAAATGGAAAACTTGGAGTTTTAGGTTCTTTTACAGATACAGAGGGGAAAATATACAGTATAATTTATGTGCCAGAAGGTGAAAATACCTCAATTGAAGTTGACCATAAGACAGATTCAAGATTTGAAGTTATTACTCCTGCTGTAATTGCTGGTGTTGAAGGAACGAAATTTAATGTTGTTAATACATATTTTATTGATAATGGGATTCCTATAGATAGAACATCTTTTGCAGTTTTTGAAGGTGTCATAGAAGTTATAGAAAGAAATCGGGGGAGAAGAGAACAAGTGCAAGCAAATGAAGAAATTGTAATTGAAACAAAAACCTATGAAGAGATTAAAAAAGGAGTCCCAAGAAAACCTCCAAAGGTCAAACCACATATGATTAAAAAGAGTAAAAATAATTCTTGATGAGATATATTTTAAAATTTATCTTTGCTTTCTTAATTTTTACTCTTATTTTCATATCACATAAAAATAATAAATTTGAAAAACTTGAATTTTTAATCTATGATAGAAACATAAGAAATTCACCTTTAGAAGAAGGACTACCAATTGTTATAGTTGGAATCACTGAAGATTTTGAAAAAGAAATTGGACAACCTTTTTCAAGGAAGTATTATTCACAAATTTTAAAAATATTAAAAGAGGAAAATGCAGATATTGCTGTTTTTGATATATTTTTCCCTACTTTTTCAGAAAATAATAAGGAGGATTTAGAATTTTTACTCTCTATAAAAGAAAATGGCAGAGTTATTTTACCTGTATTTTCACCAGTAAAACCTAACAAAAGAGATGGACTATTTTATCTTGTTGAATCTATAAGAGGTAGTGCTTCTCAATTTGAAAGATATGCCCTTTCTTTTGGCCATATTAATACATATCAGGATAAAGACCAGATAGTTAGAAAATTTCCTGCTTACATAAAATTGAACGAGAGAATTTATCCTCAACTTGGAATTGAAATAAATAGAATTAGAAGTGAAAGTAATTTTTTAAAGATTTTAAATTCAATTCCACTTGATCAAGATGGATGTTTTTACATAAGATATATTCCTCCAAGATTAATTGATAAATACTTTATTCGTTTTTCAGATGTTCTTAAAAAAAATTATTCACAAGATTTTTTTAAGCAAAAAGTTGTTATAATTGGACAGACAATAGTTGGGGCTAAAAATGCTGATTTAATACCGACGCCTTTCGGAACTCAGTTTGGTGTTTTCGTACAGGCAAGTGCAATAGGAACAAATCTTTCTGGTAAATATATCATACACAAATTTTCTATTTTTTATCTTTTATTTTACTCCATCTTTTTAGCCATAATTTTTTCATTGTCTAAAATTTATCTGAATACTTTCTATACTTTTGGATTTATTGGTCTATGCTTTTATATGTCAAGAATTCTACTTAGTAAATATGGAATTTTTTTTGACATTGTTCCTTTTTTGTTTTTTACTTTTTTTTACTATCTTTCTTTAATTTTTTACTCATTATTTTCTGCTTTAAAAAAACTTTTCCAGAAAGAGACAATTTTAAAACTTGTTAAACAAGCAGAACAGGAATTTACAGGGATTCTTAATCCTATAGAAGCATTCAGGAAAGAAGATTTATCTTTTCTTGGATTTGGAAGTGAAGAGATAATAGAAAAAACTCCTTTAATGATATTACGAACAATTTTATTTTCTGCTGGTGTAGAATCTGGATGTCTTATTTCATTCTATCACAATAAATTTGGAATGATAGCAAAGGAAGGAGATTTAATTAATGAAATAGATATTTACGAATTTGTAAAAAATATAGAAAAACCAAAAATAATGAATAAATCTATCAATGATAAAATAAGAAACATTGCAATTATTCCAATTTTATCTCTTCCTGATTTCAAAATTTATGGAATTTTTATAAATAAAAAACCAACAATATTTTCAAAGACATCAAAATTTTCTTATGAAGACATAAACCTTATTCAAACTCTATCAATTCCAGGTATAATTGCAATCCAAAATTCTCAATTGAACCTTATTTTAAAGGATACACAACTTGAAACAATTTTTCGTCTTGCAGTGTCCATTGAATATAGAGATAGAGAAACAGGAACACATATTCATAGAGTTAGTGAATATGCATATTTAATTGCAGAAAAACTTGGATTAAAAAAGACAGAGGCTACATTGATAAAAAATGCTATGCCTTTACACGATATAGGTAAAATAGCAATCCCTGATAATATTCTTTTAAAACCAGGGACATTAACAGATGAAGAAAGAAAAATAATTGAAAAACATCCAATTATTGGAGCAAAAATGCTTGAAGGTTCAAAATCAATAATTCTTAAAGCAGCAGAAGTTATTGCCCTTTCACATCATGAAAAATACGATGGAACTGGTTATCCGTATGGTTTATCTGAGAATAAAATTCCACTCTATGGAAGAATTGCTGCATTATCTGATGTTTTTGATGCTTTAACTTCTAATAGAATATACAAAAGTTCAATAAGTGTGGATAAGGCTTTTGAAATAATAAATGAAGAAAAAGGAAAATCATTTGATCCGAAACTTGTTGAAATATTTACAAAATCAAGAGAAGAAATAATTGAGATACAGAAAAAGTTTAGTTAAAAAATTGGTTGTTATGAAAAGGGAAGAAATAAAAATTTATTATTATAAAAGCAGAGGACCAGGCGGGCAGAGAAAAAATAAAAAATTAACAAGCGTTAAAGTTATTCATATCCCAACTGGTATAACTGCAAAAGGGACTGAATTTCGTTCCCAAGCGAAAAATAAACAAATTGCATTAAAACGACTTGAAGAAAAACTTAATAAATTACAAGAAAAGAAAAAAGAGAGAATAAAAACAGAAAAGCCATTATACGCTAAAATAAAACAAATTGAGGAAAAGAGAAAAAGAAGTGAGAAGAAAAAATTAAGGCAGAAAATAAGAGAATTTTAAAGTCCTCTTTTTTAAAACCTTAAATCTTGCATATTTTTTAAAAATCAATATAATTTTTCAATAAAAAGAGGTAAAATTTATAAAAAATGGAGGTAAAGATGGGCAAACTTAAAGAAGAATTAAACAAAATATACCATAAAAAAAGAGAGAAAGCGAAAGAACAATTAAAACTATTTGAGCAAGGGAAAATAACTTATCAACAACTTAATCGTCTTGCAAAAAAATTATTTTATAAAAGAATAAAAGCAGGATACCAGTTCCCTAAAACAGTTTTATTTAAAAATGTTGAAAATGTGTAGAAAAATTTAAGGAGGGGTCGCATAGTGGACGAGTGCGCACGCTTGGAAAGCGTGTATCCACATTTAGTGGATCGTGGGTTCGAATCCCACCCCCTCCGTTTTTTTAAAAATTGTATAATAATATTAAATGGAACTTATAAAGAAACTGAAAGATTATGTTTTAGAATATAGAAAGGACTTTATTTTACTAATTATTATTGTTTTGTTGAGAAATGGGATTGATCTATCAAGACCTTATATCTCTAAAATAATAATTGATAAAGGGATAATCCCTAAAAATCTTTTTATATTGAATCTATGGGGAGGAATACTTTTAACTCTTTTTTTAATCTATTCACGGCTTATGGCTTTTGAAACAGTGACAAGTAATAAAATACAACAAGGAGTTGTATTCAGATTAAGAAATAAGGTTTATCATAAACTTCAAAGATTATCTTTAAGTTATTTCAACAAAGAAAAGAAAGGAGATATTCTTTCAAAATTGATGTCTGATGTTGAACAATTGCAGAGAATTATCACAGATGGTTTTATTGTTTTTTTAATGTCTATTTTTACTTTTTTTGGTGCTTTTTTTATTTTATTAAAATTAAATAAAATCTTAACTTTGTTAATGATGTTTCCAATAGCAGGTATTGGTTTTCTTGTTTATATCTTTACTGAGAAAGCACATAAAGGATATAGAGAGGTTAGAAAAATTAGAGGGGAACTTACTTCTTCTTTGCAGGAAAATATATTTGGGATTAAAGAAATAAAAGCATATACAAGAGAAAAAAGGCAACTTGCAAAATTTTCTTTTAAAGGTAGAAAATTTTTCAAAATAAATATTTATGTTGCTAAAGTATGGGCTACTTATCAAAGTTGGATTATTTTTTTAAGTTCAATTGGATATTTAATAATAATTTGGTTTGGAGGGAGAAAAGTTTTAACAGGAGAGATATCAATTGGAACTCTTGTTGCTTACATTGGGTATTTACACTTACTTTATACTCCTATCCATCAGTTAAATCATGTAAATCACTTGATGCAACATGCAAGAGCAGCTGGAGAAAGAATTTTTGGGATAATGGATGCATATACAGATGTTAAAGATAGTCAAAATGCTATTTCTCTTACCACATCCTTGAAAGGCGATGTAAAATTTGAAAATGTTTATTTTGCCTATGAGAAAGAAAACTATGTATTGAAAAATATATCATTTGAAGTTAAAGGGGGTGAAAGAATTGCTCTTGTTGGACCAAGTGGTGCAGGTAAATCTACTCTCGTTAGTTTAATCCCAAGATTTTATGATGTGAATAGCGGGACAATATATATTGATGGTAGAGAAATAAAAACTTATAAAATTTTCTATTTAAGGTCTCAAATAGGAATTGTTTTGCAGGAACCATTTATTTTTAGTGGAACTATTTTTGAAAATATTACTTTTGGTAAAGAGGATGTTAGTGAAGATGAAGTTATTGAAGCAGCAAAACTCGCAAATGCTCATGACTTTATATCAAGTTTACCCGATGGATATGAAACAGATGTTGGAGATATGGGGAATTTGCTTTCAGTTGGTCAGAAACAGAGAATAGCGATAGCAAGGGTCTTCCTTAAAAATCCATCAATTTTAATACTTGATGAATTTACATCTTCACTTGATGCAGAATCAGAGAGTTTAATCCTTGAAGCATTAGAAAGATTAATAGAAGGAAGAACTGTTTTTATAATTGCACATAGATTATCACTTGTAAGAAATGTTGATAAAATACTTGTTTTAAATGAAGGAGAAATTGTAGAACAAGGAACTCATTTAGAATTATTAAAGAAAAAAGGTCTTTACTATAAACTTTATAACCTTCAATATCCACTTGAAAAAATAGAAAAGGAAATAAGCGAGTTAAATAAATTATTTTAAGTATTTTCAACCAGATATTTTCTTATCTTTTCGGCTTCTTTTAAATTTTTTACTTTCCAAAGTGGTTGATATACAATTCTTTCAGGTCCAAGTTCTTTATGGAATACTTTTATTTCTTCAAAAGAACAAGGATAAATTATAACATTTTTCCCTGCCTTGATTATTTTTCTGAATAGGTCAATCCAGTAAATATGAGGTTTATTCCCTGCTCCAGGAACCCACTGTATTGCATTTAATTTTTTTATTGAAAGTAAATCATCAAGATGTTTCAAAGCACCTGGTCCATCAAGATGAAATATTGAATAGTCAAGGAAATTTGCCTCATATTCAATATATGGTAAAGCAAATTTTCTGAACATCTCTGGTGATATCATACAGATAAAATCGCATTGAATTGTGCAATATTTTTTTTCAGAATAAAGAGGAATCCAACAAGTTGTCCCAAATTTTTTCATATCTGTTGAATTATAAATTTCATTATAAACATCTATAAAGATATTTTTTGTTTCTTCAAGTATTTTTTTAATAAAATCTGGTCTTTCAATTAAATCAATACATAAATTTTCACTTCCTCTAATTGCTCTCAATAAATCAAGATGGGTATGAAAGTCAGGCATCTGTAATAAGAACTTTTCATCTCCTTTCTTAGAAGCATATTTATAAAAATTTAAAAATTTTTTATACCATTCTCCTTCTTTATCAATCTCAATTTTTTCAAAGTTTTCCCAGTTATTAATAAATGGTTCTATCCATGCAGTTCCACTTTTAATTCTTACATTTTTATCTGCACCTTTCACAAAATAAGAAATCGTATCTGGACCGAAAGAAATATTTAAAGAAGGGATTGATTCTGCATAAAAGATTGTATTTTCACAAAAATTTTCAAATTCTTTTACAGGTTTTTCAAAATCTCCATCAATACCTGATAAGTAAGAAGGTCCATTAATATTTTTATTTTCGTCTTTTGAAAACGAGATAATAAGCAAAGGTCTATCTATTATTTCGCCATTCCAAAAAGTTTCCCAGTATTTTATTGCTTGTTCAAAGTCATCCTTATATTTTAGACCCAATTTTTGTTTTTCCATAAGTTTTAACTTTTGAAACCAAAATAGTATAAC
>JBKBIN010000022.1:15848-21052 GCA_046296715.1 Candidatus Ratteibacteria bacterium
TTTAAAAATATTTTTTAAAAATATATGATTCCTACTTTTTTTCTTCTTTGCCTTCTTGCTCCAATTCAGCAATCCATTTCCTAATTTCATCCAGTTGTGCTTCCAGTATCTTTTTTTGTTCAAGCAGTAAATTCTTCTTTTCTTCTGAACTTAATCCAGACCGACCATAAGAGAAAGGAAAACCGTAAAATGCTACATCTCTCCAGAACCAACCTTTTCCCAAACACCAACATCTACAACATAATCTATAACCTGTTTCTGGTTTAAGTCCTAAAGGTCCTGTTCCGTCTCCGCAAGGCATATCCATCACCTCCTTTCTTTACATTTATTACAAATTCCATAAAAATTAACAATATGTTTTTTTATCTCAAATTTATATTTTTTAGAAAGTTCCTTTTCCACTTGTTTAATTAATTCTTTCTCTTTTTCAGCAAATTCGTTATAGTCAATAACTTTCCCACATCCTATACAGACAAGGTGATGATGATGTGGAACTTTTTCTGTTGCTTCTGTCAATTCATATCTTGCTTTTTCATCACCAAAATCCATCTCTTCAGAATCATATTTATTATTATTTATGGACCCTTTCTAAATATTCGCCTGTCTTTGTTGAAACTCTTACTATATCTCCTTCTTTAATAAATTGAGGAACAAGAATTTCCATATTATTTTCAAGGATTGCGCTTTTCCAAGTATTATCTGTCCCTCCTTTAACTCCTTCACCAGTGGTTATAACCTTTAACTCAACATATTCAGGAATTACAACACTTATTGGATTTCCTTCATAAATCTGAATTTTTAATTTTACTCCTTCCTTGATAAATTTTTTAAATTCTCCTATTGCATGTGAGGGAAGTTCAATTGTTTCAAATGTTTCTGGATGAATAAAGTAAAAATTTTCTCCATCTGAATAACTATATTCCATTTCTACTTCTTCTATCTCAACATCTTCAATTTTTTCTTCAGGAGAGACCCTTAAATCATAAATATGCCCACTTTTTATATCCTGTAATTTAAGGTGAGTATAACTTGAAAACTGTGCTGTTCTTGCCTTTGTTTCACTTTCAAGAACTTTATATAATTTCCCCTCTCTTTTAATAATCATCCCAATTCTTAATTCAGATGCAGGCACCATCCTTGCCCCTTTTTACTAAATATTATAATCAAATTTTTTTATTTTTTCAATTAACGATTTAATCCAAAATTTTTGTTTAATTCACTTAATTTTTTCTCAAGTTCATTACGGACTGTTGCAAGGAGTTTTTTTTCTTTTATAAAATCCCTTACAACCTTTTTGTCTGGAAAACTTATTGCACCAAATATACACCATACCTCACAGGAAGTACATCCAACCATACATTGTAAAGGTCTTGCAACAATCGCTTTTTTCCTATTTTTATCATAGTCAAATACATCCCTTCCGCAGGTTGTAAAACAAAATCCACAACCAACACATTTATTTTCATCAATTATCGGATGCCAATCAATTTCATCTCTTGGAACACCTTTCCATTTTGCAAATTTCTCTGGGATTTTTCCTAAATTTCCCCCTTCTTTTCCATTTTTCTTTTCCAATTTCTACCTCCTTAAGTTGTATATCAACTTTTACATCTAAATATTTTTCAACCTAAATAATATCTTTACGATATATTAAGCGACAACCATTTTCTTTAAGTAATTCCAGCACAACATTATAAGACATCTTTAAATCTTCTTCTTCAAAAGAAACCAATTTAAAAGTCATTATAGAAGGGCATTTTTCTTCCCAACTACCCTTTAAAGTGGAAATAAATATCTCAATATCTGTTATATCTGATTTTTTATCCTTTAAAGCCCCAAAAAGAATACCTAAAACACCTCTTTCTATTATATGCCCTGTTACTTTTATCTCCATCCCTTTCATAATCTCACCCCCTTTCGTTTTCAATTACAAGGTTGATGCTGAAAATTCAAGCATTATTTGTTTTTTCATATCATTTGTTTCCCTTTGCTTTTTCAATCGCCTCTGTTAACTCTTTTTTACTTGGAAATTTAATCGCTTCTCCATTACAAAGGTTAGCACAAGCAGAACAACCAACTACGCAATTGTAAGGCCTTGATACTTTAGGTTTATTGTTTTCCTCATCCCATTCATAAACACCATTGCGGCAGAAATTATAGCATTCCTTACAACCAACACACTTTTCATAATCAATAGTCGGAAACCATGGAATTTTCTCTCTTGGAATATTACCAAATATACCCATTTTCATACCTCCTTTCTTTCATATTTTGCTCGCACACTTCGTAACATCTGTTTTAATTCTTCTCTTGTTGGAAAACTTATTGCACCAAACGGACATTGAAATTTACATGATTCATCTCCTACATTACATTCATATGGATTAGAAACTTCAACCAAACCATCTCCTTTTTTTGAAAATACACCAAAAGGACAAAACTTAACACAGTGATAATTGCATTCCTCTGGTTTACATTTTTCTTGGTCTATCCTTGGAAACCAATCAATTTCTCTCCGAGGCAAACCTGTATATGTTGACCTATCCCTTTTCATAACTTAATCTCCTTTTTTAATCTTTTATTTTAGATTCTCAATTGCCTCCTTTACCTTTTTCATTGCATCCTCTGTTGACATATTTCTTAAATCTAATGAAATAACCTGTTCATCATAATTTCCTCCTGCATCAGCAAAAGCATCTTTAAACATCTTTCTCTGCATTTTCGGATCACAAGCACCAATAACATATTTTACATTTGGTTTTATATAATCTTTAATAAATCTATCTCCATCGTCAACACACAATTGTGGATGAACTATAGCATATTCTACATCTAATTCTCCTCTAATATAATTGATCAATTCCCAAAGATTGAGATTTGCAAAACCAGGACATTGACCTGTACAGATACACATTATAAATCTTGGCTTTTGCTTTTCTGCCATTTTTACCTCCTTTTTCATTTATTTTTTTCTAAAAAAATATTCTTTACTTCTTCTTTTGAAGGAACTTTTCCTGCAAGAACAACTTTTCCATCTATCACCAAAGCAGGAGTTATTGTTACTTTATATTTCGGAAACTGCCTTACATCATAAAGATGGGAAATATTTGCATCTATCTTCATCTCTTCAACAACTTCTTTCACAACTTTTTCCAATGCCTGGCATTTTGGACAACCAGCACCTACAACTAAAATTTCCATATGAACCTCCTTTTTATCTTAAAATAAAGTTTCCTGTAATCCATCCAACAATTGTTCCACAGATTATTATTGTTATAACATAGACAACTGCTTTTTTAACCCCAAAAACCCGTGAAATTGCAATCCAATTTGGTAAACTTAATCCTGGACCTGTTAAAAGTAATGCTAAAGCAGGCCCATTTCCCATACCAAGTTTCATAAGTTTATCAACAAAAGGTGCTTCTGTTAAAGTCGCAAAATAGGTAGTCGCACCTATTAATGTTGCAAAAAAATTTGCTCTTATACCATTTCCACCAAGAAATCTTTCTATCCAGTTTTTAGGTAGAATCTCTCCTATAACTCCTACAATGAAAACTCCAATAAGTAGAATTGGAAAAATCATTTTTACAAAAAACATTGTCTCCCTTAACCAACTTTTTACCATATCTTTTTCAATTTTTTTACTTGCATAAATTACCAATAGTAAAGTAAATATAAACCAAACAATTATCTTTTTCCAGTAAGAACCTTTCTGAATGAGATAATTTGGCATAAGAAGGGAAAGAAGAATTAGAATGAGAAGAACTATATATGTTTTTTCTATAATCTTTTTTTGACTTCCTTTTTCCAAATTAATTTTTTCAATCTTTTCTTTTCTGAATACAAAACTCATAACACTTCCAACAATATAAGCCATAAAAAGAGAACTTATTACTCTTGCTGTAACAATTTTTGGTCCAATAATATTTCCCGTATAGATTAAAGAGAGAATATTAGAAGATGGCGCTACCCATAATACTATAAAAGAAGAACCAATTCCAGCACCTGTATAGTAAAGTCCACTGGCAACAGGAATAACAGTACAGGAACAGGCAGCAATTAGAAAACTTGAAATTGATGATAGTGAAAATGCTTTTAGTTTACTTACACTTTCTCCAAGGTAGTTTATTATCGTTTCTTTATTTATAAAACTTACCATGCCTCCAGCAAGCAAAAATGCAGGAATAAGACAGGTTAGAACATGAACTGCAATATATTCCTTTAAAGCAAAAAATCCACCTAAAAAAACTTCTTTTATCATTTTTTCCCTTTTATTCCGATAACAGGTTGTCCATCTTCCCTTAAACTTATTCTCTTTTTAAGACATCTAATTTCTTTTCTAAAATGTGAAGATGGTATGTTTTCTATTGCTTGGAACAATAAATTTATAAATTTTTCTTTATGTGGCACAAGAGAATACATAACCCATTTTCCAATTTTGTTTTCTTTTACTATCCCAGTTAATTTTAATATCCTTAAATGCTTTGAAATATTTGTTTGTGTCTCTCCTAAACAATCCATTATCTCGCATACACATAAAGGGATTTTTGCTTCTTTCAGTAATCTTACTATCCTTAACCTTGTCTTTTCTCCTATTGCTTTAATTATTTCTGTGTATTTATTCATTTTATTTGCTTATATGCCCACATATTCATATATTATACTCCCAAAAAATTTTTTTGTCAATAGTTTCTTTCAGTTTAGGAAATCATCAGTAAATGATAAAAAGTCATCGTTATATTTTAGATACAATTTTAGGTTTTGCTTTTTGGCTATATTTCTTTCCTTTTTGAAAACCAAAAATCCAAAATAAAGTAAAAAAAATTAAAAAGACCATAACCTTCAAAAAAACAATATTTAGAAAATAAGACAAAAAAATTCCTAAAATAAAACCTAAAAGTGGGAAACCATAGATAAAAACAGAAATTTTAAATAGAATATTCTCATCTATTTCAATCTCAACTATATCTCCAACTTTTGCTTTTATTATATTTTCTGCTTCAATCTTTGGTTCTCTTGGTAAAATCTTCCTGCATAAATTACAACTTTTACACTTTTCTTTCTCTTCCATCAAAACAATCGCACTATTTCCATTGACCTCAAGCACTTTACCTATTTCTTTCATTTTTAAATTGTTGATACCATTGCTTTAGTTGGGCAACCTTTTATACATAGTTCACATGCAATACATTTTTCTGGTTGAA
>JBKBIN010000023.1:0-20134 GCA_046296715.1 Candidatus Ratteibacteria bacterium
ATAAAATTGATGGAAATGAAAAAATATGTAAAAATATATTTAATAAGAAACTGTTACCTATGTACCCTATTTGTACAATACTTTGACTTATCCAACAATAGATGTAAAATTATTATATGGAAAATATATGGATTTCTTCATGGAAACACTGTGATATCTTTGGGAAAATTATTTTAGTTATACTTGGTTTTCTTTCAATTTATTCTTGGTATATTATTTTTGAAAAATTACTAACTTTACGAACGGCTTTCAAAAAAAATAAAGATGTTGAAAAATCTTTACTTTTAAAAAGAGAAATAAAAAAAATACCATGTCCTCTTTATTCAATTCTTAATTATCTTACTTCTGTAAAATTTGATAAGTTTTCACCTGATATAAGTAAAAAATATATAGAAAATGCCTTTATTAGAGAACAAAAAAATCTTGAAAAAAATCTGATCTCCCTTGCAACTATAACAGCAATTGCTCCCTTTTTGGGACTTCTTGGAACTGTTTGGGGTCTTTTAATATCTTTTATAAATATGTCAATTACAGGTTCCTCTTCAATAAAAGTTGTTGCTGGAGGTGTGGCAGAAGCATTGATAACAACTGTTTTGGGATTGATGGTTGCTATACCTGCAGCCGTTGGATATAATTTTTTAAAAGAGAAAGTAAAAACTTTAATGGATGAAATGGAGTTTCTTACACCATATATTGAAGATTATTTAAATGAATTTTTTTTAGAACAAAATGAGAAATAGAAATAATAGAGAGTCATTTGCACAGATAAATATAACAAATCTTGTTGATATTGCTTTAACTCTTGTAATAATTCTTCTAATGATAGCACCTATGATTGAACAGGGTATAGAGGTGAAACTTCCTAAATCGGCACCTTATGAGATGAAAGTTGAAAAAAGCATTATAATTACAATTGCACCTGAAAATCAATATTATGTTGGTGGAAGAAAGATGACTTTGCAAGAAATATATACCTTTTTGAAAGAAAAAGGTCAGGAAAAAGATATTTCTATAATAATAAAGGGAGATGAAAAAGTTTTTTACGAAGATGTAATTAAAATTCTTAATATAGCAAAAAAATGCAAAATAGATATGATTGGACTTGCTACACAAGTAGAATAAAGAAAAGGAGTTTTTTTATTTCTGTTTTATTCCATTTTTCTTTATTTGCTCTTTTTTTAATCCCTTTGCCTCAAAAAAAGAAAGATTTTGAAAGAGAAATTTTTGTTGTGAAACTTGTAAATATTCCACAGATACCGGAGGTATTTGAAACTGTAGAAAAAAAAGAAATAATAACTTCAGAAAAAGTTTTATCTTCTCCTAACAAAGAAGAAAAAATAAAAAGTGTGAAAGAAACAATTATAGAAAAAAAAGTTGAATTTACTGAAAAGTTTTCTCCAGAAGAATACAAAAAGAAATTATATTCAAAAATTTCAAGTATGGAACAAATAAATCAACCTTCTAAAACTTCTCCACAAAATATAAATATTAAAATACCAGAAATAAAATCAATACAAATAAATGCACCGAGTTTTGATTCTTCCACCTATCAGCCATCTTTTAATACTGAAATTCCATCTTGGTTTATTAATCTTATTAAAAGAAAAATTGAAGAAAACTGGTTATTAAAAGAATATTTAATTGATATGTCTGCGATTGTTTCTTTCAGGATTTACAGAGATGGTAAAATTGAAAATATTTCTATAGAAAAGAGTTCTGGATATAAAAAATTTGACAATTCTATAATAGAAGCGATAAAATCAGTTAAAAACTGGCCTATTTTTCCTGAAGGGATAAAAGATAGATATCTTGATATTGTTATAGAATTTAAAACGGAGGGATAAATGAAAAAAAATTTTTTATTTTGGTTAGTTTTTGCTGCTTTTACTTTCTCTCAAACCCAAATTTTCTTTCAGATTACAAAAAATTTATCAGAAAAATGTGATACATTTCTAATTTTTAAAATTGAAAAAAATGATTTTTCAACTAAATTGATTGAAACTTTGTCTCAGGATTTAAAATTTTCAGGATACTTTAATGTTGAAGGATATAAATTTACTGATGATATTGAAAAAACAAAAAAAGAGATCATTACTCAAATAATTATAACCGGTCATCAAATACAGCAAATTATCAACATAAAAGTTGAAGATGGTCTCGAAAAAAACCTTTTATATGAAGGCAGTTATAGATTAACTGGAGATCCAAGACTCTTAGGTCATATTATATGCGATGATATTGTTGAAAAATTGACTGGTAAAGTTGGAATTGCAAAAAGTAAAATACTATTTATATCTGATAAAACAGGAAAAAAACAAATATACCAAATTGACTATGATGGTTTTAATCTTAAACAGATTACAAATGTTGATTATCTAATAAATTATCCAAGGTATCTTGAAGGGAATAAAGTTGTTTTTGTCTCTTATCAAGATGGCTGGCCAAAACTTGCAAAAATTGATCTCTCATCCGGAAAAATTGAAAATTTTATTGCAAAACCAGGTCTTAATGCATGTGTTTTTCCATTAAAAAAGACAAGAGAAATTGCGCTTGTTTTAAGTGTTTCAGGAAATCCTGAGATATATTTAGCAGATTTTGATGGAAATATTAAAAAAAGATTAACAGATAACAGAAAAATTGATAGTTCTCCTTCTTTTTCACCTGATGGAAAATTAATTACTTTTGTCTCTGACCGTGATGGTAAGCCACAAATATATGTTATGGATAGAGATGGATATGGTGCCAGAAGGATAAGTTATATTTCAACTTACTGTACTTCTCCCTTATTTTCTCCAGATGGAAATTTTATCGCATATATATATTCTGAAGGCGGAACTTTTGGTCTTGCGATATATGATGTAAATACTAAAAAAACAAAAACCTTTTCAGGTTTAAATTGTGAAGAAATATGGTGGGCTCCTAACTCAAGACACATTGTCTATTCAAAAATTGGAAAAAAACAATCTTTAATGATAATTGATATATTTACAAAGGAGATAAGGACATTAATTGCTGGCGACTTTAATACGTTCAGTCCAAACTGGTTTATCTTTGAATAAAATTGAAAGGATATATTTTCGGTTTGATTGCTGTTTTTTTATGGGGAACAGTATTTATAGTTAGTCGTTTCTTAATTCATAATGATTTCATAGAGCCGATTGTTCTTGCTTTTTGGAGGTTTTTCTGGGCTACTTTTTTTCTTTTATTTTTAATAAAATTTAATTTTAGAAAAGTCATCATTATCTTTAAGAAGGATTTCTATAGATTTTTATTTCTTGCTATTTCTGGTATTTATTTGATGTCAACTTTTATTTTTATATCAGTAAAAACATCTTCTGCAATGATTTCAAGTGTTTTGATGAGTTCAAATCCAATATTTGTTGTTCTGATTTCTATTCTTTTTTTCAAAGAAAAAGTAACTTTTGAAAAGATTTTAGGGGTTTTAATTGGATTTATTGGATGTGTTATTGTTTTAAAACAAGATATAAATATTTTTTCTGGGCTGGTGAAAAAATAAATATTTATGCATTACTTGCTGCAGTGAGTTGGGCTATATACACAATAATAGGACAAGAGCCAACCAAAAAATATGGAGCAATTGAGACCACTTTTATTGCATCTTTTATTGGGACAATTTTTTTATTTTTAACAGTTAAATTAATGAATTTAAATCTTTTAGGAAAAAACTTATATGGTTTTTTGTCTGGTATCTATCTTGGAATTTTTCCTACTGGCATTGGTTTTACTTTATGGTTTTTAGCGCTTAACTATTTGAAACCTTTTTATCTTGCTCCATTTCAATATTTAACTCCTATTATAACTTACACTCTTTCTATTTTTATTTTGAAGGAAAATGTTTCGTCAATTGTTTTTGTTGGAATGTTTTTAATCTTTTTTTCGCTTTTTTTGATTCAGAAGAAAAAAGTTTAGTAAGAAATTTGAGATTATCTTTGGTAGTTTTATTTTGATTTGACATAGATTAAAATAAAAGGTAAAATTAAAAAAGGAGATTTAAAAATGTATATAACATTATTGCTTATACATATTTTGGTTTCGTTGCTTTTAATATTCTCTGTTTTAATTCAAAGTGGTAAAGGTTCTTCAATGGCAAATATTTTTGGAGGAGGAGGGATGGAAAATGTTTTTGGTGCTGAGACACCTGCAATTTTAAATAAAATTACTGCCTTTTTAGCAATTATGTTTATAATTACTTCTGTTTTACTTGCAATAATCCCTGGTAAATTAACTACAAAAAGTATTTTGAAAGAAGAGATAAACAAACCAAAAAAAGTTATACCTATTACACCCTCCATCCCTTCTGAAAATTGAAATAAAATGGGGAAATTAATTGAACTTCCAAAAAAAGGTAGATGTGTTATTGTTGGTGATACTCATGGCGATTTTGATACGACGAGAATAATAGTTAAAAACTTTATTGATAAAAAAAATTACTATCTTCTTTTTCTTGGAGATTATGTAGATAGAGGTCCAAAATCAAAAGAAAATATTGATTATCTTTTATCCTTAAAAGAAAAAAAAGAAAACTTATTCTTACTTCAAGGAAATCATGAGATGTATCCTGTTATTGAATGTAGTCCTTCGGATTTTTGGGATAATTTAGATCAGGAAGAATTCAATTTTTATAAGGAAAAATTTATGGAATTGCCTCTATGTGCATACGGAAATGGTTTTATTGCATTACATGGGGCCTTGCCAGATGTAGAAAAATTGGAAGAAATAGATAATATAGAGATTGGAGATGGAGAATGGTTTAAGATTGTTTGGGGTGATTTTAAGGATAAAGAAGGAGATGTTCTTAATAGTTTTATAGGAAGACCAAATTTTGGAAGAGATTATTTTTTTAAAATTATGGAAAAATTAAAAATGAATGTCCTTGTGAGAAGCCATGATCCATTTGCACCAGAGAGAATGTTTCAAAATAGATGTTTGACTATTTTTACTTCTATTGCGTATGGAGTTGAAAGGAAAATTGTAATTATAAATCTAAAAAAAGAAGTTAAAAGTATAAATGATATTGAAATAATTTCGCTTGATAAACCTGAAATTTAGAAATGAGATTTAAAAACTTTGGTGGTTATACTTTAGGGGAATATCTTGGAGGTGGTTTATATACCAAAGTTTATAAGGCATATTCTTTTCTTGCTAAACCAACCTATGGAAATCCTGTGGCTATAAAAATTCTATATTTACGAGGTAATATAGTTGAAAGGAATAAACTTATTAAGCAATTTGAAAGAGAAGCAGAGATAGCGATGAATTTAGAACACCCAAATATTGTAAAGGTTTATAATTTTGGTAGATTTAATAATCATTATGCAATGATTATGGAATATATAGACGGAAAAAATTTGAAAGAGTATTTATATGAAAAAGAAAAATGGAGTTTAGATAAGATTTTGGAAATTTGTTATAATGTGGGGAAAGGTCTTGCATATATTCATCAACATAATATAGTTCATAAGGATGTTAAACCTGACAATATCTTAATTTCGTATGATTTTCAAAAAATAAAGATTACTGACTTTGGAATAGCTAAACCACCTTTAAGATTCTGGCAGAGAGATATATTCCCTAAATCAGGAACAGTAACAAAATTTGGAATTATATCATATATTTCCAAAGAACAAGCAGCAGGAAATGCAACTTTTCAATCAGATATTTATAGTTTTGGTGTTACAATGGATGAAATTATAACAGCAAAACTTTATATTGAAGATAAAAATGATGAAGATTATTTCAAAAGAATAGATATAAGAGCTCAAAGGAAGAAAATTGGTAAGCAAAAAATTTTATGTGAAGATTTAAAAATTCCCCATCAATTAAAAGAAATTATTACAAAAGCAACAGAAGAAGATATTAATTTGAGATATCAGAGTATGACTCAATTGCTGCAAGACCTTGAAAATCTTGTTAGAGAATGAGAAAAATAATATTCTATGTTTTTATATTGTTTACCTTATTTATTTCGGGTTGCAAAAAAGAACAACATAGATTAAAGAATACTCTTTTACTTTCAACATCTTCAGATCCAAAGTCATTTAATCCTATAATTGCTAAAGAAACAAGTACAACTATGATTACTGGTTTTATATTTGAAGGGCTTACAAGAATAAATGGTGTTACTTTGAAAGTAGAACCAGCACTCGCTTTAAAATGGGAAGTTGATAAATCAGGTAAAATTTGGAGATTTTACTTAAGAAAAGATGTATTGTGGAATGATGGGGAAAAATTTACTGCAGATGATGTTGTCTTTACTTTTAATAAACTTATTTATAATGATAAAATTCCAACAAGCAGTAGAGATATTTTTACAATTGAGGGTAAAAGAATAAAGGTAAATAAAATAGATAACTATACTGTTGAATTTATTCTGCCTGAAAAATTTGCTCCATTTTTACAACTGCTTGGACAGGAAATTTTGCCAAAACATAAACTTGAGAAAATTGTAAATGAAGGGAAATTTACAAGTTCCTGGGGAGTTAATGAAAAAGGAGAAAATATTGTTGGTACAGGACCTTATAAAATAAAGGAATATAGACCAGGAGAATGGATAATACTTAAGAAAAATCAATACTACTGGAAAAAAGATAAGAGTGGTTTTACACTTCCGTATATTGAAACAATTGTCTTTCAGATTATACCAGATCCGAACATGGCTATATTGAAATTTAGAACAGGAGAAATTGATATACTTTCAATTAGAGGACAGGACTATTATGTTTTAAAACCACTTGAAAAAGATAAAAATTTTACAATATATGATATAGGTCCATCACTGGGTTCTGAATTCCTTGCTTTAAATCAAAATATAGATGCGAAAATACCTGATTATAAAAAAGAATGGTTTTCTGATATAAATTTTAGAAAATGTATTGCCTATTCAATTGACAGAAATTCAATTATTAAAAATGTTTATGCCGGTTTTGGTACTCCTCAATATGGACCAATGAATAGTTCCTGTGGCTTCTTTTATAATGACAAGATTAAAAAATATGAATATGATTTAGATAAGGCAAAAGAGTTTTTAATTAAGAGTGGTTTTTTCTGGAAAGAGAATATACTTTATGATAAAAAAGGAAATAGAGTTGAGTTTACAATAATAACAAATAGTAATAATTTTGAAAGAATTCAAATTGGAAATATTATACAAAATGACCTTGAGAAACTTGGAATGAGAGTTAACCTTCTGCCTATGGATTTCAATACACTTGTTAATAAACTCACAATCTCAAAGGACTGGGAAGGAGTAATAATTGGTCTTACCGGAGGGATTGAGCCACATGGAGGTAAAAATGTTTGGCATTCAAAAGGACAACTCCATTTTTGGAATTTTGGGAATAAAAGAAATTACAAAACAGAAAAAGAGATAGATCAACTTTTTGAAAAGGGGACAAAATATTTAGAACCAGAAATAAGGAAAAAAATTTATGATAAATGGCAAGATATTGTAACAGATTATTTACCACTTATATATACAGCAAACTCAAATGTTATCTATGCTGTTAGAAACAAATTTGAGAATTTAAAAATTACAGTTTATGGTGGAGTTTTACATAATATTGAGGAAATTAAGATAAAAGAAAATGGAAGCATATAGGTTAAGAGTTTTTTATAAGAAAGAAGGGATTTCAAGATTTATTTCTCATTTAAGTTTTTGTAAATTGATTGAAAGAACATTAAGAAGAATGGATTTACCTTTAAAATTTTCTCAAGGTTTTACTCCTCATCCTAAAATTTCTTTCTGTCCATCTTTACCAATTCCAATTATAGGAAAAAATGAATTTTTTGAAGTGGAAATCTATGAGAAAATTGATATAGAAAAATTTATTGAAAGGATTAATTCTATACTTCCTGAGGGAACAAGAGTTGAAAAGTGTTACTATGTTAAGAAAAAATTTTCTCTTTCTTCTGTTTACGGGATATATACAATACCTTTGAAAGATTATATAGTTAAGGAGAAATCTAAAGAATTGGGTAAAATAATAGAGGAAAAAGACGCTTTCATAAAAGTAATTTTTAAAATGGAAAATTTCAGTCATAAAAAAGTTTTTATAAATGGGATATTTGACGGAATAGCAAGGGAATTATTTATTGAAAATGAGAAAATATAGAATCTATATGAATTATGATAGAGTTGTTTTGAGAATTGTTATAGAAAAAGATGGAAAAATAGAAAATCTTTTTATAAGTAAACCTCATTTTGAACCTGAAATAGGTAATATATATAAGGGTAAAGTAGAAAAATTTTTACAAGGACTTAATTCTGCTTTCATTAATATTGGAGAAATGAAAAGTGGTTTTTTACAATTAAATAAATCTGAATTTTATCTTTCAACAGAAGAAGATGAAGAAATTAGAAGTAATCAAATTTTAAAAGAAGGAAAAGAAATTTTAGTTCAGATCTGTAGACCTGGAGAAAATGAAAAGTCACCTAAGGTTACCGAAAATATTATGTTTCCTGGTAGATTTTTTGTTTTAATTCCTAATTTAAAAATTCAAAAAATTTCAAAAAAGATTGAAGATAAAAATGAAAGAAAAAGGTTGATGAAGATTTTTAAAAGGGCGATTGGTGAAAAATTTGGGTTTATTATTAGAACTGCGGCAATAAATAAAAAAGATTTCTATATTTATCGTGAAATAGAACATCTTCTGAATATATGGAGAAGAATAAAAAGGGATTATAAAAGGAAAAGTGCTCCTTGTCTTTTATGGAAAGAACTACCTTTATATCTCAAAGTTTTGAGAGACTATATTGATGAAAATTGTGAATTTGTTGAAGTAGACGATGAAGAGGTTTTCAGAGAAGTTATAAAATATACAAATTTATTTATTCCTGAATTAAAAGGAAGAGTTTATCTCTATAGAGATAGAATTCCAATCTTTATAAAATATGGATTTGAAGAAGAATTTGAAAGTTTTTTTTCACAGACAGTTTTTCTTCCATCAGGCGGATATTTAATAATTGAAAAAGGACAAACTTTAACAACGATAGATGTAAATTCAGGTAGTTTAGAAATGGGAGATTTTGAACAAACTGCATTTAAAACAAATATGGAAGCAGCAGATGAAATTCCAAGACAAATTAGATGTAGAAATCTGTCTGGATTGATTATTATTGATTTCATTGATATAAAAAAAGAACTTAAGAAAAAGATTTTTGAAAGATTTATTGAAAATTTAAAGCAAGATAAATCAAAAATAAATGTATTGTTTATTTCTAAACTTGGTCTTGTTGAAATGACGAGAGAAAGGAACGATTACTCAATTTATAATTTATTATTAAAAGAATGTTCTTTCTGTGGAGGTTCTGGTATAGAAGAAGGACAAGAAATTGCTTATTTTCGTCTAAGAAAAAAAATTTTTGAAATTTTTTTAAATAAAACATATAATGAAAAAATTGAAGTTGAAATTTCACAAGGATTATATGAGTTTATCTTTAAAAACCAATTGTTTAAAAATTTTTCATTTTTTGATAGAATAAAATTTAGAGTAAATACTCAATTTAAAAAAAATGAGTTTAGGATATTTTGAGATTTAAGGAGGTTTAAAATGGCTTTACATTTAAAAATAGAAGAAAAAGAGGGTTATCAAAAAATTTTATCTCCTGAAAATTCTGATTTAAAACTTTTATCTTTCTCTATGATTAAAAAAGAAGAAGGAGTTTATGAAGGAAACACAGAAAAAGAAGAAAAAGTTTTTGTAATAACAGAAGGAAAATGTAAGTTTTATGTTGAAAAAAATTTAATAGGAACTATGAAAAGGAAAAATGTTTTTGAAGAACCGCCAATGGCTGTTTATCTACCACCTTATTATGAATACAAAATAGAATTTGAGAAAAAAACAGAGATTTGTATAGTTGGTTGCCCTGGGAAAGGAATAGGAAAACCTAAATTTCTTAATTCAAAAGATATAAAGTTTAGAAGAGTAGGAGAAGAAACATATTTCAGAAATATAGCAGATATAATAACAGAGACCTTTGTGGCTGAAAAATTACTTGTCGGAGAAACAATAAATGATCCTGGAAACTGGTCAAGTTATCCACCACACAAACATGATACAAATAATCCACCAGAAGAATATCAACTTGAAGAACTTTACTTTTTTAAAATATTCCCTCCAAAGGGCTTTGGTATTATAAGAATTTTTGATGATACTGAGGATAATTTATTCTTAATAAAAAATAATGAAATTGTTACAATTCCTAAAGGATATCATCCAGTTGGAGTTATTCCAAAGCATCAAATATATTATCTTTGGGCACTTGCTGGAGAGAAAAGAATTTTAAAACCATATAATCATCAAGATTTTAATTTTTAAAAAAGGAGAAAGGCATGGTTCCTAAAAAAGTTTTTTTGACAAAAGGGGTTGGTAAAGATAAAGAAAAATTGACAAGTTTTGAAAAAGCATTAAGAGATGCAGGGATTGCTCAATTTAATCTTGTTTCTATTTCAAGTATATTTCCACCTGGTTGTAAATTAATATCTAAAAAAGAAGGTCTTAAATTACTAAAACCAGGGCAGATTCTTTACACTGTGATAAGTAGAAATTCAACTAATGAACCACATCGTCTCATAACTGCTTCTGTTGGGATTGCAATTCCAAAAGACCCAAATCAGTATGGATATCTTTCTGAACACGAAGGATTTGGAGAGACAGAGGAAAAAGCAGGTGATTATGCAGAAGACCTTGCTGCAACCATGCTTGCTACAATTTTAGGACTTGAATTTGATCCAGAGTCATCTTATGACGAGAAAAAGGAAATATGGAAGATGTCAGGAAGGATCATTAAAACAACAAATATAACTCAATCAGCAATCGGTGATAAAAATGGTTTATGGACGACTGTTGTTGCTGCGGCTGTTTTTATTTTATAAAAAGAGGGAATATGGGAATTAAAAAAGATAATGAAATAATAAAAAAACTTGCTGAAAAACTTAAAGAGATAACAACTCGTTTTGATCAGAAAGAAAAAATAGAAATTTGGAAAAAACACAATAATCTTGAAAGAGTTAGACCCCTTATATTAATTTTTCCAGAGGGAAGTTGGAGAGAAATTTTACCTGATAGTCAAATTTTATGTAGTGATTCTTATTTAAGAGGAATTGAGAGAGATTTAAGACAGAGGATTTATTATTTTGAAAATATAAAGGATGATTGCGTAATTGACGATAAAGTATATAGTCCAATTGTAATAAGAAATACAGGTTTTGGAGTTGAGGTAAAAGATATAAAACCAGAATTTGCTTATGGAGCAAAATATTACCAACCTGTCATAAAAGAAGAAAAAGATATAGAAAAATTAAAAAAACCCGAAATTACTATTGACTGGCAAGAGACAGAAAGATTATATCAAAAGACATGTGAAGCGGTTGATGGTGTTCTGAATGTTGAAAAAAGAGGACCTTCTCATCCATGGTTTGCTCCGATTGACTGGTTTATAACTATCAGAGGTATAAATAACTTTTTTATGGATATGGTTGATAGACCTTTGTGGCTTCATAGAGTTTTAAATTTTATTACAGAATGTAAAATAGAAGAATGGGAGTTTTATGAAAAAAACAATGTTTTATCTTTGAATAACGGTCCACATTATGTTGGTTCAGGTGGATTTGGTTTTACAGACCAATTGCCACAAGTTGATTTTGATGGAGTTCATATAAGAATCAAAGATTTATGGGGACATGCAACAACTCAAATTTTTTCGCTTGTTTCTCCAAGTATGCATGAAGAATTTGCACTGAAATATGAAGGAAGATTTTTAAGTAAATTTGGTCTTAACTGTTATGGTTGTTGTGAACCGCTTGATAAAAAAATTGATATAATTTTCAAACACATCCCAAGATTAAGAAGGATATCAATGAGTCCATGGGTAGATGTTGGAAAAGCGGCAGAAAAACTTGGTAAAAGAGCAATATTTTCTTGGAAACCAAACCCTTCTTTTATGGCTTCTGATGCATGGGAGGAGGATTATATAAGAAAAACAATTAAAGAAGGACTTGAAAAAACAAAAAACTGTGTGGTTGAAGTAATACTTAAAGATATTCATACCTGCAGAAATAAACCTGAAAGAATATCAAACTGGGTTAAAATTGCAAAAGAGATAGCAGAGAGATTTTAAATGACAAAACAAATTCCAATTTGGGACGAAATTTCAAGCAAACAGGCAAAATTAAAAAAAGAAGATATACCAACAATCACTCCTTATTTAGTTAAAGGGAAAAAAAATAATTCCTGTGTAGTTGTTTTTCCAGGTGGTGGTTATGTAACAAGAGCACCTCATGAAAGAGAGCCGATTGCTTTATGGTTGAATAAATTAGGTATTTCTTCTTTTATTTTAGATTATCGTGTTTCCCCTTATAAATATCCTGTTCCATTCCTTGATGCTAAAAGGAGTATAAAATTTATAAGATATAATGCAGAAAAATTTAATATTGACCCTGATAGAATAGGGATTATTGGTTTTTCTGCTGGAGGGCATCTTGCTTCTCTTGTTGGTGTTCATTTTGATTATGGACAAGAAAAGACAGAAGATCCTATTGAAAAAGTTTCATCAAGACCAAATTTGTTGATTCTATGTTATCCAGTAATTTCATTTGTTAACCATCCTCATCAAGGTTGTATCAAAAATTTACTTGGAGATAATTCATCAAAAGAAATTCTTGAATATTTATCATCTGAAAAAAATGTAAAAAAAGATACACCTCCTTGTTTTATATGGCATACCCAGAATGATAAAGTTGTTCCTGTTTTTCACAGTATTGTTTTTTCTTTATCTTTAAAAGAAAAAAACATTGATTTTCAACTTCACATTTTTAACAATGGGCCACATGGACTTGGTCTTGCTGAAAACAATCCTTCTGTTTCTAAATGGACTTTATTATGTGAGAACTGGTTAAAAGAAAATAATTTTTAAAAAGGAGTTTTAATATGAAAATTACAATAATTGGAGCAGGAAGTTTAGGTTTTACAAAGAGGTTTATTTTAGATATTTTGAGTTTTCCAAATTTAAGGAATCTTACAGTTGCTTTAAATGATATTGATGAAGAAAGGTTGAATTTAATAACAAAATGGACAAATAGGTTGAAAAGACAAGAGAATTTAAATATAGAAATCTTATCCTCAACAGATAGAAAAGATATTATGGCTGATTCTAATTATATCATAAATACAATCAGGGTAGGTGGACTTGAAGCATTTGAACTTGATGTTTCTATCCCAAGGAAATATGGAGTTCATCAAGCAGTTGGTGATACTGTTGGTCCTGGTGGTGTATTTTATGCTTTAAGAACAATTCCAGTTTTACTTGAAATTTCAGAGGATATAAGAAAGTTATGTCCTTTAAGTTGGTTTTTAAATTACACAAATCCAATGGCAATGAATACCTGGGCAATGATAAAGTATGGACATAAAAAAGTAATTGGTCTTTGTCATAGTATTCAGGGAACTGCATGGCAACTTTCAAATTATATAGGTGTTCCATTTGAAGATGTCTATTATTGGGCTGCTGGTATAAATCATATGTCCTGGTTTTTAGAGTTTAAGAGAAATGGAGACGACCTTTATCCACAATTATTTCAAGCAATGCAAAATCCAGAGATTTACAAAAAAGATCCAGTAAGATTTGAAATAATGAAATATTTTGGATACTTTGTAAGTGAATCAAGTTTTCATATGGCTGAATATGTCCCTTATTTTAATAAGAAAAAAGAGTTGATAGATAAATTTAATACCCATGGTTGGATATACCTTGATGTTTGTAAAAGTTCATATGACCCTGCTACAGAAAAATTAAAAAGAGAAGCCGAAGGAAAAGAAAAGATTGAAATAAAAAGAAGTAATGAGTATTGTGCATATATAATAAACGCTCTTGAAACAGGAGAAACTTTCAGGTTTAATGGAAATGTTATAAATGATGGATTAATTGATAATTTGCCCTATGGATGTTGTGTTGAAGTTCCATGTTATGCAGAAAAAGGGAATATAAGACCTGCTAAAATAGGAAATTTACCAGTTCAATGTGCTGCTTTGAATAGATTGAATATAAATGTTCAGGAATTAGCAGTTGAAGCAGCAGTTAAAAGAAAAAGGTCGCTTGTATATCAGGCAGTTGCACTTGATCCATTGACAGGAGCAGTTTTATCTCTTGAAGAAATAAAAAAGATGGTTGATGAAATGTTTGAGAAAGAAAAAGAATATTTATCAGAATTTTTTGATTAAAAATGTTTAAAACTGGGATTGGTTTTGATATCCATAAATTTAAAAAAGGTAGAAAATTCATATTGGGCGGAGTTGAAATCCCTTATAATAAAGGACTTTCTGGACACAGTGATGGTGATGTTTTAATTCATTCAATTTCTGATGCTATTCTTGGAGCACTTGGAAGACCTGATATTGGTTATTATTTTCCAGATACTGATGAAAAAATAAAAGGGATTGATAGTAGAAAGATTTTGGAAAAAGTTTTGGAGTTTTTAAAAGAAGATGGATATAAAATAGTTAATATTGACAATGTAATTATTTGTGAGAAACCAAAAATTTTACCCTATGCTGATAAAATAAAAACAAATCTATCAATTATAATTGAAATAGAAAAAGAGAAAATTGGTTTAAAAAGCAAAACTACAGAGGGCATAGACAAAGGAAATTATTGTGCTTGCCTCTCACTTGTTTTAATAGGAAAACTATTATAAAAAATTAAAAGATGAGTTTTAAAGCAGAGATGAAAGCAAGAAATTGGACTAAATTATTAAATATTTTTTGAGGGATTTTTTTCAAGAAAAAAATTCCGAGTAAGGCACCAACAGTTATTCCTGGAATTAATAAAAAATTAAGTTTTAATGAATGTATATTTATTAAGCCGAGTTTGACAGAAAAAGGAACTTTAAACCAGTTTAAAATAAAAAAATACCAAGCACCAGTTCCAACAAATTCTGCTTTCGGAAGTTTCATAGCAAGTAAATAAATTATTAAAAAAGGTCCTGCTGCATTTGCCATCATAGTTGTAATGCCAGCAAAAAGTCCTATAAGTGGAGCAAAATATATATTTTCTGGTATTTTTATTTCCTTTTTGTTCCAGTACCAATTAAGGAAAAGAATTGTAATTATTATAATTCCGATAAATTTTGATAGTTGTTGATCGTTTATCTTCCCCATAAGAAAATAACCAACTATTACTCCAAATGAAGCAAAAGGTAAAAGACGAATAATATATTTCCATATAGCCCTTTTTCTGTAATAAGTTACTGCAAAGATATCACCAATTATAAGTAGTGGTAAAATTATCCCAGTTGATGCCTTCGCAGGTAAAATCATCGCAGTTAAAGGAATTGCGAGAATCCCAACTCCAGGGACTCCTGTTTTAGAAACGCCAATTAAAAAAGCATAAATTTCAAGAAGACATACTTTAAAAAAATTCAATTGATAAATATTTTCCATTTTAAAGCATATTTTGACATATTTTTCGGATTTGGTAAACTTTAATGAAAATGAGATGGAGATTTTTTTTAATTTTTCTTTTATGTTTAGGGAGGGCAACAATGACAGAAAATATTGATTGGATGGGTTATTTGAAAAAGGGAAGACCAAGATTGATTTTAAATGAAGAACTTTTAATTAATATAAAAAATTCAATAGAAAAAAACAATGATTTCAGAAACATCTATCTAAAAATTAAAGAAAATGCTGATAAGATTTTAAATGAACCTGTATCAAAATATGAAATTCCAGATGGATTGAGGTTGTTAAAAGTTTCAAAAGAAGTTTTGAATAGAACATATATCCTTTCTTTTGTTTATCAAATTGAGAAAGATGAAAGATATATAAAAAGGTTATGGGAAGAGATATTATCTGCTTCAAATTTTCCAGATTGGAATCCAAAGCATTTCCTTGATACAGCAGAGATGTCCCATGCTTTTGCAATCGCATATGATTGGAATTTTAATTACTGGAATGAGGAACAGAAGAGAATAATAAGAGAATCTGTTTTAAATAAATCTTTAAAGGAAGCACTTGATTGTTATGAAGGTAGGTCAAAGTATGGTTGGTGGGTAAAATCTAAACATAATTGGAATCAGGTTTGTAATGGCGGGATTGGAATAGCAGCAATTTGTTTTTTAGATGAATATACAGAGATATGTTCAAAAATTTTAGATTACATTTTAAAATCACTTCCTCTTGCAATGAAAGAATTTGCTCCAGATGGGGCTTGGGGAGAAGGAGTTGGTTATTGGGCATATGCGACTGAATATAATTTTATTTTTCTTGCATATCTTGAAAATTGTATAAAGTTTAATTTTGATTTTTGGGGATATGAAGGAGTTTCTGAGACAGGTCTTTTCCCAATCTATATGACAGGACCTATTGGCAAAACATTTAACTTTGCAGATTGTAGTGAAAATCCTGTTCGTTCAACACAAATGTTGTATTTAACAAAGAAGTTTAAAAATCCAGTATTTGCATGGTATTCATTTAAATATCCGAGATATCATCCACTTGATTTAATCTGGTATGAAAATTTTATAAGTCCGAAGGAAGCGAATTTGCCACTTGATAAATATTTTAGATATGTTGAGGTTGTATCAATGAGAAGTGGATGGAACAAAGATGATTTATATGTTGGTTTTAAAGGAGGCAGAAATAATTTCAATCATTCACATCTTGATTTAGGTAGTTTTGTTTTTGATGCTTTAGGCCACAGATGGGTTATTGATTTAGGCCGAGATAATTATAACCTACCTGGTTACTTTGGGAAAAATAGGTGGGATTATTATAGATTAAGGGCTGAAGGACATAATACAATAGTAATAAATCCAGATAAAGGACCAGACCAACAGCCGGATGGAGTTTCAAATATAAAAAAATTTGTTTCTAAAAACGATTATTCTTTTGCTATTGCTGATTTAACAGATGCTTATAGAAAATACAGTAAAGATATTAAAAGAGGAATTTTGATGAATAAGAAAGACAGATATTTAATTGTTCAAGATGAGATTGAATTAAAAGAGAAAGGAGAGATATGGTGGTTTTTACATACATTTTGTGATATAGAATTGAAGAATAAAGGGAAAGAAGCAATTTTAAAGCAAAAAGAGACAAACTTAATTGTAAGAATAATAGAACCTGAAAATATAAAGTTTTTAATTCTTCCTGCAAAACCACTTTCAAATTGTCCAAATCCAGAAGGGCAAAATCCAAATGAAGGAGTGAAAAAACTTGCTTTAAATATAAAGGATACTGATAAGATAACCATTTCTATTCTTTTAAAACCTTATTTAACAGAAGAAGAAATAAAAAGCATCCCTAATTTCAAACATCTAAAGGACTGGAATTGAAATATTTTACAAATTCTTTAAAAAAATATAAAATAATTTGGGAAAGGAGTTGATATGGGAAAAACAAAAAAATATTATTTGAAAGATGTAATTGAACACTTTGATATAAAAAAAATTGATGCAATTCCTATAATTGAAATGTATTCTAAAATGGCATTTTCAGCAAGAACACTTGCAAATGGTGCTTTTCTTTATGAGAAAATGTTAAATGATAAAGAAGTTACAGTTATTCTTACAATGGCTGGTTCTCTTTTCAGTGCAGGATTAAAAAATATTGTATGTGACCTTATAAGAAATAATTTAGTTGATGTAATAGTATCCTCTGGAGCAATAATAGTGGATCAGGATTTTTTTGAGGCACTTGGTTTTAGACATTATATAGGAAGTCCTTTTGTTGATGATAGAGAATTGAATAAACTACATATTGATAGAATTTACGATACATATATTGATGAAGATGAATTGAGGATTTGTGATATGACTGTTGCTGAAATTGCTGATAAACTTGAACCAAGACCTTATTCATCAAGGGAATTTATATTAGAAATGGGAAAATATTTGAAAGAAAAAGGTATTAAATCCGATGATTCTGTTATACTTGCTGCTTATGAAAAAAATGTTCCTATATTTGTTCCTGCATTTTCTGACTGTTCTGCTGGTTTTGGACTTGTATATCATCAGACAAAAAATCCAGATAAACATATCACAATAGATTCTGTTAAAGATTTTAAAGAATTAACTGAGTTAAAGATAGCAGCAAAAGAAACAGGAGTTGTTATGCTTGGTGGAGGTGTTCCAAAAAATTTTACACAGGATATTGTTGTATGTGCAGATGTTCTTGAAAAATCTGTACCTATGCATAAATATGCAATTCAGATTACAGTTGCTGATGTAAGAGATGGAGCATTATCAGGTTCAACTTTAAAAGAAGCACACTCATGGGGAAAAGTAGATTTTCCAAATACAGAGATGATTTACTGTGAAGTTACAGTTGCATTTCCATTAATTGCTGCATATGTATATCAAAAAGTTAAAAATAGAGAGCCAAGGAATTGGAACAAATTGTATGAAAAGTAAAATTTTTAAAATTTTTCTAATTTTAATTTTCCTTCCATTTATCACAAAAGGAGATAAAATGGAAAATACAATTCCTTCTTTATGCAATGTTTACAAAGATTATTTTCCAATTGGTGCAGCAGTTAATTTAAAAACAATTGTTTCGCATTCAGAATTATTGAAAAAACATTTTAATAGTATAACAACAGAAAATCATTTAAAGTGGGGACTAATTCATCCATTACCAGATAAATATAATTTTGAAGATGCAGATAAGATAATAAACTTTGCTATTGAAAATAAGATGAAGATAAGAGGACATACTCTTGTTTGGCATATTCAAATTCCTGATTGGGTTTTTAAAGATGAAAAAGGCAATTTAATTGATAAAGAAAATTTACTTGAGAGATTACATGAACATATAAAAAGAGTTGTTGGATACTATAAGGGTAAAATTTATGCCTGGGATGTAGTAAATGAAGCAATCTCTGATAAAGAAAATGAATTTTTAAGGGATGTCCCTTGGTATAAAATTTGTGGTGAAGAAGTTATTGAAAAAGCATTTATCTGGACACACGAGATAGATCCAGATGCAGTTTTATTTTATAATGATTATAATATTGAATTTCCTACAAAAAGGGAAAAGGCATATCAATTGATTAAAAAATTAAAGGAAAAAGGAATTCCTGTTCATGGAGTTGGAATTCAGGCACACTGGAGACTTGATGAAAAGATGCCTATGTATCTTGAAGAAAGTATAAAAAAGTTTGCTTCACTTGGTATACAAGTTCAGATTACAGAATTTGATATCTCAATATATTTGGATAAAAGTGAAAAATTTAATTCTCCTTCTGAAGTTCCTGAAGAAAGATTTATAAAGCAGAAAGAAATTTACAAAAAAGCATTTGAAGTTATAAGGAGAAATAAACAATATATTACAGGAGTTACTTTCTGGGGAGTTGCTGATGATTTTACTTGGCTTAATAATTTTCCAGTTAAGGGAAGAAAAGATTTTCCGCTTTTATTTGATATAAATCATAAACCAAAAGAAGTTTTTTGGGAAATTTTGAATTTTTAAATTTTTATTTTGATAAACTTAAAATAATATTTATAGCCCAGAAGAAAAATATTCCTGCTCCTAAAAATTTGAAAAAAAATTTTACCTTAATATTTGAAAAAAAATTATAGAAAAAATATGGAAAAAGGCCACAAATAACTCCAACTGGAAAGATAATACTTCCAAGTCCAAATAGAAAACCAGAAATAAAACCAAAATAGAAATTTTTGCCTAAATATGAGAGATAAAATACCAATCCTAAAAGAGGTGCACAGGGTGTTATTCCTTCTATAATTCCTAAAAAAACAGGAACAGAAGTTTTAATTAATTTGAATTGCTTTTTGAAAGGGAAAAGAAATGAAAATCCAATTATGAATAAAAGAATTGCTAAAAATAGAGAAAATGTTTTGCTTTGAAAGACATTTTGAATATATTTTCCAATTAAAGATGCAAAACCACCTATAATTCCATAAACAAAAATTTTTGAAATGGCAAAATAAAGTCCAATTTTAATACTATCAATTTTTTTCTGGAATTCTTTTATAACAACAGGAAAAAGCAATAAACAACAATGAAGGCCACAAAAACTTAAACCAAAAAATAAACCCGATAAAAAAAATTGGAAAATCAATCTCATTTATAAATTTTAAATTTCTTTCTAATTTAGTTC
>JBKBIN010000024.1:0-19985 GCA_046296715.1 Candidatus Ratteibacteria bacterium
ATTGGTAAGATATGGGCAACTGTCGATTTTGATAGAAAGATCGATGGAAAGAAAGAATTGATTGTGACAATAGGAAGTTATTTAAAAATTCTTAATTCAGATTTGAATGAAATTATGTCTTATAATTTGAATGATAATATCAAGAAAGTTATTGTTTCAGATATAAATAATGATGGAATAATAGAAATAATTGCTTCTTCTGCAACAAAGACATATATTTTAAGACCAACAACAAGTAATGATTTACCAAATGCTCCAACAAATTTAAAGTGTGAACGTGGTATAAACTATGTTACTATTTCATGGAATTATGTGCCAAATATAGCAAAATTAAGTGGATTTAAGATTTATAGAGGTTTAAATACTTCTAACTTGGAACTTGTTAAAGTGGTTGAAAATCCAAATGCAAGGACAACGACTGATACTCCTCCTTCTGAAGGTCATTGGTATTATAAAGTGAGTTCATTTAATGATTTTGGAGAAGTAGATTGTGTAAATCCACCAAGTTATTTGATTGAGTATAGACAAGCAATTCCAGAAGAGGAAGGAGGAGGTTGTTTCATTGCAACTATCTGTTTTGGTGAGAATAGTTGGCAAGTTAAAATATTGAAAGAGTTTAGAGATAGGATTTTACTCAAATCTAATTTTGGTAGGAAGTTTGTCAAATTTTATTATAAGGTTTCACCTCAAATTTCTGAATATTTAAAAAATCATAAGTTTCTCATATTGACTACAAAAATTCTACTTTATTTTGTTATTATCTTTATAATGCTTTTAATGTCTGAATTTTTAATGTATACTTTTATAACTGGCTTTATTATTTTACTTTGGATTAGAAAGAAAGGAACAAATAGGAGGTTAAAAGTATGAAGAAAATATTTATATTTTTTTTATTTCTTTCTATTTTTTCTTTTTCACAGGAAAGATGGGAAAAGAAGAAATTGGATATTCAATATGTTCCTGATGAAATTATAGTTAAGTTTAAAAATTCTCAAGTTGTAAATTTAATATGTGAAAAATATAATCTTGAAATAAAGAAAATACTCGGGATAATTGAAAACCTTTATGTTTTAAAAATTAAAGATGGAGTTAGTGTTGAAAGAAAAATAAGTGAAATGAAAAAGGAAGAAAATATTTTATACATTGAACCTAATTATATTTTTAAACTTTTTTCTACAACTCCAAATGACCCTGATTTTACTTTACAATGGGGACTTACAAAAATAAAAGCAGAACAAGCATGGGATATAACCCAAGGCGATACTTCAATTGTAGTTGCTATACTTGATACTGGAATTGATTATACACCAGGGCCGATATCGGGCGGAGTTGACAGGAAACATCCAGACCTTGGGGATAATATGTGGGTAAATAAGAATGAATTGATATTTAATCAAATTATATATAATTACATTGATGACGATAGAAATGGATACGTTGATGATTTTTATGGAATAAACCCTACAATTTCAAATACACAAAGTTATCAAAGAGGAGCACCATCTGAATTTATTGAGCCAGAAAGTGGTATTTATAGAGGACATGGAACACATGTAGCAGGAATAATAGGTGCGGTTGGAAATAACGGAATTGGTGTTTCTGGCGTTAATTGGTATGTTGGTCTTATGCCTTTAAAAATAGGGGCTTCTTCTGGAAATATAACAATTGATTGGATTACTGAGTGTATTGAATATGTATTAAAGAAAAAAGACCAGGGAGAAAATATTGTTGCTGTTAATGCCTCATTTGGGAATTATGTTAGAACACAATTACTTGAAGAAGCAATAAAAAAACTAATGGAAAAAGGTATTTTATTTATAGCAGCAGCAGGTAATGATTTGATTAATATTGATTATCATCCTACTAATCCTGCTGGGATTTATCTTCCAAATATAATAACTGTCCTTGCTACAGATATAAATGATAATCCAGCAATTTTTTCTACATTGGGCTCAGGCACAAATTATGGAAAATATAAAGTTCATATTGGAGCACCTGGAAAAGATATATATAGCACACTTCCAACAAATTCATATGGATACAGAAGTGGAACAAGTATGGCAGCACCCTTTATTTCAGGTCTTGCTGCTTTAATTAAATCAAAATTTCCTGATTATAATTGGATAAAAATAAAAAATTTAATATTATCAAGTGGAGATGATATTAATTCTCTAAAAGATATTTCAATAACTGGCAAAAGAATAAATGCTTTTGATGCTGTATCTCCTAAAGGGAAAACTGTTTTAGCGAGATTAAGACCTATTGGAGATAAAGTTTCTTGTTATTATAAAGATACACTTGATATTTCTGCTTTGCATATAAGAGATTCTGACCCAAATGGACAAGTTACTATTAATCTTGATTCAGGAGAAATTTTAACTCTTTATGATGATGGAAATGGCTTTGATATTGTAAGTAATGATGGAATATATTCTGGTCGTTATACTTATGAAGATACTGGTAAAAAAAGATTTAGATTCCCAAATGGCGATTCATTTGAATGTTTTTTCTTAAAGGGCTATAACTATTATGAAACTGGTTTTATATGGGAAGATATCACTAATTTAGGAATAAATTTGAATTTAATTGATAATCAAGTAATAAAAATAGATTCTCCATTTCCTATAAAATTTGGTGGTTATGAACCTGGATTTACAGATATTTATATTGACTCTAATGGGATTATAAGTTTTTTTGGCGACATTAAAAATTATTATTGGACAAATAATTCTCTATTTGGTATTCCAGATAGTTGTCTTAATGTTCAGATTTCTCCATTTAGAGACGATTTAAAACCTTTAGGGACTAACAATGTTTATTATGGAGTTATTGGAGATGCACCAAACAGGAAACTTGTTATAGAATGGAGAGATGTTTTACATTATAATGTAGGAGGAACAAACGGAGTGACTTTCCAGGTTGTATTTTTTGAAAATAAATCAGATATACTTTTTAATTATAAAGATGTTGAATTTGGTAATATAATTTATGATAATGGAGCAAATGCTTGTGTAGGAATCCAAGTAAGTAATAAATCTGGAAAGTTATTCAGCTATCGTTGGCCATTTTTAAGAAATAATATGTCTCTTTATTGGGTTATTGAAGATTTACCAAAACAATTACAGAAACCAACAGGTTTAAAAGCAATAGGAGGGGAAAAAAGAATTGAACTAAGATGGGATCCATTAACCTTTTCAAATCATACTGGTTTTGAAATAAGGAGAAAACATCACACAATCTTAAATCCATATGATAATTATGTAACAATTGCATATGTTAGTGCAGATGCAACTACTTATGTTGATACTACTGTTTATTCAGATAGTAGACCTTATTATTATGTTATAAGAGCAATTAATCAATTTACAGGAGAAATTAGTGAAGATTCAGATGAAGTATGGGGAATTCCAACTGCATTTCCAGTTGTTGAAAATCCTACAGAACTTCAGGCTTATGTAGGTTGGAATTCTTTAGTAGTTCAATGGAGTGATAATACTCAAAGTGAAAGTTATTATTATATAGAATTTTGGAAAAATAGAAAACCAGATGATACTTCATTTCCAGATACAACATTACAGGTAATTGCAGATAATGTTTATAATTATCAAACAGGTCTTTGTGAAGTTATAATCTATGATACTCATATTCTATGGACAAAGGCAAGATGGTATATAAGAGTTAGAGCGCAACATAGAAATGCATTTTTAGGATATTCCTGGTATGCAAAACCAAGTCCTAATTTTCCTAATAAAGAAACCATCCCAGATATTTATACAGCAGATCAGAAAACAAAATATTACTATATATGGGTTGATACAGCAGGAATTCCAACACAACAAACTGGTGGAGGTTGTTTCATAACAAGTGTCTGTTTTGGAGAAAATAGTTGGCAGGTAAAATTATTCAAGAATTTCAGGGATAATTTTTTGGCTAAAAATATATATGGTAGGAAATTTATTAATTTTTATTATAACCATTCTCCAAGTTTTGCTGAATTTTTAAGGCATAACAATTTTCTAATAGTTCCTGTTAAAATATTCCTTTATATCATTTTATTTTTGCTCTATCTTATTATGACTGGTATTTTGCCCTATCTTATTCTTTTTGGAAGTTTAATTTTGTTAATTAAAAGGGTAAAATAATTAATGATGAAAAAGGGGATTTTTGTATTAATAGTTAGTTTAAATATTCTATTTTCAAAAGAGTCAATAATCTTAAAGAGGAATATTTTTACAGCACCTTTACCTCCACCACCTTCTCCAAAGATTGAAACAACAAGTATTTTAAAACCAGCTCCTTTACCTGCTCTTGAGACATTAATAGAAATTTCTGGGATTGCTTATTTTCCATCTGGTTGTTCTTTTGTAATAATTAAAGATAAAAAAACAAATATTGAAAATATTTATAAAGAAGGAGAAAAAGTTGGTGAAAGTAAAATTATTAAAATATTAAAGGATAAAGTTGTTTTTGAATATGATGGTAAGAGTATTTCTTTAAATCTTGAAAATAAATCATCAAGCACTTCTCTTGTAATATCAAAGGAAGAGGGTCCAAAAGTTACAATCTCTCCTAAACTACCAGAGGCACCAAAAGTTCCAGAAGAACTTCTTTCATTTGATGTTGATTTCAACAATACAATTTCTGCACTTATAACAGATAGAAAGTTAATGGAAAATTTAAGTGTGACACCAAATGTAATTGAAGGGAAAGTTGAAGGTTTTAAAGTTTCAAACTTACCAGAGGATAGTTTACCTTATAAATATGGTTTAAGAAATGGTGATATAGTAAAAAGAGTAAATGGAGTTATTATAGATAGTATAAATACTGCTTTTAAAGTTTATAATCAAATAAGGAATTCAAATACTCAAATTGTTACTGTTGAAATTCTAAGAGATAATAAACCAATACTTCTTACCTACCGTCTTAATAGATAATGAAAAGGTTGACTTGTTTTTTGACTGCTTTATTTTTCTATTTTTCATATTTGAATTGCGAAGAAAATATTATTGAAAAAGTTAAAAGAAAATTTAATGAGAAGGACTATAAAACTGTAGTAAATATTTTAGAGAAAGAAAAAATTAAAGATTACCCAGAATTAAGTTATTATCTTGGTATTTCCTATTATAATCTCAAAGATTTTGATAATGCAAGGTTAAATCTTGAGAATTTTATTTACAAAACAACTTTTTCTGAAGGCCCTTCTATCATTAATGAAACCTTAAGAGTTCTTTTTGAAATTTATTGGCAAAGTAAAAAAATAGAAGAAATTATTAAACTTGGTAATTATGTTTTAGAAAAAATTCAAGACAACCAGAAATTTTCATATATCATACAAAATATAAAAAATAATCTCATTCGTGCTTATAATGAAAGAGGGAACAATTTTTTCTGGTCAAAGGATTATTATAAAGCAATAGAAAATTATAATCTTTCAATAAAACTGTATCCGAATGACTATAATATAAAAGAACGACTTGCAGAGTCATATTACAATATTGGAGAATACGAAAAAAGTAAAGAACATTTTTTAGATGTGATTAGAAATGAAAAAAATAATTGGTATATATTGTTTCTTTCAATCTCTTTTTATAGAGAAATTTCAAATAAAGAGGAAAAGTTTTCAACTTTAAATTCTTTACAAGATGATTCGCTTGCTTATAAAATTTTTAAAAGTTTTGAAAGTTTTGAAAATAGGATGACTGAAAATGGCTTTAAAATTTTAAAGGACGAAGAAGAAAAAAGGAAGACAAATGGAGATATAACTTTCAATATAATAAATAAAATTTTCCCATATGATTTGAAATCAAGTGATGTTTACTTAGAATTTATAAAAACATATCCAAATTCTCCAAGAAATAATTGGATTATAAATAATTTGTTCAATACAATTGTAGATGAAAATGAAAGAAAAATTTTAGAAGATTATTTCTTAAATTTATTTGATGAATTGCTAAAAGACCAAAATAATAAAAAGACAGCGGTTGAATTTATAAAAACTTTTATTGAAAGAAGGTTTGATAGGCGCCTTCTATCAATTGATGATTTTCTTGACAAGATAAATATGTTTGAAAAGTTTCTGTCAAAAATAGATGAAGATAAATATAAAGAAGATATAATAAGAAGAATAGCAGATAACTATAAAAGAATAGAAGAGTATGAAAAAGCGATAGATTATTATACCAAGTTAGCAGAGTTAACAGAAAAAGAGGACTATAATTTCCTAATTGCTGAATGTTATTTTTTATCAGGGAATATAGAACAAGCAGAAAAAATTGTTGATGTTTTTTTAAATAAGAACAAAGAGAATGAAAATGCCAAACTTTTACTTGCAAAGATATATTTAGAAAAAGGAGAAATAAAAAAGGCATCTGAAGTTTTAAAAGAAATTGAAGCAAATATAAAGAATAAAAGTTTGTTAAGGGAGATAGAAAGTTTAAAAAATAATTTTTTTGAAATGAAAGATGTCTCTGAAAATCTTCTTTATATAATTTTCAGAAAAATTGATTCAAATTCTTCAAGGTTAATTCCTGAAGATAGAATAACTTTTTTAAATCAGTTAACTAAGGAGATAGAGTTTTATATAAATTCAGGTGTTGAAAAAGAAACAAAATTTACTTTGAGATGTAAAATTGATGGGATTGAATTTTCAAGTGAACCATATGTTATGATTGAAAAAGATAAAGAAGATTTTTATTTTACATGGGAAGGCGATATTTCTATTGATAAAAATAATTTAAAGAAGAAAAATCTTTATAAAGTTTTTTATCCAGTTAGAGAAATTAACGCTGAAGATTTTGATTTAAAATATAAAAATGAAATAATTGAGAATAAATTTATTTTAAGTTTTGATTTTAATTTAAAAGACATTGGCTGGGAGATAAGTATAAAAAATTTTAGGAATTATGAGAGACCTATTAAAATTGAGCCGAAACCACTGAGAGAGGAAGGGAATTTAATTTTCTGGAATGTAAATGATAAAAATTTTAGAATAACAATTGAGTATCCTGAAAATAAAAGTATAATCTTTTATTTTCCTGAAATAGAAATAAGAAAGAAAAAAATTGAAGAGAAGATAATTGACAGGGAAGAAAAAATTTTTAACATTGAAAATTTTGAATTAATAATTGATGATTTTTTGCCTGAAAATGTAAAAATTGTTGAAGAAAATATAAAGATTTATAGTATTAGGGAAAGGATATTTAGAAAATGAAAAAGTTATTATTATTTCTTTTGATGTTATCTGTTTCTATTTTCTGTGAAATTATTTTTGATTTTGAGGAAGATATAGATGGTTGGAAAGTAGATCCAGAAATTTTTAAAATATATTCATCAGAGAGATATTCAAATACAGGGAAATATTCTTTATGCACAGAAGTTAAGAATTCAAGAAATTTAAGGATTTTTTATACAAAAAATTTAAATCTCAAGTTTTATGATTCTATTTCCTTTAAAATTTATATCCCAGAGGAAACTGGAATTGATGGAGAATTTATAGTTTATATGAAAGATGATGAATATAATTGGTTTGAAACAGGAAAAATAAGAATAAAGAGAGGGGAAGAGAAAAGAGTGGTTCTTGATTTAATAGACAATTCTAATGTATGGCAACCTGTTTCTTCTTTAAAAGCTTTTGATAGTTATGTTAAGGAAAATATAAGTGAATTTGGGATAATAATATGGTTTGGAGATATATATAATGGCGAAGTTTATCTTGATTCTTTTGAAGTGTTTAAAAAAGAAAAAGGGATAAATTTTTTTATTTATAATTTTAGGGAAAACTCAAAAAAAATAGGAAGATATGAAAAGTTTGAGTTAACATTTGAAATACCGATTATTTTTGAAAATCCATTTAATCCTGATATAAAAATAAAAGGAGTTTTTGTTTCTCCCACTGGCAAATTTTATGAAATTCCTGCATTTTTTTATCATGATTATTTAAGAACAATTTATGATGAAGGAGAAAAGTTAATTCCTTATGGAAAAAGTGAATGGAAAATAAGGTTTACTCCTGAAGAAATAGGGATATACAAATATAAAATAAAAATTAGGAAAGATAACCAAGAAGAATTTGAAATATATACAGGAAATTTTGAAGCGATTGAAAGTGACAAAAATGGATTTGTTAACTGGGATAAAAATGATAAATATTATCTTTCTTTTTCCAATGGTAAATTTTTTTATCCTATAGGACATACTTTAAGATCTCCAGATGATGAAAGAAGTGCTTATAATTATGAATTTACTTATAGAAAAGGACTTGGAACTTTTGCCTATGATAATTATTTTAAGAAAATGATGGAAAATGGAGAAAATTATACTCGCGTTTGGATGGGTGCCTGGTGGGTAGGAATTGAATGGAATTATAATTATGCGCCTCATTATAAAAACATTGGTAGATACAGCTTAGAAAATTCATGGAAACTTGATTACTTATGTGATATTGCTGAAAAATATGGTATTTTTATTGATTTGACACTAATTAACCATGGACAATTTAGCATTCATCCTGATGCAGAATGGTGGGACAATCCTTATAATGAAATAAATGGTGGTTTTTTAAAATCACCTGACGAATTTTTTGTAAATCAAAAAGCAATTGAATATTTTAAGCAAAGATTAAATTATATTGTTTCAAGATGGAGTTATTGTCCAAATATTGTTTTCTGGGAATTGTGGAATGAAGTTGATTTAACAGGTTTCTATTCTTCTGAAAAGGTTAGATACTGGCATAAAATAATATATCCTTATCTTAAATCAATAGACCCTTATAAAAGACCAATTACAACACATTATTGTAGAAGAGAAGATGACCCTATGGTATGGATAATTCCTGAACTTGAATCACTTGTTGGTAATGCATATCATAATTTAATTGTTGATAGTGTAAAGGACTATTATGAAAAAAGGAAATTTTATGGAAAACCAATTTTTATAAATGAATTTGGCGTTGGAAGAGACAGGATTTTTCTTGAAGATAATCTACATGGTGGTATATGGTCTTCTTCTATGATGCCAATGTTTGGAGTTGCTTTATTCTGGTGGTGGCCATTTATTGAAAATTTTAACTTATATTTTCATTATAAAAGTCTTTCAAAATTTTGGGAAAATGAAGAAAGAAGGAACAAATTTTTACAAGTATCAGATGGTAAGATTAAAGGAAAGGATGTTGATTTTGTTGGTATTCAGAATAAAGAAGAGGGCTTTTTCTGGATATTTGATAAAAAAATATTTAACAGTCAAGTTAAAAGAATTAAACCAATAGAAATAAAGGATGCTGTATTAAAATTAAATGGATTTTTGCCAGGGAAGTATAAGATAGAGTTCTGGGATACATATAAAGGAGAAATAATAAAAGAGATTATTTATGAAAACTCAAAAGATTTTTTAATTCCTATTATTCCATTTGAAAGAGATATTGCTTTGAAAATAAAGAAGGAAAAATGAGAAAAGTTTTTTTTAATTTTTTTATTTTACATTTTTTACTTTTCTCCGAATATAAATACTTATTAAATTTATCCTGTGAAAATAAAAAACTTCTTGATGCAGCAAAGGTCGCAAGTTTTAATTTTATTTCAGGGAAAGAAAGATATAACGACATAAAAATTATTGATGAAAATGGAAAAGAATGTAAAATTTTAGGGGTTAATTTTTCAAAAAATGAAATTGAAGTTTTTTTTGAACCCACAGATACAATTAATTATAAAGTTTTTATTGGGTATACTGATAAAAAGAAAGAATATGAAAGATTTAGGTATGGTAAAATTTTAATAGATGATTATAATCCTCCAGATTCTATTAAATCAGGTATCTGGGTTTGGGTTGATAAATCTTTATCTGGTTTATATTCTCATACAGGAACTTCTGGTTTTTCATTTCATAGGGTTAGTTTTTCAAAGCAATTCCCTGTAAATATAGATGACAAGATTATTACTTATGTTTTTATTGAGGATGATAATGTTGAAGAAATAATGGTTGAAGTTGTTTCAAGATACAGAAGACACTACTATTTTTCTTTTGGAGAGGATAAGATAGACATAAAAGGGATAAGTAAAGAGAAAATCGGTGATTTGCCAGAAAAAGGGAGATGGATGAAAATAGAAATCCCTCTTTTAAAAGTAAGAGAAAAAAACATAGAGGGAATTGGTTTTTATAATGATAAAGGAAAAGTTTACTGGGATTTGACATCTATAAATGAAGTTCCTGTAAAGATGAAGATTGTAAAGGTAGAAAACTTAATATTTCCAAACACTCCTTATTTTAATTATGAAGTTGAAGGTCCATTTAAAATTAAGGATAAAAAAATAGTTATTCTGAAACTTGATGCAAGTTGTTTTTTAGCAGATAGATATTCATGGGAGATAGATGGAGAGAATTATTATGGACAAAAACTTATCACTGAATTGAAAGGAGAAAAAAAAGAAATAAATGTAAAACTTAAAGTAGAGAAGAATAAGAATTATGGAGAATTCAGCCACAAAATAATTTTTGATGAAGTAAAAGAAGTGAATACTAATTTTAATATTCTTCCTTTTGAAAGTTTTATTTATAACGATGAAAAGATTTACATTCCTATAAGAATTGAAAATATATCAGAAGTTCCAATTGTCTATAATCTTAAATTCCAAAAAGATAAGCAAGAATTATCCCTTTTACCTGGCAGAGAAAACGGCAAAACAGTAACTTTATCTTTAAATTTAGAAGATGAGATAAAGATCAAACTTTATTTTTATGACATAGAACTTGCTGAAAAAACAATAAAAATCTTAAATCCAGATGAAAATGATTATTCTATTGATGGGCCTTTTTTAAGAAAGAATAACTCTTACATAATTTTTAAAGTTCCTGAATATAAGAACATAAAAAAAGAAAAAAAATTTTCAAAAATAATTTTTGTTGGAGATTTTCCTGAAGAGATAAATTATATTTTGAAGAATAAGGGTTTTGAAGTTTTAAGTATAAAAGAAGATAAATACATAAATTATTTATTTGCTGAATTTAAGTTTATACAGAAAAATCTTAAAAGAATAGAAAATGACTCTTTTGTTGTTTTGTTCCCTTTTTTAAATTCACTTTTAAGAAGGCATAAATTAAATGAGTGGGAAAAAGTTTATGATGGGATTTTATATTTACTATCTCAAAAAACTTCATATATACTTCTAATTTCTCCATTTCCTTCCTACCCTTATTTAGAAATTTTTCAACCATATAGAGAAAGAATTAGAAAGATTTCAGAGAGAAGAGATTTTTATTTTCTTGATTTATATAAAATCTTCTCAGAGATTGAAAAAGGGGAAAAATTTTTTAAATTGAATGAATATGTATACAAAAATTTTCCAGATATAGATGGTTTTGAAGTAGTTTTGAAAGAGATTGAAAAAATTATAGAAAATGAAGAAAGTATTAATAATCAGAGAGGGAGCGCTTGGTGATTTGATTTTAACATTTCCTGTTTTTTACAATTTTAAAAAAAATGGATATAAGGTTTTTGTTGCAGGTAAAGGGATTTATAAAGCCCTTGTTGAAAAAATAGGTTATGTTGATAATTTTATTCCAATTGATTCTTATGAATATCTATTTTTGTTTGAAAATGATAATGAAAAAATTAGAAATTTTTTTAATGGATTTGACCTTGTTGTTGCATATATTGATGAAGAAGAAATTTTAGGTGTTAATCTTAAAAAATTTTTTAAAGGTAAATTATTGTTTCATCCGATTAAAAAAGAAAAATTGAATATTCATATAACAGATTATTTGCTACAAACATTAACAGAGATATTTAATCAAGATATCATTAATTCGGTTAGTTTTAACTTAAAAATTAGAGGTGAATTTTTTGTTATACACCCAGGAAGTGGAAGCAAAGATAAAAACTGGTCAAGAGATAAATTTTTAAAACTTGCTGAATATTTAAAAGATGTAAAGATAATTTTAGGACCTGCTGAAGAAAATGAAATTGAATTTTGGAGAAAAAATTTCAAAGGAGAAATTTTTTTTAATATTGACATAGATAATATTTTAAAAATTGCTAAAAAAACTACTACTTATATTGGAAATGATTCTGGGTTTACACATCTATTCAGTTTTTTAGGTGTTAAAACAGTTGCTATTTTTGGTCCTACTTCTCCATTTATTTGGGGACCAAGAGGGGAAAATGTTAAAATTGTTTATAAGAAAATTGAATGCAGTCCTTGTAAAAATGAAAAAATGAAAAACTGTAAGTATAAGTATTGTCTTGAACAAATAAAAGTTGAGGATATAGTTGCTCTTCTTTAAGATAAAAACGGAGGTTATATGGAAAAACAAGTAATTTTTGATGGAAGTAAAGGAAAGTTGTTTGGGGTTATTCATATTGTAGAAAAAAATATATCACCAGCAGTTATTCTTTTTCATGGTTTTACAGGAAGTAAAGTTGAAAGCCATTTTTTATTTACAAAACTTGCGAGAAGGTTATACAAAGAAGGTATTTCAGTTTTAAGATTTGATTTCTATGGTTCTGGAGATAGTGAAGGGAGTTTTGAGGAGATGACTATTGAAACAGAAATGGAAGATGGAAAAAAAGCAGTTCAATTTTTAAAAGAATTTGAATTTGTTGATAAACAAAAAATAGGAATTTGTGGCCTTTCTATGGGTGCGTTAACTGCTACTTATGTAAGTTCAAAATTTAAAGAAATTAAAGGATTATGTTTATTGTCTCCTTTAGCATTTCCAAAAATTATAAAAAAGAAAATTTTGACAAAAAAAATTAAAGAAAAGATTGAAAAATTTGGTAAATCCTATATTCCTGGAATAGGACATTATATAGGTAAAGATTTTATCAATTCTCTTGAAAAAATTGATTTAGAAGATTTTATTGAAAAATATAAAGGAAAAGTTTTTATTATTCATACAAAAGATGATGCTTCTCTTGATTTAAAAAATCCACTTTTTTATTTTGAGAAATTCCATCAAAATGCAAGTAGTTTAAAAATGCTTATTCTTGATAAAGGAGGCCATGTTTTTATAACTGAGGAAAGTGAAAATACAGTTTTAGAAGAGACAACTATATTTTTTAAAGAATGTTTTGAAATGAAATAAGATGAAAAAAGAAATTAATTATTTTGATGTGATTGAAGAAACGATTGAATTATTAAAAGAAGGGAAAGCCCTTGTTTGTTCAATAGATAAGAATAATAAACCTAACATAATGGCAATTGGATGGGGATGTCTTGGTATAGTATGGGGAAAAACCCGTCTTTTTTATTTTTATAAGGCATTCAAGATACACTTTTAACCTTATTGAACAAACAAATGACTTTTCTGTTAATATTTTTGATGATAAATATAAAGAGGTTGTATACTGGTGTGGTTCAGTTTCAGGAAGAGATTATGATAAATTTAAAGAAACAAAATTAACTCCTTTAAAATCAAAATATATAAAATCGCCAATTATCAAAGAAGGGAAAATTAATTTTGAATGTAAAGTTATTGCAAAAATAGATATTAATCCAGAAATGCTTGATGGTGAAATAAAAGAGAAAATTTATAAATTAGGAGATTATCATCGTATATATTTAGGCGAAATTTTTGTCTGCTATAAAAACAATTCTTGACATAATTGAAACTTTTTTCTATTATTCTATATCTAAAAAATAAAAAAGGAGGAAGATATGCCTACATATGAATATGAATGCAAAAATTGTGGATATAAATTTGATAAATTTCAAAAAATGTCAGAAGATCCATTAAAAGTATGTCCAAAATGTAATAATGAAAGTTTAAGAAGATTGGTTGGTGTTGGTGGAGGAGTAATTTATAAAGGACCAGGTTTTTACACAACAGAATATAGGAGTGAGGAATATAAAAGAAAACAGAAAGAAGAAGAAAGTTTAAGTTCAAAATCCTCAAGTTCTAATACCAGTTCTTGTTCCTGTTCTTCAAGTAAAACTGGATAAGATTGTTCTAAGAATTAATTTTACAAATTAAAAAATTTCACTTGACAAATTTTTTGAGGTGGTATATTATTTTTTCTAAAAATACAATATATTGTTTTTTAAGTTTTGCTTTAACACTATATATAGAAAATGAAATGTCCTTATTGTGGGTATCTAAAAGATAGAGTTCTTGATTCGAGAGAAAGAGAAGATGGAATGCTTATAAGAAGAAGGAGGATGTGTTTGAAATGCAAAAAAAGGTTTACAACTTATGAAGAAATTGAATTAAAACCTTTAATAGTTGTTAAGAAAGACGGTAGAAGAGAAAAATTTAATAGAGATAAATTGAGAGTTGGAATACAAAAGGCATGTGAGAAAAGACCAGTTAGTACTGAAGTAATAAATCGGATTGTTGAAGATATTGAAAAAGAGTTAAGACAGAAATACGAAAATGAAGTTAGTTCAAAAGATATTGGTAGGTATGTAATAAAAAAGTTGAAAAAATTGGATAAGGTAGCATATATTAGATTTGCTTCTGTTTATCAAGAATTTGAAAACCTTGAACAATTTTTGAAAGAGATAGAAAAAATAGATAGGAGGGAAAAATGTTTAAAAAAATAGTTAAAAGAGATGGAAGAATTGTTGATTTTGACAGTTTTAAAATAACAAATGCAATTTTTAAAGCAGGACAAGCAACAGGTGAATTTGGTATAGATATAGCAAAAAAGTTAACAATTAAAGTTCTTGATCTTGCAACTGAAATAATTAAAGACAAAATCCCATCTGTTGAAGAAATTCAGGATATTGTAGAAGAAGTTCTTTTAAATTCTCCATATAAAAAGACAGCAAAAGCATATATAATTTATAGAGAACAGCATGCAAGAATAAGAGAAATATCAACTAAGGCAAGTTTGGACCTTGTAGATCAGTATTTAAATCAAATAGACTGGCGAGTCAAAGAAAATAGTAATATGAGTTTTTCACTTCAAGGACTAAATAACTATGTTTCTTCTGAAATTTCAAAAACATACTGGCTTAATAGTATCTATCCACCTGAGATAAGGAAAGCATATATAGAAGGAGATTTTCATATTCATGATTTAGGTTCTCTTTCTGTTTATTGTGTTGGTTGGGATTTACAGGATTTGCTTTTAACTGGGTTTAAAGGCTCAGAAGGGAAAGTTGAAAGTAGTCCAGCAAAACATTTTGGTTCTGCACTTGGTCAAATTGTTAATTTCTTCTATACACTCCAAGGTGAAGCAGCAGGTGCACAAGCATTTTCTTTTGATGGACAAACCCCAATAACTATTGAAAGAAATGGAGTTATAGAAAGCGTAACTATGGAAATGCTTTTTAACGATTATAAACACCATGCTATAAGTGTTAATGGTTCAGAAGTTATTATAGGAAATACTCTTTACAGGAGATATTCAATAGATGATGCAGATAAAAGGAAATATTTAGATACGAGGTTACCAACAGAACCAATATTATTTCAGTATGATAAAATAAAGGTGCTGACAGAAGAAGGGTTTATTCCTCTATGTGCAATTTCTAGGCATAGAATTACTACAAAAGACGATGAATTATTGATAATAGAAACTGAAGATGGAAATATTCTTCGGGTAACACGCTCACATCCGATGCTTCTTTCAAATGGAAAAGAAAAAAGAGCAGATAAACTTGAAATAGGAGACGAACTTTTATCTTTCAAATCTGAAATCCCATTGAAGGAAGAAATAGAATTAGAAGAAAATTTTGCATATCTCATTGGTTTTATGATTGCTGAAGGATGTTGGGGACATCAAACAAAAGAGTATGCTCTTATTTCACAAAGTAAAAATTCTGAAGAAAGAAGAAAAATAAAAGATATTATTGAAAAATTAAACATCCCTTTCTATGAACAAGGCGAATTTAACATAGTATTTGGAACCACAAGAATGGGAAGGGTCATTAGGAATCATTTAAAATTGCAGGAGGGGAGCCATAGAAAAAATTTACCTGATTTTATTTTTCGTTTATCTAAAAAATCCATTGGTGCATTAATTAGTGGACTTATAGATGGAGACGGAGATATTGATAAAAATAGGGTAGTTAGATTACATTCTACAAGTTATACACTTGTTATGCAACTAAAACAGATTTTAAATTTTATTGGGATAAATTCTACTGTAAGATGCACTTCTTACAAAAACATGAAGCCGCATTATAAAGATAGTTATGTAATAAAATTTAGAATAGAAGAAGAGATGCTTCCTTTGTTCAAGCAATCATTAAAGATTAAAAATTTCTTACCGAAAGTAAAAGAATCGCCTTGTTTTTCAACCAAAGTAGTTAAGGTTGTTGAAGCAAAATATACAGATGAGTATGTTTATGATATAACAACTCCAAATCAACATTTCTTAGTAAATAATATCGTGATGCATAACTCAAATTTTGATACGCTACTGGCTCCTTTTGTAAGATATGATGGTTTAAGTTATAAAGATGTAAAACAGGCAATTCAAGAATGTCTTTTCAATCTTAATGTGCCAACAAGAACAGGTTTCCAGACCCCTTTCACAAATTTAACTTTTGATTTGAAAGTTCCAGATATTTATAAAGACCAACCAGTTATAGTTGGTGGTAAAATTCATAATATTACTTATAGTGAATTTCAAAAAGAGATGGATATGATAAACAAAGCATTTTTTGAAGTGATGCTTGAAGGAGATGCAAAAGGAAGAGTTTTTACATTTCCAATTCCAACATATAATATAACAAAGGATTTTGATTGGAAAAATGATATTCTGGATAACTTATGGGAAATGACAGGTAAATATGGGATTCCTTACTTTTCTAATTTTATAAATTCAGATATGAAACCAGATGATGTAAGGAGTATGTGTTGTAGATTGAGATTACAAACAAGTGAATTAAAGAAAAGAGGAGGAGGACTTTTTGGAGCAAATCCATTAACGGGGAGTATTGGTGTTGTTACAATTAATCTACCACGAATTGGATATCTGTCAAAATCAAAGGAAGAATTTAAAAGTAGGTTAAATGATTTAATGGAACTTGCAAAAGAAAGTTTGGAAATAAAGAGAAAAGTTATTGAAAAATTTACAGAACAGGGACTTTACCCATATTCAAAGTTTTATTTAAGAAATGTTAAGAAAAGGTTTGGGAAATACTGGGTTAATCATTTTTCAACAATAGGTATTGTGGGAATGAATGAAGCATGTTTAAATCTGTTTGGTAAAGATATTGGTTCTGATGAGGGAATTGATTTTGCTATTGAAATATTGGAATTTATGAGAGAAAAACTAATCAAATTTCAAGAAACTACAGGTAATAATTATAATCTTGAAGCAACTCCAGCTGAAGGAACAAGTTATCGTTTAGCAAGAATTGATAAAAATAAATATCCAGATATAATAGTTGCAAATGAGGCAGAGTATAAAAAAGGTGCAGAACCATTTTATACAAATTCAACACATCTTCCCGTGAATTATACTGATGATATATTTGAACTACTTGAAAAACAGGATAAATTGCAATCTCTTTATACAGGTGGGACAGTTGTTCATATATTTGTTGGAGAAAGAATAAACTCAAAAGAAGGAATTAAAAAACTTGTTAAAACAATATGCGAAAACTTCACCTTGCCATATTTTACAATAACTCCAACTTTCAGTATTTGTCCTAAGGATGGTTATTTAAATGGAGAAGTTTATAATTGTCCAAAATGTGGAAGTTCTACTGAAATTTATTCAAGAATTGTTGGTTATCTAAGACCTGTGAGTCAGTGGAATAAAGGTAAATTTGAAGAATTTAAAATTAGGAAAACATTTAAGTTTCAATGAGAATAGGGGCGCTTCAAAAAACATCTTTAATTGAATTTCCTGGGATTATTTCGTGTATTGTTTTTACTCAAGGTTGTAATTTTAGATGTCATTATTGTCATAATCCTGAACTTGTGTTACCTGAAAAATTTCAGAATGTAATACCTGAAGAATTTTTTTTCTCTTTTCTTGAAAAAAGAAAAAAGTATCTTGAAGGTGTTTGTATAACAGGTGGAGAGCCAACGATTCAAAAAGATATAATAGAATTTATTAGAAAAATTAAGGATAAGGGTTTTAAAGTTAAGATTGATACAAATGGTTCTGAACCAGAAATTATTGAACGACTTTTGAAAGAAGAACTTATTGATTATTTCTCAATGGACTTGAAAGGACCTATTGAAAAATATAAAATAATTACAGGAGTTGAAGTTGAATCAGATAAAATATTAAGATCTATAGAGATAATAAAAAACGCAAAAATAGATTATGAAATAAGGACCACCGTGGTTAAAAGTCAAATATCATTTGAGGATTTTGAAAAGATTGGTAAAATTATTGAGGGCTGTAAAAAATATTTTATACAGAGATTTGTACCCTCTAAACATGTAAATGAAGATTTTATAAGAGAAAAAACATATACTGATGAAGAATTTGAAGAGATTAAAAAGATAATGAAAAAATATGTATCTTTATGTGAAGTGAGATAGTATATGAAAATCGCACATGTTATAACACGACTTATTGTTGGAGGAGCACAGGAAAATACAATTTTTACAGTAGAGGGTTTGATAAAAAAAGGGCATAAAGTTGATTTAATAACTGGGCTTACAAAGGGTCCCGAAGGTTCACTTGAAGATGAAGTTATAAAAAAAAATATCCCTCTTATAGTAATCAAAGAACTTGTAAGAGAAATAAATCCTTTTTATGATGTAATTGCTTTTATTAAACTTTTTTTTATTTTTAAAAAAAACAGATATGATATAGTTCACACACATAGTGCAAAAGCAGGAATACTTGGAAGAATTTCTGCAAAACTTGCCAATCCTAAATCAATAGTAATTCATACCATTCATGGATTGCCATTTCATCCTTATCAAAATAAAATTTTAAATTATTTTTACATTTTTGCTGAAAAGATTTCTTATTTTTTTACTGACCATTTTATTTGTGTAGGAAAAGTTATGAAAGAAAAATCACTTAAGGCAGGGATAGGTAAAGAGAATGATTATACTGTTATTTATAGTGGATTTAAAATTGAACCATATATTGAATCTGCCAAAAAAAGAGATGCTTTAAGAAAAAAATATGGAATAAGTGAAAATGAGAAGGTTATAGGCATGATTGGAAGATTATTTTACTTGAAAGGACAAAATTATTTAATAGAAGCATTTAAAGAGATTTCTGAAAAATTTCCAGAGGCAAAACTTATGTTTGTTGGAGATGGAATTTTAAGACAACAACTTCAAGATTATGCTAAAAAAAACAATATTGAAAAAAAAGTAATATTTACAGGACTTGTACCACCAGAAAAAATTCCTGAATTTGTTACCATTATGGATATAGTTGTTCACACAAGTTTAAGAGAAGGTTTACCAAGAGCAGTTGCGCAAGGACTTGCAGGAGGAAAACCAGTTGTTGCTTTTGATATTGATGGAACAAAGGAAATAGTAATAAATGGAAAAACAGGTTTTATTGTTCCTCCAGAAGATGTAGAATTGTTAAAAGAAAGAATTATCTATCTTCTTGAAAATTTTGAAATTTCTGATAAAATGGGAAAAGAAGGACAGGAATTGATAAAGAAATTGTTTCCTGTTGAAAAAATGGTTGACGAGATTGAAAAACTTTACATAGAATTAAATAATGGGAAAAGAGAAAGATTATATTGTAGTTGAAGCAAGTTATAGAAGTTTAGAATTAATTTCAAATTTTATTCAAAAAAAAAGTTCATTGTTGAAATTAGGTTTTAAAAAAACATGGGAATTGATGTTATCTGTTGATGAAATATGTAGTTCAATAATAACCTGTAAAAACAAAGAATCCAATATTATTAAAGTCACATGGGAAAATGTAGACAATTTTATCAAAATAGAAATAATAGATGATGGATGCCCTTTTAATCCATTAAATGTAAAAGAATCAGATTATGGGCTTGGAATTCAAATAATAAAGGAGATGGTTGATTATTTTGAATATAAGAGAGAAAATAATTGTAATATTGTAATTTTGAAAAAATATAGGACTAAAAAGAAAA
>JBKBIN010000025.1:0-19902 GCA_046296715.1 Candidatus Ratteibacteria bacterium
AAAAGAAAATATTGGAGAAGAATACCTTGAAATTTCAGAAGAAACAGCAATAAAGTTAAATGATACAAAAAATAAAGGGAAAAAAATTATTGCTGTAGGAACAAGTACTACAAGAGCACTTGAAACTGCCTGCGAAAATCAAAAGATAAGACCTTATAATGGATATACAAATCTATTTATAAAACTTGGGTATAGATTTAAATTTATTGATGGACTTATAACAAACTTTCATCTTCCAAATTCAACACATTTAATGCTTGTTTGTGCTTTTGCAGGAACTAAAATTATAGAAAAAGCATATAAAATTGCGATTGATAAAAAATATAGATTTTATTCCTATGGAGATAGTATGTTAATTATTTAAAAATGGAATTTAAAGTTTTAAAGAAAGATAGTCAAACAAAAGCAAGAATTGGTGAAATCTTAACTTTACATGGAAAGGTTAAAACACCATGTTTTATGCCAGTTGCAACTTTAGCAAATGTAAAAACATTGACATCTGAAGATTTAATAGAAATAGGGGTTGAAATGCTTATTACAAATGCCTACCATTTATACTTAAAACCAGGAGTTGAGATAATTGAAAAAATTGGAGGAATTCACAAATTTATGAATTGGGGAAAACCAATTGTTACAGATAGTGGTGGATTTCAAATTTTTAGTTTAGAAGAAGTAAAAATAAATGAAAATGGAGCAATTTTTAAATCAAAATTAGATGGTTCAACACATTTTATAACTCCTGAGAAATCAATAGAAATTCAGGAAAAGATAGGTGCAAATATAATTATGTGTTTTGACTATTGCCCTAAAAATTGGAATGACTATGAAGAGGTCAAAAAAAGTGTTGAGTTAACAATAAACTGGGCAAAAAGATGCAAAGAATTTCATAAAAAAGAAAATCAAGAGTTATTTGGGATTGTTCAGGGAGGTATATATAAAGAACTTAGGAGAAGATGTATAGAAGAACTTGAAAAAATTAACTTTAATGGTTATGGAATTGGTGGTTTAAGTATAGGCGAACCATACCAAGAGACCTTAAAAATTACTGAATATATTTTAAAAAATTTACCTGAAAATAGGGTCAGATACTTTATGGGGATTGGAATGCCTTTGCAGATACTTGAACTTGTTGAAATGGGAATTGATATGTTTGATTGCGGAATGATAACACATATTGCAAGAACAGGTTCAACTTTAACTTGGAAGGGAAAGATAAACATAAAAGCAGGAAAATATAAAGATGACTTTTCTCCTCTTGATCCAAATTGTGATTGTTTTGTTTGCAAAAATTATACAAAAAGTTATATAAGACATCTTGTAAATACAAGAGAAATAACTGGATTAAGATTGAATTCATATCACAATGTATATTTTATGATAAAATTTATGGATAAGATAAGAGAAAAAATAAATAAAGGAGAATTTAAAAAATTTAAAAAGGAGATAGAAAATGACTGGAAGAGAAAGATGGAATAGAATTTTTAATTTTCAAAAGGTAGATAGAATTTTTAACTGTGAATTTGGGTGGTGGACAGAAACACTTGAAAGATGGCATAAAGAGGGGCTACCTGAAAATGTTAAAAATAATGGAGATGGAGATATTTTTTTTAGATTCGACCCAATTGGTGGAATACCAATAAATATGGGTTTGATGCCTACTTTTGAAGAAAAAATAATTGAAGAAACGGAAAGATATATAATCAAACAGGAAAGCGATGGAGTTATAAAAAAGATTTTTAAATCTGAAATTCAAACAATCCCTCATTATATAAAATTCCCAATTGAAAATAAAGAGGACTGGTATGATTTTAAAGAAAGATTAAAACCCGATGTCTCAAAGAGATATCCTGATGATGAGATATGGAATAAATTAAAAAAAGAATGGGAAAATAGGGACTATCCTATTGGAATAAGTGTTGGTTCTTTACTTGGTTGGATAAGAAACTGGATGGGTTTTGAGAAATGTGCGATAACATTTTATGATGAACCAAAACTTATAGAAGAAATAATGGACCATATTGTGGATTTTGTTCTAACATTGATAGAAAAGGCACTTGAAGAAATTAATGATATTGATTTTGCTGCTTTTTGGGAAGATATTGCATTTAAAACAGGTCCTATGATTTCACCAAAACACTTTGCAAAATTTATGGTTCCAAGATATAAAAAAATTACAGATAGATTGAAGAAAGTAGGAATAAATATTATATTGTAATTGTTGATTGTGATGGAAATATAAATGAACTTGTTCCTTTGTGGCTTGAGGGAGGAGTAAATGTAATGTTTCCTCTTGAAATAAATAGTGGTTCAGATCCTGTTTTTTTAAGAAAAAAGTATGGGAATAAAGTCCTTCTAAAAGGTGGATTTGATAAAAAAGCCCTTATTTATGGAAAAGATGCGATTGATAAAGAATTTGAAAGGATAAAAGAAACAGTTGATTTGGGTGGTTATATTCCACATGTTGACCATAGAGTTCCAGCAGATGTAAGTTATAAGAATTATATTTATTATTTAAAAAAGAAGAAGGAAATTTTTAATATTTTTGATTGGGAAATCCCGGAGGTATAGAATGAGAACTGGATATGTAACAATTTTAGGAAGACCAAATGTAGGTAAATCAACTTTAATAAATACAATTTTAAAACAAAAAATCTCTATTGTTTCACCAAAGCCAGCAACTACAAGAATAAAAGTTATGGGGATTTATAATGATGAGAAAGGTCAAATTATTTTTATAGATACTCCAGGATTTGAAGAAGGAAAAAATGAAATGGGAAAATTTATGTTAAAATCAATTTATTCTTCACTTGACGAAACAGATATTATTCTTTTTCTGATAGAGGCAACTGGTTGGAAGGAAGAAGACGAAAAAATTTTAGAGGTTCTTAAGAAGTCAGACAAAAAGAATGTTATTCTTGGGATAAATAAAATAGACATCCTAAGATATAAAGAAGAACTATTACCTTTAATTGATGAGAGTATGAAGAAATTTAATTTTATTGAAGTTGTCCCATTTTCTGCTTTAAAAAATAAAAATATTGACTCATTGATAAAAGCAATTTTTACCCATTTGCCTGAGTCAGAAAGATTTTATCCATTAGATATGACAACAAATTTACCATTTGAATATCAGATCTCTGAAATTGTAAGAGAAAAAATATTACAGAAAACATATGAAGAAGTCCCTCACTCTGTTGCTGTTGAAATAGAAGAAATAAAAGAGGGAGAAAAAAATAAAAATGTTTTAGTTATAAAAGCAAATATAATCGTTGATAGAGAAAATTTAAAGTCAATAATTATAGGTAAAGATGGAAAGATGATAAAAACAATTGGAAAACTTGCAAGAGAAGAAATAGAATTGATAGTTGGGAAAAAAGTATATCTTGAATTGACTGTTAAAGTTATAGAAGACTGGAGAAACAAGGTTGATGTTTTCAGAAAATTTGGTTATGGAAATATTTAATTATTTTCTATTTGTCTTTTAAAAACTGGTTTTTCAATTTTTGTTAGATTTCTAAAGATTTTTGTAAGAATAGGGGGAGGGTAAATATAGATTTTTGTAATTCTGGTGTGTAAAATTTCAATTTTTTATTTATTCTTTTTGTAGGTTTTTCATCAATTTTTATATTTCCTTTAATTCCAACAATAAATACCCAATTAGATAAAAGACCAAAGGCAGGCGATGAGTAAATTTTTATAATTTTGAAAATCTTTTTTAAGTCATTATAAAGTTTTTTAATTCTATCATTATGTAAGAAGATGCAAGTGCCACCTTGAGTTACATAGATTCCATCTTTATTAAGATGTTCATAACACAATTTATAAAATTCTTCAGTATATAAAGAACAAGAAGCATTTTCTCCAGGATCTGTAGCATCAATAATTATTACATCGTATATTTGATCGGTTTGTTTGAGAAATTTAAATCCATCTTCAATAATTATTTCTGCTTTTTTATTTTTAAACGCACCTTTATCAAATTTTAAATATCTTTTTGCAATCTCTATCATTTCTTTATCAATGTCAACCATTTGAACTTTTTTTACAGGATGTTTTAAAACTTCTCTTAAAGTTGCACCTTCTCCTCCACCAACTATTAAAACATTTTCAGGATCGGGATGAGAAAACATTGCAGGATGGACCAATAACTCATGATAACTCTCTTCGCCCTTTTCAATTGACTGAATTAAGTTATCAATAAAAAGAACCTTTCCAAAATTAGTAGTTTGATAAACTTCAATTTTTTGAAATTTTGTTTTTTTCTCAACCAATTTTTTCTTAACTTTTAAAGCAATTCCTATTTCATAAGGTTTATACCAATCAACAACTATATTATTAAAATTTTTCTGCATATATTCCTCTTTCAATTTTCAGTATAGATGGTTTTTGGCTTTTTAATGCTTTAATAATAAAATCTGCTGCAATTTCCGGTAGAGTTTTATTTCCACAAGTATATATATCTACTCCTACATACTTTTTCTCAGGCCAAGTGTGAATACTTATATGACTTTCAGAAATTAAAGCAAAACCACTTATTCCATATGGAGAAAATTTATGAACTTTTATATCTATCAAAGTAGCATTTGCTTTCTCAACTGAAATTTTTAAAATTTTTTCAATTTCTTCAACAGAGTTTAAAGTTGATATATTTGAACAGTCATAAAGATCTAAAATAATATGAACACCTTTTGGAGGAACTGTGTGTAAAGTTTTTTTCATCACTCCCTCCTTCTTTCCTCATTTTTCACCTCCTTTCCTAAAAAAACATATATATATTATAAAAAATTTTTGAAAATTGTAAAATCAAGATATTAAAAAATTATTTATGCAAAAGAACTTCTATATTTTTCAATAAGTGAATAATTTTGTTTACACAAGGATCAAGATAATTTTTAAGAGAATCAGAAACATCTCCATAACCTTTTAGTCGCTTGCTTTCTATTTCACATACCATTTCCCAGAGTGACGAAACTCTACTTGAGATAAGAGATTTTGTTTCGTATCTTTTACTTTTTATATTCAACACTTTTGCTATATCTTTTATTAAATTTTTTATTTCATTTGTTTTTTTTTAACACATTCTCTTTTTCTTTCTCATTCATATTATTGGACACTTCATATAAAATACTTCTTTTATCTTCAGTTTTGCATAATTCTTCTATTTCATCTATCATTTCGTTGAGAATTAAAAGAACTGAAGATATAGAATTTTTTTGTGCAACTGTAATTTTTATTTCTTTTCTTTCCATATATCATTCTTATTTATTTAAATATATCCTTTAAAATCTTTATATCCATTCATTAGTAAATTTTCTATTCTCACAAAAAACAAATTGAATATCAGGGAAACTAACAACTGCTATTACTTCTCCATTTTTTAAAAGTCCATAATCACCACATGGTAAGTTTCCCTTTTTTACTATTGCTTTTTCAAATTTGTGAGGATATCTTTCTCTTATGTCCTGTATTACTTCAAATGTCATTTCTTTTCCTCCCTTAGGGATATAAGTGCCTTTCCTTCTTATTTTTGCCGATGACTGAGTAATCCAAAATATCTGTTCATAAAATTTTCCAGGTCTTTTTTTGTATTCCTTTTTAAGGAATAAAAACCAGCATCTTTTCTTTATCTTTCTGTCCAGAATAATCTCTAATTTTTTTCCATACTGTTTTTTTGATTTTATAAAGCAACTTTCAATAGGTTCAGAAACAGGAAGTTGTTTTTCATCAAAGTGTCCTTTCCTAAGGCAATAGATTTGTTTATTTGGAACAGGCCGTCTTTCTTGAACATCAAGGCATAAAAAATAGGATGGATATTTTTCAACGTAGGGTTTGTAAGGAAATTTATTACTGGAATTAGAAAATATCAGCCATCTTAACTTTTCCATTTTTCCCTCTATGTTATTTTGCATGCAAATTAACAATATATTATAATATCATATTTCTCTTTTCAAAAAAGTTTAAAGGATTAAAATATAAATTAAAAAAGGAAGTGAAAATATGATAGATATTCTAATTTTCCTCGTCTTTTTCTTTTTTTCTGTTGTTGTTCATGAGGTTTCACACGGATATGTTGCTTTAAAAAATGGAGATCCAACAGCAAAATATATGGGTCGTTTAACTTTAAATCCACTTCCTCATATAGATCCTATTGGAACACTACTTCTTCCTTTTTTACTTATTGTTTTGCGTTTTCCCATTTTAATAGGTATTGCTAAACCTGTTCCAATAAATCCATATTATTTCAGAAATTATAAACTTGGAATGATAACTGTTGGAATTTTAGGCCCATTGAGTAATATTTTACTTGGTATTTTTTTCGCTTTCCTTTATAAAATTTTTCCATCAAGTTTAATCAGTGAATATTTAAAAATGGGAAGTTTTATAAATTTTATTCTTGCTTTTTTCAACCTAATCCCAATCCCACCTCTTGATGGTTCAAGAGTTGTTGCTGTTTTATTGCCCCGTAGTTTAGCGATCGGATATGAAAGGATTGAAAGATACGGAATATTCATAATTCTTTTTTTAGCAATGGCTGGTTTTTTAAATTGGCTTTCAATTTTAAGTAGAACATTCACAAGTTTTCTTATTAATCTTTAAAATAAAACCTATTACTCGGTATAATTTTAAAAAAGGAGGTTTCTTATGAAATTTAACATTATTGTAAGTTTTTTTTCGGAAATGGGATGGCAAGCACTTGGCAAAATTCCAAATCCTGTTTCAGGTAAAATTGAAAAAAATTTAGAGATGGCAAAACAGATAATTGAACTTCTTGATATATTGAAAGAAAAAACAAATGGAAATTTGACTGATGAGGAGAATAGATTTTTAAACACCACAATCACTGATTTAAAATTGAATTATGTAGAAGAAATATCCAAAGAGAAAAAAGAAGATGAACCAAAAGATAAAATCTAAGTTGAAGAATTTACCTGATTGTCCTGGTGTATATTTGATGAAAAATAAAGAAGGAGAAGTAATTTATGTAGGTAAAGCATCGTCCTTATCAAAAAGAGTTCGTTCATATTTTACTTCTTCAGGAAATAATACAAAAGTTCTTCTTCTATCTGAAAAAATTTATGATTTTGAAGTTATACCTGTTTTTTCAGAAGCAGAAGCACTTATCCTTGAAAACCAACTGATAAAAAAATACCAACCAAAATATAATACAAATTTAAAAGATGATAAAAGTTATCCTTTACTTAAAATTACAAAGGAAGATTTCCCATCAATCCAAATAGTTAGAGAAGAAAAGCAAGATAACGCAATTTATTTCGGGCCATTTACAAATAAAAAACTTTTAAAAGAAACACTAAGATTTTTAAGAAAATTTTATCCAGTTAGAAATTGCAAAAAAGATATTTCCTCACAGAAAGTCAGATTGTGTATTCAGTATCATATAGGAAGATGTTCTGGACCATGTGAAGGGAAAATTAATAAAGAAGAGTATCAAAAACTTGTTGAGGGGATTATTGCTTTTTTTGAAGGTAAATATAAAGAATTTGAAAAAAAATTGAAAAAATGGATGCTTGAAGAGATAAATAAATTGAATTTTGAACAAGCAGATAAAATAAAAAAAAGGTTGTTTTTGCTAAGTGAAATGGCAAAAAAATTTCCAATAAGAGATGAGGAAGAATTATACAAATACGGAGAAGAAAATATCTTATTTAATTTATCAAAAATTCTAAAGTTAAACAAAGTGCCAAATCATATAGAAGGATATGATATTTCAAATATTTCTGGCAAACTTGCAGTCGGAAGTAAAGTTTCTTTTATAGCAGGCATTCCATTTAAAGATTACTACAGAAAATACAAAATAAAAACAGTTGAAGGGATTGATGATTATAGTATGCTTAGAGAAGTTCTAATAAGAAGATTTGATAGTGAACAAGAAAGGGAACAAATCCCAGATTTAATTCTTGTAGATGGTGGAAAAGGACAGTTAAATGCAGCAATTTCTGTTTTAAAGGAATATAACTTAAAAATTCCTGTTATTTCACTTGCAAAAAAAAAAGAAAAAATTTTTGTTGAATGGCAAGAACAACCTATAATTTTACCTCCTTCCTCTCCTGAATTACAGTTATTACAAAGAATTAGAAATGAAGCTCATAGATTTGCTATTTCCTATCATAGAAATATAAGAATTAAAAATTTAAAATTTTCTTTTCTTGACGAGATAGATGGTGTTGGAGAAAAGACAAAAAAGAAGATTATTACAAACTTTCCTGATTTAGAAATGATTGCAAATTTGGATCTAACTGAGATTAAAAAATTGGGAATAAATGAAAAGGTAGCAAAGAAAATTATTGAAAAAGCAAAGGAGGTGATTAGTAATGAAAAAAGAAAGAATTTATGAAAAGTTTTTAAATTTTAGTATAGGGAGTGTTTATTTCATTTTAAAAATTTTAAAAAAAATTATAGAAGAAATTGGGGAAGAAGGAGAAAAACATTCTGAATTAATTAAAAATATAAAACAGAAGATTGTAAAATTTGAAAAAATGCCAAAAAATCTTATTATAGAGTTTTTAAAATCATGTAATTTTGTCACAAAACAAGACCTTGAAAAGTTTAAAGAGGAAATAAAAAATGGTTAAGTTTGTTGATGAAGCGGAAATATATGTAAAAAGTGGAAAAGGTGGAGATGGTTGTATTGCCTTTAGAAGAGAAAGAGGGATTCCGAAAGGAGGTCCGTGGGGTGGAGATGGCGGAAAAGGTGGAGATGTGATTTTTAAAGCAGTGAGAAATAAAAAAACACTTGTTGATTTTCATTTTCAAAAACATTTTTATGCTGAAAATGGTAAACCAGGAAGTAGTAATAATAAAAAAGGGAAAGATGGAGAAGATTTAATTATTTATGTTCCATTAGGCACGATTGTAAAAGAGATTGTAAATGGAGAAGAAAAAGTTTTAGGAGACCTTATTGATGAAGGCGCAAGTTTAATTGTTGCAAAAGGAGGGAAAGGAGGGCTTGGAAATACACATTTTAAATCATCTACTAATCAAACACCATACATTGCAACAAAAGGTGAGCCAGGAGAAGCAAAAAGAATAAAACTTGAATTAAAAATTATTGCTGATGTTGGAATTATTGGTTATCCAAATACTGGAAAAAGTACACTTTTATCTAAAATTTCAAGAGCAAAACCTAAAATTGCTGACTATCCTTTTACAACTATTGAACCAAACCTTGGACTTGTTGACCTTGGAGATTATAGGAGTTTCGTTGTTGCTGATATTCCAGGTCTAATTGAAGGTGCTTCAAAGGGAAAAGGACTTGGAATTAAGTTTTTAAAACATATAGAAAGGACAAAAATCCTTATTCATCTTTTAGATTTAACTGAAAATGATATAATAAATAGGTATAAAAGTATTAGGAAAGAGTTAGAAAATTATAGTCCTGTACTTGTTGAAAAAAAAGAGATAGTTGTAGGAAATAAAATAGACCTTGAACAAAGTAGAAAAAATATGGAAAAAGCAAAAAATTACTTTAAAGAGATATATTTTATTTCTGCGTTGACTGGACAAGGGATAAAACAACTTCTTGAAAGAATTTGGGAGGAATTAAAAAATGATTAAGGTTATTGAAGAATTTAATCAGATTAAAAATTACTGGAATGACTTAAAAGACAAATTCAAAATTGAAGAAGATTTGAAAAATTTTGAATTACTTGAAAAACAGATGCATGAAAAAGGATTTCTTGATGATAAAAATAAAATAGAATTATGGAATTCTTTGAAGGAAAAAAAGGAAATTGTTGATAAAATTGAAAAGGATATAAAAGAAGCAGAGACATTATTTGAGTTATTACAGGGAAGTTCCGATGAAGAACTTGAAAGAGAAAGTGAGGAAATATTGAGTAGGCTAAATGAAAATATAAAAAAAATCAAATTTGCATATATATGGAAGGAAGAAGATGGAAATAACGCAATAATAACATTACATTCAGGAACTGGTGGGACAGAAGCATGTGATTGGGTAAGTATGTTATGGAGAATGTATAGTAAATGGGCAGCAAAGAAAGGATATGATGTAAAAGTAATTGATTTTTTACCTGGTGAGGAAGCGGGCTTAAAAAGAATAACAGCGATAATTTCTGGGAAAAATGCTTATGGATATCTAAAAGGAGAAACAGGTGTTCATCGGCTTGTAAGAATATCTCCTTTTGATGCAAATAGAAGAAGACATACAAGTTTTGCAGGAGTAAGTGTAATTCCAGAAATAAAAGATGATATAAAGGTTGAAATAAAAGATGAGGATATAGAAATAGAAACTTTTAGAGCAGGTGGTCATGGAGGACAGAATGTAAATAAAGTTGAAACAGCAGTAAGAATAAGACATAAACCAACAGGGATTGTCGTTCAATGTCAAAATGAAAGAAGTCAGTTTAAAAATAGAGAGATCGCAATGAAAATACTAAAAAGCAGATTATATCAACTATATCTTGAAGAAAAAAAGAAAAAAGAAAAAGAAAGAAGAAGCCAAGAGAAAGAAATAACATGGGGAAGTCAGATAAGGTCTTATATTTTCTGTCCATATACACTTGTAAAAGACCATAGAACAGAGGTTGAGACATCTAATGTTGAAGGTGTTATGGATGGCGATATTGATGAATTTTTAGAGGCAGAAATAGAATGGTTAGCAAAAAGATAAAAGTTCTTATAAGTGCAGGTCCAACAAGAGAATATATAGATCCAATAAGATTTATAAGTAATCCATCTTCTGGAAAAATGGGTTTTTTAATAGCTGAATATGCAAAAAAAATTGGACTTGATGTAATTCTTGTCAGTGGACCAACACACTTAAACTCACCTGAAGGAGTGAAAATAATAAAAGTTGAGACAGCAAAACAAATGCAGAAAGAGATTTTAAAAAATTTCCCCAAAGTTGATTTGCTTATAATGGCAGCAGCAGTTAGTGATTGGAGACCATATAGAAAATTTAAAACCAAAATAAAGAGGAAAAAGCAGTGGCTTCTTAAACTTGTTCCAAATCCAGATATCCTGAAAAGTGTATCTAAAATAAAAAAAGAAAATCAGAAGATAGTTGGTTTTGCATTAGAGACAGATAATATACTTGAAAATGCAAAGAAAAAGTTAAAAGAAAAAAAACTGGATCTTATTATAGGTAATACACCTGACTTTTTTGGAGAGGGGAAAAAATCAGATGTTTTTTTTATATTTAAGAATGGAAAAGTATTAAAGTTTAAAATTAAAAAAGAACAACTTCCTCCCAAAATATTTGAATTAATTCTTTAATTTTTCATAATCAAAAAATATGATAAAATCAAAAAACTAAAAAGGGAGTAGAAATGTCAAAAAAAGTGAAAATTGGAATAATAGGGGTTGGACAAATTGGTAAAAAGCATATAGAGAGATATAAAACTATTCAGGATGTAGAGATTGTTGCAGTTTGCGATATTAATGAAGAAGAAGCAAAGAAAGTTTGTGAAATTTATAACATACCAAAGTTTTACAATGATTTTAGAGAACTCTTGAGGAAAGAAGATATCGAGGCAGTTGATGTTTGTTTACATAATAATTTACATATGCCAGTTACTGTTGAAGCGTTAAATTGTGGAAAACATGTATATTGTGAAAAACCAATGGCAGGTTCTTATATAGATGCATTAACTATGTATGAAACAGCAAAGAGAAATAAAAAACATTTAAGCATTCAACTTTCAACTTTATTTTCAAAAGATACAAAAGGTGCAAAAATTTTAATTGAAAAAGGGTATCTTGGAAAAATTTACTATGCAAGAAGCACAGGATATAGAAGATTAGGAAGACCTTTTGTTGATGGATATGGTTCAAAATTTTTTGTTCAAAAAGAGATATCTGCTGGTGGTGCTCTTTATGATATGGGTGTTTACCATATTGCAAATTTACTTTATTTAATGGATAATCCAGAAGTATTAAGAATAAGTGGAAAAACATATAGTGAACTTGAGATAAATGAAGAGAGAAGGGAAATCAGTGGTTATAATGTAGAAGAACTTGGTATTGGATTTGTTAGATTCAAAAATAATATAACAATGGAAGTAGTTGAAGCATGGGCAATACATCTTGACCAATTTGAAAGTTCATATATTGTTGGAAGTGAAGGAGGTGTTCGTTTAAATCCATTAAGGTATTTTACAAATATTAGTGATTTACCTATGGATGCTACTTTTAATCTTGATATTGCTGATTATAGGTGGCACAATGTTTATGAAATTGGGGACGCTTACGATAGTCCACAGCATCACTGGATTGCTGTTTTACAGGGAAGAGTAGAACTTTTACCAACTGCGGAAATTGCTTTAAATACAATGTTAATTTCAGAAGGAATATATCTATCGGATAAGTTAGGAAGAGAAGTTACATCTGATGAAGTAAAACAAAATTCAAAATCAACTGCTTTAAAAATATAAAAAGGAGGCAAAATGAATATAAAAATTGCAGTTCAATTGTTTTCAGTAAGGCAGGATTGTGAAAAGGATTTATATAATGTTTTAAAAGAAGTTGCAAAAATTGGATATGAAGGAGTTGAATTTGCAGGTTATTACAATAGATTAGCAGAAGAACTAAAAAAAATGCTTGATGATTTGAATTTGAAAGTAGCAGGGACTCATATAAGGATAGATACTTTACTCGGAGATGAACTTAAAAAAACGATTGAGTTTAACAAAATTATAGGGAATAAATATCTGATAGTACCTGCACTTCCTGAGGAAATGAGATGCTCAAAAGAAAGATGGATTGAAACAGCAAAACTTTTTAATAAAATTTCAGAACAAGTAAGAAAAGAAGGGATGTTTGTTGGATTTCATAATCATGCAGTTGAATTTCAAAAGATAGATGGAGAATATCCCTGGGATATATTCTTTAAAAACACAATTTCTGAAGTAGTTATGCAACTTGACACAGGTAATGCTATGAAAGGAGGAGTAAAACCTGAAGAACTCATTGATATTATTAAAAGATATCCTAAAAGAGCTTTGACGGTCCATTTAAAAGAGTTTTCTTCCAAGAATGATAAAGCAGTTTTAGGAGAAGGTGAGTTAAACTGGAAAGAATTTATAAAAGTTTGTAAAGAAATAGGTAATACAGAATGGTATATAATTGAACAGGAGAGTTATGCATATACACCCATTGAATGTATAAAAAAATGTTATGAAAATCTTAAAAGTATAATCTCATAATTTTAATCTCCTTGACACAAGCCAATCTTCCGCCTTCACCTCGTAGGTGTTAGAGGGAAGCGGAGGGTGAGGGACTCGAACCCCCATGTCCCAAAAGGGACGGCGGATTTCAAGTCCGCTGCCTTACCAATTAGACTAACCCTCCATTTGTGAATATTATGGGCGGTACAGGACTTGAACCTGTGACCTCCACGATGTCAACGTGGCACTCTAACCAACTGAGCTAACCGCCCTATTTTTAAAATTATACAAAATATATTTAATTCTGTCAATAATAAAAGCAAATCTAAATTTCCATTATCAATACTCTTGACAACTGTATAAATTTACAATATAATTATTTACAGCATGAAAAAAATGACAGAAAAACAATGGAAAATTTTAGAATTTATAAAGGACTATATATTAAAAACTGGTTATCCTCCTACTATTAAAGAAATTATGAATTATTTTTCTTTTTCAAGTCCAACTGCTGTTATATCTCATTTAAATGCACTTGAGAAAAAGGGATATATTAAAAGAGAAAAGAAAAGATCAAGAGGAATAAGTTTAAAAGAAGTTTTTTTTGATATACCTATTATTGGGCAAGTCCCTGCTGGAATTCCAAAGATAGAAGAAGAAAATTTTGAGGGTTTTATAAGTGTCAATCAGAAATTTCTTGGTAAAGGAGAGTTTTTTTCTTTAATTGTTAAAGGTGATAGTATGAAACAGGCAGGAATTTTTGATGGTGACTATGTTATTATTAAAAGAAATGTTGAGATTAAAAATGGAGATATTGTTGTTTGTTTTTATGATGGTGAATATACAGTTAAATATTTTTATAAAAGAAAAGACTCTGTTGAATTGAAACCAGCAAATCCTTTATATAAACCAATAATAATAAAAGAGAATCCTTTAATTATTGGAAAAGTTGTGGGACTTTTCAGGAAGATAAAATGATAACAGAAGTAAATGAAAAAATAATTGTTGGAGTTGTTTTTAAAAATGGTTCAATGAAGATAAAGTGGTTCATATGGAAAAATAGAAAAGTAAATATTGAGAAAATAACATATAAATGGAAGACAAAAAAGGGACAGAAGGAGATTTATAATTTTGCTGTTACAGATGGAATAAATGTTTTTGAGATATCTTTTGCTCCTCAAGATTTAATCTGGAATCTTGAAAAAGTTCATACTTTTTAAAATGGAAAGAGTTGTTTTTCACATTGATATGGATGCTTATTTTGCTTCAATAGAACAACTAACAAATCCATTTTTAAAAGGAAAACCAGTTGCTGTTTTAGGTGGCCCATCGACAAAATCTGTTGTTGCATCATGTTCTTATGAGGCAAAAAAATATGGTATAAAATCAGGAATGAGTATTCATCAGGCATTTTTTTTGTGTCCCAATTTGGTTGTTGTTCCAGGAAATCCTGAAAAATATATTGAAACATCAAAAAAAGTATTTGAAATTATAAAAAGTTTTAAAGAGGAAATTGAGATTTACTCAATAGATGAGGTTTTTGTTGATGTAAGTGAAATTTATCAATTATATGAAAGTAAAGAAAAACTTGCAAGAGAAATTAAAAATAAAATAGAGAAAGAAGCAGAACTTACATGTTCAATTGGCGGTGGTCCAAATAGATTGATTGCAAAAATTTGTTCTTCTATTTCAAAACCATCAGGAATTAAAATTTTGGAAATGGAAGAAGTTGAAGAATTTATGAAGAATCTGCCAATAACTGAAATTCCTGGAATAGGAAATAAAATATATGAAAAACTTTCCAACATTGGAATAGAAAAATGTGGAGATATTAAAAAAGCAGGAAAAGAATTTTTTCTAAGGATTTTTGGTAAATATGGAGAAAAAATATACAATTATGCCTGTGGAATTGAACAACCAGAAATATTAACTGAAGTTTTAGAACAATCAATAGGACATTCCTATACTCTTCCTTTTGATACAGATGACAATGAGATAATAAGGAAGACATTATTTAACTTATCTGAAAAGGTTGCTGAAAGAATGAGAAAAAAGAAAAAGCATGGAAGTTTTATATCTTTATTTTTAAAATTTGACGACTTTACATCTATCTTGAAAAGAAAAAAATTTAGTGATATTCCTCCAGATGGAAGTTTAATATTTAATCTGTGCCTTGAAATAATTTCTTGTTTAAAAATTGAGAAAAAAATAAGAGCAATAGGAGTTTCTGTCGGAGGGTTGTTTAATTCTGATTATCAGTATGTTTTTGAAGAAAGAAAAAAAAGAGAAGTGGTCTTTTATTATATTGATAGAATCAATGAAAAATTTGGAGAAGGGACTGTAATTCCTGCGATTTTATTAAATACAGAAAAAATGAGAAAAAGTCATTCTTTTTACCTATACACAATTAAGTAGACTTGAAAACTCTTGAAAGACAAGGATTTCCAGCTAACCCTACGAGGTGAAGGGGGGATTGACATAAGAGAAAATCTATTTTAAACTGAAAAGTTGTCAAAAGGGAGGAAAGATGAAAATAAAAGATATTTTAAAAAAGATGACAATTGAGGAGAAGGTATATCAATTATGTTCTGTTTATATAACTGACTTGATTGAAAATGGCGAAATTTCTACTCAATTACTTAAAAAGGAATTAAAATTTGGGATTGGTCAAATTTCAAGAGTATATGGAGGTATTAAAAATATAGAACCTGAAAAGGCAAAAGAGTATGTTGAAAAAATTCAAAAATTTTTAAAAGAAGAAACAAGACTTGGTATTCCAGCAATAATTCATGAGGAGTGTCTTTCTGGTTTTTTAACAAATAAGGCAACTTCTTTTCCTCAAATAATAGGAGTTGCAAGTTCTTTCAATCCTTTACTTGTATTTAAAATGACACAGGTTATAAGAAGGCAGATGAGAAATGCTGGAGTTCATCAAGGACTTTCGCCAGTTTTAGATGTTTGTTATGATCCGAGATGGGGTAGAACAGAAGAAACATTTGGTGAGGATCCTTATTTATGTGGCATAATGGGTTGTTATTATGTTAAGGGATTGCAGGGAGAAAATTTAAAAGAAGGTATAATTGCAACAGGGAAGCATTTTGCTGCTCATGGATTTTCAGAAGGAGGTAGAAATATTTGTCCTGTTCATATTGGAGAAAGAGAATTTAGAGATATTTTTCTTTTTCCTTTTGAAGTATGCGTGAAAGAAGGAAATTTAAAGTCAATTATGAATGCTTATCATGATGTAGATGGTGTTCCATGTGCTTGCTCAAAAAAACTTCTTACAAATATTTTGAGAAAAGAATGGGGTTTTGATGGGATTGTAGTTTCAGATTATGGTGCAATTAAAATGTTAAACACAGTTCATTCTGTTGCAAAGGATAATATTGAATGCGCAATTTTAGCATTGAAGGCAGGAATAGATATTGAACTACCAAGAAAGGACTGTTATCCTTTATTGATTGAAGGAGTTAAGAAAGGTTTTATAAAGGAAAGAGAAATAGATAAAGCAGTTGAAAGAGTTCTTAAAATAAAAAAAGAACTCGGATTATTTGAAGAAGATAGAAAATTTTTTATTGATTTTGATACTGACGATGATAGAAAATTATCTTATGAAATTGCAAAAGAGAGTTTTGTTCTTCTTAAAAATGATGGTATTTTACCTTTAAAAAATATTAAAAAGATTTCACTTATAGGTCCTTCAGTTGCCAATCCAAGAAATTATTTTGGTGACTATGCATATACTGCACATCTTGACCTTGAAAAACCATCTGTTAGTTGTAAATCAATACTTGAAGTTTTTAAAGAGAAAGCAAAAGATATTGAAATATATTATGAAAAAGGTTGTGAAATTTTTGATTTTAATAAAGAAAATTTTGAAAAAGCAGTTGAAACAGGAAAGAAAGGAGATTTGATAATCTTTATTGGTGGGGATAAATCTGGTTTTGTTTCTGATTGTACCTGTGGTGAAAGTAAAGATAGTCATAATTTAAAACTCCCTGGAGTTCAAGAAGAGTTAATTTTAAAATTGTCAGAAATTGGGAAACCGTTAATAGTTATTTTAATTACTGGAAGACCATACATTTTAACAAATATAGTTGAGAAAGTAAATGCTATTGTTGAATGCTGGTTCCCTGGTCAAGAGACAGGAAATGCTATTTTTGATATGTTATTTGGGAATTTTAGTCCATCCGGTAAATTACCTATTTCTTTTCCAAAAGATGTAGGACAACTGCCTGTTTATTATCACAGAAAACAAGTTTCAAAAGAAAGAAACTATGTCTATTCAGATAGTAAAGCTCTATTTCCTTTTGGTTTTGGCCTTTCTTACTCAACTTTTGAATATTTTGATTTTGAGATTAAACCAAAAAAGATTAAAGCAGGCCAAGAATTTTATATTTCAGTTTCTATTAAAAATACTGGCAAAATAGATGCAAAAGAAACTATCCAACTTTATGTGAAAAAGAAATTTTCTTCCTGTGTTTTACCTTCTAAACTTCTGAAAGGTTTTTGTAAAATTGATTTAAAAGCTGGTGAGACAAAGACAGTTGAGTTTAAAGTTCCTTCTGAAATATTGTCCTTTACAGATGAAAATTTAAAAATTAAGATTGAAGAAGGTTTATATGAAATTATGGTTGGAAGTTCCTCAGAAGATATAAAATTTAAAGATGAGATTGAAATTAAAGGGAATAAATTTTTAAAAAAAAGAAAGGTATTTTTTTCAGATGTTAAATTGAAATAAGAGGTGAAAAATGGAAGATAAAATGAAATGGTGGAGAGAGGCGAAATTTGGTATGTTTATTCACTGGGGGATTTATAGTATTCCTGCGAGAGGTGAATGGGTTATGTTCTGTGAGAGGATCCCAAAAGAAGAATATAAAAAATTTGCTAAAAAATTTAATCCTAAGAAATTTAATCCAGATGAATGGGCACAGATTGCAAAAGAAAGTGGAATGAAATATATTGTTTTAACAACAAGACATCATGATGGTTTTTCCCTTTTTGATAGCAAGGTGAGTGATTTTACTGCTCCAAGATATATAAATAGAGACCTTGTTGCTGAATTTGTAAAAAGTTGTAGAAAATTTGGATTAAAAATTGGATTTTATTATTCTCTTTTGGACTGGAGATATGATGCTTTTTTTAATGGTCCTGAAAAAGATCCATTTGGTTGGAAGAAATTTGTTGATTATGTTCATACTCAGGTTAAAGAATTAATGACAAATTATGGGAAGATTGATATTTTATGGTATGATGGACCAGGTCCTTATAAACCTGAACATTGGCAGTCAGAAAAATTAAACAAAATGGTGAGAGAATTACAACCACATATAATTATAAATAATAGAAGTTTATTACCAGAAGATTTTGATACTCCAGAACAACATATTACACCAACTGATAGAGATTGGGAAGCCTGTATGACATTAAATGACCATTGGGGATATTGTAAATATGACGATAATTATAAAACACCAAAAGAAATTGTAATGAATCTTGTAAAATGTGCTTCTTATGGAGGAAATTATTTATTAAATGTAGGCCCAAAACCAGACGGAAGAATTCCTCAAAAGAGTGTGAAAATTTTAAGAGAAGTTGGAAACTGGTTGAAAATATATGGCGAAAGTGTATATGGAACAGAGAAAACAAATTTTGAATGGTACAATTTTCATCCTGGACTTATGACAAAAAAAGGGAATAAATTATATTTACATATTTTTTACTGGTTTAAAGAATTTGCAATAGGAAATTTGAAGATAGAAGTGAAAAATGCATATTTTTTAAAAGAAGGGATTAATGTTGATTTTGAAGTAAAGTCAGACAGGATTATTTTTAAAAATCTTCCAGAAAAACCACCAGACCCGATTGATACAGTAATTGTAGTTGAATATGAAGGGGAAATTGAAAAAATAAATTCATTTAGACCTTTTTGAAATATGAATATAATTGCATTTTCAAATCAAAAAGGTGGTACAGGTAAAACAACAATTTGTGTAAATCTTGCTGCTGGATTGGTTAAGTTAAAAGAAAGGGTTTTAATAATTGATTTGGATCCTCAAGGTAATTCAACAGTAAGTGTTGGGATTAATCTAAAAGTTGATGATTTAACTGTAAGAGAATTTATTCTTGGGGAAGTGAGAATTGAAGATGTAATGGTTGATAGTTATATAGGAGACCTTTCAATTATTCCTTCAAATCCTGATCTTGCTCATTTAGAAGTTGAACTATCAAATAAAAGTAAAAATCAATTTTATTTAAAAAAAGCAATAGAAAATTCAAAGGATGTGTTAAACTCTTTTGACTATATTTTCATTGATTGTCCTCCGTCTCTTTCTCTTTTAACTGTAAATGGACTTTGTGCAAGTAAATATGTTGTTATTCCTGTTCTTGCGGATTTTCTTTCCTTACAAGGACTTACAAATTTACTTGAAACAGTTGATATGATAAAGAAGAAATTGAATCCTGAACTTGAAATTCTTGGTATAATCCCAAATATGATTGATTACAGATTAAAAATAACTGAAGAAAGTTTAAGTTTATTAAAAGAGAGTTTTAAAGACAAAGTTTTCAAAAGTGTGATAAGGGTTTGTAGTAGACTTAGAGAAGCGCCTTCTTATGGTAAAACAATATTTGATTATGCAAAAAATTCTCAAGGCACTGTTGATTTTATCAATCTTGCAAAAGAAATAAAAAGGAGATTAAAATGAAAAGATTAGGACCACAGACAAAGAAATTGTTTGAAGTAAGTAAAACAGAAAAT
>JBKBIN010000026.1:0-19532 GCA_046296715.1 Candidatus Ratteibacteria bacterium
GAAAAATTAAAAATAGGATTTTTTATGGAGTTTCCTATAGAAGTTTTTAAATATATTTGGTTATGGAGAATTGCAAAAGGAAGTTATAATTATCCATGGTATGGTAGGAATTATAATCTTGCTCTTGAACCATTTTCAAGTTTACCAGTTCTTTCAAAAGCAATTAAAAGAAATGATCAGTTAAAATTGAAAGAAAATAGTTCATTAAAAATAAAGTTAAAAGCAGGGATCAGAAAAATTTAAAAATGGAAGAATATGAAATTATTATTGGACTTGAAGTTCATGTTGAACTTTTAACAAAAACAAAAATGTTCTGTTCTTGCTCAACTGAATTTGGTAATCTTCCGAATACTCAAGTATGTCCTATTTGTTGTGGAATGCCAGGAGTTTTGCCTGTTATAAATAAAAGGGCTGTTGAACTTGCTATAAAAACAGGAATTGTTTTCAATTCCAATATTTCAAAATTCTGCAGGTTTGCAAGAAAAAATTATTTCTATCCGGATTTACCCAAAAACTATCAAATATCCCAATATGAAGAACCAATTGCTACTGGTGGATTTCTTGAAGTTGATGGAAGAAAAATACATTTTAAAAGAATACATCTTGAAGAAGATGCTGGAAAATTATTACATTCTGAAAGTTCTCCAATTTCTTATGTGGATTTTAACAGAAGCGGAATTCCTTTATTGGAAATTGTTACTGAACCTGATATTAGAAGTCCAGAAGAGGGTGAAAGATTTCTTGAAAGATTAAAACAAATACTTGAATATCTTGAAATAAGTGATTGTAATATGGAACAGGGTTCTTTAAGGTGTGATGCTAATATTTCGGTTAGAAAAAAAGGTGATGATAAGTTAGGTGTAAAAACAGAAGTGAAGAATATGAACTCTTTTAAATCTGTTAGAAAAGCATTATTGTATGAAAGTAAAAGACAGATAGAAATTTTGAAAAGAGGAGAAAAAATTATTCAAGAAACCCGTTTATGGAATGAAATTGAAGAAATAACTGAAAGTATGAGAACAAAAGAAGAAGCACATGATTATAGATATTTTCCCGAACCAGATCTTGTTCCGATTTTAATTGATGAGAAATGGATTGAAGAGATAAAAAGAGAAATTGGAGAATTGCCTGAGCAAAGAAAAGAAAGATTTAAAGCAGAATATAATTTATCCGATTATGATGCAGGTGTTTTAACTTCAGAAAAGGGTATTGCTGATTACTTTGAAGAATGTGTAAAAAATTATGAAAATCCAAAGATAATTGCAAATTGGATAATGAGTGAACTTTTATCATTAACTAAAGGTAAAATATTAAAAAAAGAAGAAATCCCTCTAAAAGTTGAAAATTTTATTGAAATATTAAAATTGATTGATGAAAGGAAAATAACAGTAACTGTAGGCAAGGAAATATTTAAAGAGTCATACAAGACAGGAGAAAAGCCATCTGAGATTGTAAAAAAGAAAAATTTAGTGCAAATAGAAGATGAAAACTTAATTGAAGAGATTGTTCAACAAGTTATAAATGAAAATCAGAAAGCAGTTGAAGATTGGAAAAAAGGAAAAGAAAAATCTATTATGTTTTTAGTTGGACAAGTAATGAGAAAGACAACTGGTAAAGCAAATCCAGATATTGTAAAAAAACTTTTAACTGAACATTTAAATAAGTTAAAATAAGAGGTAAAATAATTTAAAAAGGAGAGATATGAAAAAGAAAATATTATTGTTTGTATTAAGTTTCTTATTTATTACAATCATTTTTGGTGGAGATGTTAAAGTTTCGCAAAATAAAAAGTGGGAAGATAATACCTATAAAAATTTAGAATTGTTTATTGATGCTTTAAATATAGTAAAGGATAATTATGTAGAAACTGTTGAGGATAAAAAACTTATATATGGTGCGTTAAAAGGTATGCTTATGTCTCTTGATCCATATAGTGCATTTTTAGAACCAGAATTAAAAAAAGAACTACAGATAGAAACAAAAGGAGAATTTGAGGGTGTGGGGATGGAAATAACTTTAAAAGATGGAATAATTACTGTTGTTAGTCCTATTGAGGATACACCTGCATGGAAAGCTGGAATTAAAGAAGGTGATAAAATAATTGAAATAGATGGTAAATCAACAAAAGGTATGTCTACAATGGAAGCAGCGAGATTATTAAGAGGTAAAAAAGGAACAAAAGTAACAATAAGTGTATTAAGAGAAGGAACTGAGAATTTAATTAAAATTACTCTTGAAAGAGATGTTATAAAAATTAAATCTGTCAAGTCAAAGATATATGATGAAATTGGATATGTTAGGTTAACTGGTTTCCAGGAAAATACAACAGAAGATTTGCGAAAGGTATTAAATGAATTCAACGAAAAAAATCTAAAAGGATTGATACTTGATTTAAGGAATAACCCTGGAGGACTTTTGAATGTAGCGATTGAAGTAAGTGAATTATTTTTACCTCCCAATAAGTTAATTGTTTATACAGAAGGAAGAAAAAAGAAAGATTCAGCAAAATTTTATAGTAAAAATAAACCTATATGGCAAAAACCAATAGTTCTTCTTGTAAATGGTGGCAGTGCCTCTGCTTCTGAAATATTATTTGGAGCGCTTAAGGATAACTATCCAAACTTTCTTTCAATTGGAACAAAAACATTTGGTAAAGGTTCTGTTCAAAATGTTATATCACTTTCTGATGGCTCTGCTATAAAACTTACAATCGCAAAATATTATACTCCAAAAGGGATATGTATTGATGGAGAAGGAATTTCTCCTGATATAGAAGTAAAACTTGAAGGAGAAAAGCCAATAATTCCAGCAAGTGACGAAGATTTACAATTTAAAAGAGCACTTGAAGAAATAAAAAAAATGATTTAAATGGATAAAAAACAAAACAATTTTTCCTTTTTCATTCCATTTGTTCTTTTTTTAATTCTATGTATTTTAATTACTGGAACAAAATTGCTACAAAAAATATTAAAAGAAAAAAGTTTTGAAGAAAAAAAAATAGCAAAATTATATCCACCAGAAATAAAACCTGAAATACCTAAAAAAATTGAAAAGAAAGTAGTAAAGGGAAAAGGGAAAGTCGCAATTATAATAGATGATATCGGATGGAATTTATCAATAATAAAGGAAATAGAGAAAATAAATCAACCACTTACACTTTCAATTTTGCCGAAAGCACCTTATAGCAAAAAGATTTTAGACCAGATAAAAAACAAAAACTATCAACTTATATTACATTTGCCGCTTGAACCGCAACCACCATCTCAATGTTTTGATAAAGGAGTAATTACTACAGATATGGATGATGAGGAGATAAAAAAGATATTTGAAGATAATGTGAATGATTTTTTACCATATATTAAAGGCATTAATAATCATATGGGTTCTTTATATACCATAAATGAAGAAAAAATGAGAATTTTACTTGAATGTATAAAAGAGAAAGATTTATTTTTTGTAGATAGTTTAACAAGTTCAAAAAGTTGTGGTTATAGAATTGCAAAAGAACTTGGGATAAAAACAGGAAAAAGAGATATTTTTCTTGATATATCACCTGACCCTGAACAAATAAATAAAAAAATAGATGAAGTTATAAAAATCGCGAAAGAAAAAGGAAATGTTATTGTAATTGGACACGCTAAAACTTCTACAATAAATATTTTAAAAAATAGATTGTCTGATTTTGAAGAAAATGGTATTAAAATTGTTCCTGTTGAATCTTTACTTGAATAATAATTCAAAAATTGATTTAAAATGGTAATTATTGGCATTGAAACTTCATGTGATGAAACAGGGATTGGTATAATAGAGAACAAAAAAATCCTTACAAATATTGTTGCTTCTCAAGAAGATATACATTCTATTTATGGTGGAGTTGTTCCAGAACTTGCAAGTAGAGCTCATTTACAAAGAATAGACAATCTTTTAAAAATTGCATTTGAAAAAAGTAAAATAAAAATAGAAGATATTGATTTAATAGGAGTGACAAATCAACCAGGACTTAAAGGCTCATTACTTATAGGTGTATCTTTTGCATCTGGACTTTCCTATAGATTAAAAAAACCAATATATTTTGTAAATCATTTACATGCACATCTTGCAGTTAATTTTTTAAGTGAAGATATTGAATTTCCTGCTCTTGGTCTTGTTGTTTCAGGAGGACATACTTCTTTTTTTTATATTAAAGATTATGTAAGATTTAAAGAAATTGGCAGAACACTTGATGATGCCTGTGGTGAAACATTTGATAAAGTGGGACGACTTCTTGGTTTACCTTTCCCAGCAGGTCCATACATTGAAAAAGAAGCAGAAAAAAACACAGGAAAATGTATAAATTTCCCTTTGCCTATGCCTTCATCAAATACACTTAATTTTAGTTTCAGCGGTCTTAAAACATTTATTGCCAATTATGTAAAAAAATATGGTAAAGAAAATATTTCTGATATTTGTTTTTCTTTTCAAAAGGTAGTCGCTGATTTTATATGTAAGAAAATAAAAATTGCACTTAAACAATATAAAATAAAATCATTTTTACTTGGAGGCGGAGTTGTTGGAAATAAGTATCTTGGAAAAAGAATAAAAGAAGTTATTCCTGATAATATTAAATTATTGATTCCTGAAAGAGAATTATGTCTTGATAATGGAGTTATGGTTGCAGTTATGACTTACTTTTTATATAAAAACAACATACCTGCCCATCAAAATAAAATAACAGTTATTCCTACAACATAACAAAAAATTTTAATTATTAATTTGTTTCTGACAGAGTTTTATCTGAAAGATATGTTTTAATTGCTGAAAGATGTTCCTCGTAAGTTTTTGAAAAATAATTTGTTCCGTCACCTTTTGAAAGAAAAAACAAGTAATCAGTTTTTATTGGATTTATTGCAGCAATTAAAGAATCTTTACCAGGGTTACAAATTGGAGTAGGGGGAAGTCCTTTATGTATATATGTATTATAAGGAGATTTTATTTTTAAATCTGAATTTGATAATCTTTTTTTTCTATAACCAAGAGCATATTCAACAGTTGAACAACTTGCAATTGGCATATTTTTACTTAATCTTTTATATATAATTCCAGCAATTATTTTCCTTTCAGTAGTTAAACTTGCTTCTTTTTCAACTATTGATGCAACTGTCACTATTTTTTTTACTTCATCCCAATTTTTTTCATTTATCTCTTCATCATAAATCCTTTCAAACACATCTTTAAAATTTTTCCACATTTTTTGAACTATCCCTTCAATTGAAATATTGTAAGGAAAATAATAAGTATCTGGAAAAAGGAACCCTTCAAGTTTATTTTTTTTTGCATATTCAATAAATTCATTTTTTTCTTTTATAAGATTTGCTCTATAAAGAATTTCTCCAATATCATAAATATTTGAACCCTCTGGGATGAGAATTTTTACAAGCGCAATTTCTCCTTTAACAAGTTTTTCTATTACTTTTTTCAGAGGTGTTCTTCCTGAAAACTCATATATACCTGATTTTAATTTTTTTTGAACTTGATAATGATTTGTCCAAAATAAGAACCATTTTACACTTTTTATAATTCCTTCCTCTTTAAGAATTTTTGCTATTTCATAAGCAGTCTTATTTTCAGGTATTTCTACAAGTTTTTTTATAGGAACTAATGGTGGAAGAGTTATTATTTTTATCAAAATGAATCCAATGAAAATTAAAATACCACAATATAGAAAAAATTTACTTTTCATTCTTTAAAATTGTTTCTCTTAAAAGTTCAAAACCCTTATAAACAGCCCTTTCCCGTATTGTTTGTCTATCACCAGAAAATATAAAATTTTTAGCAAATAAATTCTTTTTATAGCATACTCCAATCCAAACAAGACCTACTGGTTTTTCAGGTGTTGCTCCAGTAGGACCTGCAATTCCTGTAAAACTTAAGGAAATGTCTGCTTTGCCATATTTCTTTGCATTTTTTGCCATATAAATTGCTGTTTGTTCACTAACTGCTCCAAATTTCCTCAAAATCGTTTTTGGAATCTTTAAAATTTTCTTTTTTAAAACATTACTATATGTAACAAATCCACCCATAAAATATTTAGAACTTCCAGGTATATCTGTGATTAATTTACAAGCAAGACCACCAGAACATGACTCTGCGATTGCAAGACGTAATTTCCTTTCTTTTAATAACTTTCCAATTAATTCTGGTATTGAACCAATATTCATTCCTAAATAATTCAAACCAAACTTTTCTTTTAATTTATTTTCAAATTCTAAAAATTTTTCTTTTTCATCTTCATTTAATGTTAAAACAAGTTCAATTAAATTTGGATGGGCAAGAATAATCAGATTTTTCCTATTCTCTTCAATCAAACTTTTTATTCTTGTTTCTACTTCTGATTCAGGGACTCCAATAATAGAGAAAATATTTGTTATTATATTTTTCCCACCAAATTTTTCTTTAATATATTTCAAAGAATTTTCAAGCATTGGTTTCAACTCATTTGGAGGTCCAGGCAGAATTAGAATTAATTTATCATCCTCATCTATTAGCATTCCTGGCGCAGTTCCATTTTCATTTTCAATCTCTTTACTCCCTTCAATAATATATGCCTGCTTTTTGTTTATTTCAGGTGGTTCAATGTTCCTTCTTTTAAATTTTTCTATAATTTTTTCCCATATTCTTTCATCAAAAATAAGTTTTCTATTTAAAACTTCTGCAATAGATTCTCTTGTTACATCATCAAAAGTTGGTCCAAGTCCACCTGTAATGATTACAAGATTTGAATTTTTAAAAGAATTTAAAAATACTTCCTTTATTTCTTCTTTATTGTCTCCTACAACAACACATTTTGAAATTTTAAAACCACTCTTTAAAAGAATACTTGCTATCAAGTTTAAATTGGTATTAACTCTGTTCAAAAGTAATTCAGTCCCTATGTTTATAACTTCAACTTTCATCTTTATAAAGTTTCTTTCCAGATTACAGATTGATTAATTAAATTTAGAATTTTGATAGAACCTTCTTTTAAGTCAATTATTGCGCAGGTGGGTATTTTTTCCTTTGGTAAAGAAGGACTTCCAGGATTTAAAATTATTATATTCTCTTTTTTTTCAAGTAATGGAATATGAGTATGCCCTGAAATTAAAATATTAATTTTCCATTTTTTCCCAAGTTCAAACCATTCTTCCTTTTTAAAAATATGTCCATGAGAAACAAGAATTCTTAAATCATTAAATTGATAAAGTAAAAAGGGATTAGAAAGAGGTATGTTTAAAAATGTTTGATCGACTTCTGAATCACAGTTTCCTTTTGAAATTAAAAGAGAAATATTTAAGTCATTGAAAATGTTTAATAACTCTTTTGGAGAATATTTTTCAGGTATTGGATTTCCAGGTCCATGATTAAAAAGGTCTCCACAATGAATAATAATATTAGAATCTTTTATTATTTCCCATGCCTTTTCCCATCCACCTAAACTTCCATGAGTATCGCTTATAACTCCAATTTTCATTTTTTTATTATTTCTGATATAAATTTACTTTTGGTTCTGTTGAAGTATGACCATCTGAGTAAATAACTACATATCTTCCTGAATGAGGAGGTGGAATATCTTTACTAACAGCAGTCATTTCAGTTAATAACCAAGTTGAAGATGACAAATTTTCTAATCTTTTTCTATTTAAATTATCATTCCATATATAATTTGTTCCATATTTATTTAACTCGTCTGGCAGAGAAGGACAAAATAGAACTTTACCTTTAATCCCATAAGATTTTAGTATATTGTGAATCCCTTTTTCGTCATCTTTAGAAGAAGGGAAAAATTTAGCATCTGGCAACTGATCATTATCCTGTACAAACATAACAATACCTTGATAGATCTGTTTTAAATTATTAATACAATCAACTGCCTTTCCTCTTTGCATAGCAGCAGTATAAACACCAAGAGAAAGAGAAGTCACTATTCCAGCCACAAATGTAATTTCAACCAATGTAAAACCTTTCTTTTTCATGGTAGTTATTTTAATCCCAAATTTTGATAATGTCAAATTTTCATTTTAAAAATCAAATCACTCGTTCTGAATTCCCTTGTCTATCAACATTTCCCACCTTTCACCTCGTAGGTGTAAGGAGGTTTTGACTGGGAAGGAAAGATGAAGTAAACTTGAAATAATGGTCTATAATATAACAGAAATTTTTTATTCAATTCAGGGAGAAGGTTTGCTTCAAGGACTTCCTTTCATTTTTTTAAGATTTTCAGGATGTAATTTAAAGTGTTTTTGGTGTGACACTAAATATGCATGGGAAGAGGGAAAATTGATGACAGAAAGAGAAATTTTAAGCAAAGTACAGAAATTTAATTGTAAAAGGATTTGTTTTACAGGAGGAGAACCATATTTACAAGAGATTGATAAAATATTTAATATTTTAAAAGAAAAAGATTATTGGATAACAGTTGAAACAAATGGAACTATTTGGAGAGATATAAAATTTGATTGGATAACAGTAAGTCCAAAAATAGAAGGACAAAAATTTCATAAGTTCGGTTATGATCAAAGATTTAACGATGTTGCAAATGAGTTTAAATATGTGATTTTGAACAAAGAATCTTTCAATTTTATAAATAGAGATATTAAACAACCAGTAATTTTACAGCCAGTTGATAATAATCTTAAAATAGCAAAAATGATCGTTAATTTTTTAAAAGAAAATTCATTCAACAATTGGTATTTAAGGTTACAAATTCACAAAATAACAAAAATAAAATGAAAAAGGCGGTCTGTTTAATATCTGGTGGCATTGATAGTTTTGTTACCTCTGCAATAGCAAAAAAGAAGGGTTATAAAATTTACTGTCTCACAATTGATTATGGACAGAAGGCAAGAAAAGAAATAGAAGCAGCAAAAAAGGTAGCAAAGTTTCTTAATGCAGAACAACATTTAATTTTAAAAATAGACCTAACTTTTTTAAAATCTTCTTTAACAAGGGAAAATATTAAAATACCAGAAAAAAATGTAAATGGCATTCCTTCAACTTATGTTCCAGCAAGAAATACAATTTTTATCTCCCTTGCTCTTGGATATGCTGAAACAATTGGAGCAGAAGCGATCTTTATAGGTGTAAATTCAGTTGATTTTTCAGGTTATCCTGACTGTAGACCTATTTATATAAAAAGATTTCAAAAACTTATTGATGTGGCAACAAAAGCAACTACTTATGGTAAAAAAATAAAATTATTTACACCTATAATAAACTTTTCAAAAGAAAAAATTGTTAAAAAAGCAATTTCTCTTGGTCTCGATCTATCAATAACCTGGTCTTGCTATAAAAATGGAAAAAAACACTGTGGAAAATGTCCAAGTTGTAGAATACTTTTTTCTGTTCCAGAGTTTTTAAAATTGAGAAAAGAAATGTGAGAAAAAACTTTCAGGACTTACTTTATAAGCAACATTAAAATTCCCTTTTTCATCCTCAACAAAATTTGTAATTCCCAAATTCTCTTTATTCTCTATTTCAACACTTGCTTTTCCCTTTTTAAATTCACATATATCTTTTTTAAATAGAATACTTGCCGCAAGAGGATCATGAAAAGTAATTATATCCCTACCCCTAAACCAGATTTCAGCAAAATTAAGAACTTCTTTAAGCAACTTATATTTTGAAAAATTTTCAATTACATCTTCTTTTTTCATAACCACTTTTGTTGTAACATCAAGTCCACAGATATATATATTTTCTACATTACTTTCAAAAACAATATAAGCAGCATAAGGGTCACAACTTATATTCCATTCAACTTTTTTATCTCCAAAAAAGAAACCTCCCATTATATAAATACATTTTAAAAATTTAGTTATTTCAGGATAAAATTTAAAAAGGATTCCTATATTTGTTAGTGGACCAATAGTAATTAAATTAATCTCTCCAGGGTTATTTTTTATAGTTTCTATCAAAAAATTTAGCCATTCATTTTTATTGAACTCTTTTTTATAAGATATTCTTTCAAGATATTCAAACTGGGGGCATAATTTCTGTTTTTGTTGTCCAATCAGAGGTTGTTCTAAACCTGGGAAAATAGGAATATTTTTGCCAAATTTTTCACATATATAACTTACCATCATACTTCTTTTTTCAACTTCACCAGTAACTGTTGTAACTCCTAATAATTCACAATCAGGATTTGATAATAGATAAGAAAGACAAATAGCATCATCAATATCAGAACCAATATCTGTATCAAGAATCACTTTTTCCTTCACTCAATTCCTCCAATTTTTTTGAAAATATTAAATAACTTTTTTCATCAAAAAGAACAAATCTTATTAATTTTATTGATTTCAGTTCAGTTATTTTTTCCAAAACTGCTTTAATTGAAACTTCTGCTGCTTGTTCAATAGGATATCCATAAATTCCGGTTGAAATTGCAGGAAAAGCAATAGATTTTAAATTATTTTCATCAGCAAGTTTAAGTGAATTTGAAAAACACATTCTTAATTTTTCTGCTGGATTTATTTCTTCAGAATAAACTGGACCTACAGTATGAATCACATATTTGTTTGGTAAATTATATGCCTTTGTTATTACAGCCTCTCCTGTTTCAATTGGAGCATACTTTTTGGCTTCTTGATATAATTCTGGACCTGCCTTTTTATGTATAGCACCTGAAACACCACCTCCTGGTGTCAAATATTTATTAGCAGCATTAACAATTACCTCAATATCATTTTGTTCAGTTATATCTCCTTTAATACATTCAATTTTTATTCCGTATTTTTCAACTTTTTTCATAGTAATACATTTTATCAAATTTTAAAAAATTTTCAATTTTTTTTCATTTGACAAAAATTATTTTCTATGAAAAAATGTAAACGGTTACAAAATGGGAGAAAAAATCATTTATACAAGAGGAGATGACTGCGGAATAAGTATAAGCACTAATCTTGCTATTTATAGTGCCTGTAAATATGGAATTTTAAAAAATATTTCACTAATACCTGTTTCTCCTTATATTAAAAGATCATATGCTATTCTTAATGAATTTGAAGATATAAGTTTTGGACTGCATATAACTCTTACATGTGAATGGAAAAACATCAAATGGGGACCTATTCTTGATAAAGATAAAGTTTCTTCCTTGGTTGATGAAAATGGTTATTTTTATCCTGATGGGAAAACAATGTTTGAAAAAAAAGTAAATAGGAAAGATATGGAAAAAGAAATAGAAGCACAACTTGAATATCTTGAGAGTATTGGATTTAAAATTTCATATGTTGATATACATATGGGAATTGGCTGGGTTAATAATATAGAAGAATTTGTTGTAGAATTATGTAAAAAGAAAAAAATTGTTTTTGTAGATAAATTATATAAAAAATTTCCAGACCATAATTTTAATTACAAAAAATTTTTGAATAATCTTGAAAATTTAGAAAATGGAGAATATTTACTTATCACCCATCCTACAATTCACACAATAGAAAAGAATCTTTACTCAACTTACTGGGAAAATTCAAATTCAATAATTGAAAAAAGGACTTTTGATTTTACGATTTTAACTGATGATACTGTAAAGGAAGTAATAAAAAGAAAAAAAATTAAATTAAAAAGATTTGAAAAAGGAGTTGGAGAATGAGAAGAATAATTTTTTTATTTTTTCTTTTTTTAAGTATTGTTTTTTCTTCTGAATATATTTGGATAGAAGGAGAAAATTTCACAAAAAGTAATTTTAAACTTGATATCTGGTCAGGAGAAAAACCACAAATTTTATCAAATGGTTCGTGGGCAACCTGCGTTCTTAATAAAGAAGATATACCAACAAAACTACCGAATGAAGGAATAATAATAGAATATGACTTTAAAGTTCCAAAAAAGGATGAGTATAATATTTGGTTTAGAATTGGATATGAATGGGCAAGGGCACCAATAGAATGGAAAATTGATGATAATGATTGGCAAATACTTTCAGCAGATACTCAAACAACAAATGTAATAGAAGTTGGTGTATGGTGTGAAGTTGCCTGGATTAAAGTTGGTAAAATAACACTTGATCAGGGAGAACATAAAGTTACTTTTAGATTTAAGGAAACTAATAGAGACAGATTGATTTTAGGCATTGATTGTATTGCATTTATAAAAGATGTCAATTTTTTACCTGATGGAAAATTAAAACCTAATGAGATTTACAATGAAGAGATAGATAAAAAGGCAAAAGAAAATATATTCAAAATTGATTATAAAAATAAAAATGAGAGACAGGAATTTTCATTAAATGGAATATGGGAAATAGCAAGATATGACGACTCTGATATGGATAAAAACCCATATGAACCAGAAAAAGAAATTCCTTCTGAAATTTTGAATAATTTAAAATGGAGAGGGATTGAAGTTCCTGGTGATGCATGGAGTAGACCTGAATTAACCTTTGGACATAGAGTTATATATAGAACAAAAATAGAGATTCCTGAACAGATAGAAAATAAAAGTTTCATTCTACATTTTTCAGGAACAAACTGGATAGTAAGCGTATTTTTAAATGGAAAATATATAGGAGGGCATAGGTCTGTTCTTGTTCCATGGGATATTGATATAACAGAAGGTATAATCCCTGGAAAAGTAAATGAAATTATGTTAATAGTTAAAGGTCCATATTATGCAATTGATTATAAATCATCAAAAGCACAAGACCTTGACCATACAAGAAATAGACCAAAATCAGTTTTCAGAAATACTTTCTTTATTGCTCCAGTTTATCCCTCAACAAAAGGAGAAGGCGATGGAACTCAAATAGGTATTATTTTTCCAGTTAAATTAGTAATTGCAGGTAAAATTTATGTTTCGGATGTTTTTGTTAAGACATATGTAAAAGATAAGAAAATTGAGATTGATTATGAGATAAAAAATAATGAAAAGACAGAAAAAGATTTAGAAATTCAGCCAGTTATAATAAATAAAAAAACAGGAAAAATAGAAAAAACGATAGAAACAATTAAATTTTCAATCCCTGCTTTAAATACAAAAAATATTAAATTTGAAGAAAAATGGGAAAATCCAAAACTTTGGTGGCCTGAAAGAAATCCTGAACTTTATATATTGAGAACAACTATAAAAGAAAGGAATGAAGAAATAGATATTCATCAACTACAATTTGGTTTTAGAGAAATAAGTATTGACGGAAGGCATTTTCTTTTAAACGGTATTAAGTGGCATTTTTGGAATTGGGTAGATGTTCCAAAAGTTGAAACAAAGGAAGAATGGCTTGCTGCTTATGAAAAACAAAATGATAGATTCCACAGAATTTCTTATGACCATGATAGAATTTTTTCTTGCAGAGAAGAAGCACTTAAATTTTTTGATGAAAATGGAATTCCTGGACGACTTTCAACTTGTATAGATGGTATGTTTATAACTTATAATCTTAACAATCCAGTTGTATGGGAACATTTTAAAGAACATATTTATCAAGTAGTTAAGGCATATAGAAATCATCCCTCAATAATGATGTGGAGTTTAGAAAATGAACTTTTACTTATAAATGCTTTTTGGAGACATTGGAATACTTACAAAGAAATTGAAAAATTATGTGAAGAACTTATAAGAATTCAAGAACAACTTGATCCAACAAGAAAAAGTATATTTGATGGAGGAGGGGATGTAGGCGGATATGCTTCAATAAATTGTCAACACTATACTTGGCCTTCCGGAGAACCATTCCCAACTTTCGCTTACAATTATCCAGAAAAAAAACAGACATATACTGAAAGAACAAGAGAAATCTATAATTGGGATAAAAAAAAGCCGCTTATTTTAGGAGAGGTCTTCTTTTATGGAGGAAATCCTAACAATGTTATTTGGATTGGTGGGCCTGAAGTTTATAGAGGAAGGGATAGAGCAGACATTTATGCATCAAAATATGCAAGGATATGTATAGAAGGAGCAAGGTGGCAGGAGGTAACTGGAATATGTCCGTGGGTAAGAGGATTGCCAGATGCAGAAAAATCTTTTTGTCCGAAAGCAGTATTTTTAAGAGAACATAATAGTTGTTTCTTTTCAGGAGATGAATTTAAAAAAACAATTAGAATTTTTAATGATGATAAAGAGGATGATAATTTGACATTTCAGTGGCAACTTTTGGTTGATGAAAGAATTTATGAAAAAGGACAAAAAACATATAAAGTTAAAGCAGGTGAATATGTTGAAGATAAACTTGAAATTCAATTGCCAAATCTTACAAAAAGAACTGATGGAAAATTGATTTTAAAACTCTTATCAAATAATAAACTTGTTTTTCAAGATGAAAAAAATATCTCAATTTTTCCAAAAGTAAGCAAGGTTAACTTTAAAAATTTGAATTTGAATAATCTTTTTGTATATGATTTGGAAGGGAAAATTAAAAATGCATTAAAACAGATTGGACAGAATTTTTCAATTTTAGAAGATTTTAATTCCATTCCACAATCACTTGAGTATTTAATTATAGGTTCAAATAGCATTAATAAAGAAAATAGAAAAATTATATCAGAAAAAATAAAAACATTAATAAAAGAAGGAAAAAAGATAGTGGTTTTTGAACAAGAAACTCCACTTGAAAAAAATGAATTACCTGTAAATGTTGAGATATCAAGACAAACAAAAAAAACAACTGAAATTTACTCTGAATTTAAAAAACCTGAAGGAGCAAGTGGTTCTGTATGTTTCCCTGTTGCATTAAGTCATCCTATTCTTGAAGGATTAAAACAGAATGATTTCTTTACTTGGGTTGATGATTATAATTTCAAGGTGAGTTATAAGACACCAGAAAAAGGAGTAATTTCAATAATTCAAGCAGGAGATGATTTAAATCTTACACCTATGCTTGAAATAGTTGAAGGAAAAGGAAGTTTAATTTTATGTCAATTGTTGGTTGGTGAAAAATTTGCAAAAGAACCAGTTTCTCAAAAAATTTTATACAATATACTTGCTTATTTTGACAGAATTAAAGAAAGAGTTGAGAGAAAATTTTATATAATTTCTTCAGAAGACCAGAAATTAAAGGACTTTATAAAGTTAGCAGGAATAAAATTTGAAGAAAAGGATAGGCTTGATGATTTGAATGAAAAAAGTGTTTATATAATAAAAGGGACAAAGGAAAATCTTAAAAATCTTCTAAATGATAAAGATAAACTTAAAAATTACTTTAAAAACGGAAACTGGCTTGTAATATTCAATATAGATGATAAGTCAATTAATGAATTTAATACTCTTGTTGAATTTAACCATAGAATAAGAAAATTCAGAAAAGAAAAAGTTTTAATTGAAGATTTATCAGAACCTTTATTATTAGGACTTACAGATAGAGATTTTAGTATGTTCAGTGATGAAGTCCTTGCTCCATGGATTAATCTTAATTGGATTTCAGATAAAGTTTTTACATATGTAGTTGATGGAAAAGAAATTGCTTCTTTTGGAGGAGAAAGTGGTAAAGTGATACAGGTTACAAATGGACTTACAAATGAAGATTTCTGGAGATATATTCAATATTTAAATGCTGATGGAGATTCAATTGAATTTAATTTTAAAAAACCAGAGATTATAACAGAAATACGGATAAAACCAACTTCAGGTCCATATTATAAACTTAAAGATATAGAAATTATTTTTGACGATGATGTAAATAATAAATTGGTTTATACCTGTTCTGAACAGGGTGGATTCCAAAATATAAAATTAAAACAGCCAATTAAATGTTCAAAAATAAGAATAAATAACATAAATTACTGGCCTGGAAAATCTACACAAAATCTTGTTGGAATTGATATAGTTGAAATTTATAGAAAAGTTGATAAATTAGAAAAAGAAGAAATAAAACCATTAACAAAACCTTCAGGAATAGTAAAATATCAGAAAGAAAAAGGAGGAATTTTATTGATACAGATTGATTATACCACTCCTGATAGAAAAGAAAATATGTCAAAGAAAATTAATATTGTTTCAAATATATTAAGAAATCTTGGACAGTTATGAAAAATTTGAAGAAATACTTTTTTATAACTTTATTATTTGTTTCTATTTTACATTCTGAAGAAAAAAAAGCATTAAGATTTTTAGTAATGGGAGACCCTCAATTTGGATTAAAAGTACCAGGAGATTTTGAATCAGGTTTTATATGGTCAAGTTCTTTATGGGAAAAGATGCCTGAGATATGTAAAAAACTCAATGTAAAATATTTTTTTATTTGTGGAGATATTTTTGGACTTGAAACTGCTGGTAAAAGCAAAACAGGAAAAGATGTATGTAATGAATCTTATAAAATTTTCTATGATGAGTGGGAAAAATATTTAAAAAAATTTGAAGGAATCTGTAAGGTTTTCTGGATTGTTGGAGGCCATGAATTTGCTTATTGTAAAGAGAAAGGCGAAACCTACTGGGACAATAGCAGTAGAGATTATTTTCTAAAAAATTATTCAGACAAGATTCGTTATTTTATTATTGATGATGAAAACTTATTTATTCTTTTTGACAAAACACATGATTGGGATTATTTAAGTCAAGGAGGATTTAAAAGTAATGATAGTTTAATATGGTTAGAAAATATACTTGAAAAATATAAAGATTTAAAATATAAATGGTTTTTTGGTCATGTTCCTCCAAGAAATATAACAGAATGGTGGCCTGATAGAGAAATTTTAAAAGAGGATAAGAACATAAAAATGGCAAAACTTCTTGAAAAATATAAAATTACATCTGCTTTTTTCGGGCATGAACATGATGAATATTTTTTAGGAGATAGAGGAGGTTTCCCAATGTTTGTTACTGGTATGCGATATCCTTTGCTTGTTGAAGTAAACAATGAAGAAATAAATTATAGTTGGATAATTGATACAACAAATTTAAAGGCATTTTTAAACGCTTTTAATTTACCCGCAATAAATTTATGGAAAATAGCAGTTATAAAAAATAATGAAATAATTTCTAAAGAAACAGAAAATATAGAACCTGATCTATTTAAAGATTTAGATTTCAAATTTGTTAAAGTTGACAGAAGTGGATTTATTAATTTAGAAGAATTTTTTGATTTAAAAGTTGGAGATAAATTAATTGCTATAAGTGAATTTAAATCAGTGTATTATAAAGGTTGTCATTTAATGATAAAAAGTAGTTTACCATTTTCAATATGGATAAATGGAAAACTTTTAGAAAAAAATAAAGAAGGAGATGATAAATATCATTTTTATAGTTCATATTCAATAAGATTAAATGAAGATAAAAATTTTATTATTTTGCTTTTAGAAGTCAAAAGAGAGAAAAATTATTTTGCTGTATTTAGAGATTTCAGTGTTAATGTCTTTTATAAATTTTCAAAAGAACTACAAAATTAAAAAAACTTGACAAAATGAAGATATATAGGTATAATGTAAACGGTTACAAGGAAAAAATATGAATATAAAAGAATTTGCAAAGTTAACAGGATATTCAACAGCAACTATATCAAGAGTATTAAATGGAAAAGATTGTGTCTCACCAGAAACAAAAGAAAAAATTTTAAAACTTCAAAAAAAATATAATTTTTATTTAAATAAAGTAGGAAAAGCATTATCTACAAAAAGGACAAAAATAATTGGAATAACTCTTCCATATCTGAATAAAACTCCATCATTTGAAGATATATTTTTTCCAAATATTGTTAAAGGGATGGAAGAAGTTCTTATAGAAAATGGATATGACTTACTTCTTTTAACTTCTTTTGAACTTGAAGAAAAACTAAATAACTACATAAGAATTTTTAAAGAAAAATCTATAGATGGTTTAATCCTTCTCAATGTTAAAAAAGATGATAAAGGACTTATTGAACTTGAAAAAACAGATTATCCTTTTATCTGTATTGGTAGAGTATCTGAAAATTATAAAGGGAGTTATGTTGATACTGATAATGTTAAAAGAGGATATATAGGGACAGAACATTTGATAAAACAGCATAATTTAAAAAAGATTGGATATCTCGGTAATGAATTAAAGTACTTATTTAATATTGACCATTTTAATGGATATAAACTTGCATTAATTAATAATGATATAGAGATAAAAGATGAATTTGTAAAGACAGTTCCACAAAGTATTGAAGCTGGATATAAAGGAATGAAAAAATTAATTGAAAATGAAGTTGAAGGTGTAATCTTATTTGGAAACTTGATAACTATGGGTGCAATAGAATTCTTAAAAGAAAAACAGATAAAAATTCCTGATGATTTAAAAATAATAATAACATCTGAATTTATACCTGTTTACAATGAGAGAATTAAATTTACTCAAATTCAACAGGATGTTTCAGCACTTGGAGAAATGGCAGTTAAAATTTTAATAGAAGAGATAAATACATTAAGGAAAAGTTCAAAACAGATTGTTTTACAACCAAAATTTATAAATGGGAATAGTTGTGGATGTAATATTTAATTTCTTTTTTTCAGGGGATTGGATAGAAAACAATTTATCAATCCCCTGTTTATATATAAATAAAAAAAGGAGGTGCAATATGAAAAAGAAGTTTATAAAAAAGATGGGATTTACACTCATAGAATTGCTTGTTGTAGTTGCGATAATTGCGATTCTTGCAGCAATGTTATTACCAGCACTTGATAAAGCAAGAGAATCTGCAAGAAGATCTGTATGTTTAAATAATCTAAAACAAATTGGACTTGCCTTGCATATTTATGCTAATGATTATGATGGCTGGTTTCCTTCAAATATTGATTCAGTTAGTTATAGAAATAGTACAGATTCATACCAAACTGGTTATGGAAATACATGGACTTTTTATAGAGATAAAAATGGACAAATTCCAAATCCAAGTAGGTCTTTAGAACTTTTGACAGGTCAATTAGATAAAACAACAAAGCAACTTGAAGGTGCTTCTTATGTAAAAAACTATTCTTTATTTATATGCCCTTCTTCAATTGCAACAGCATCTGATTCTGGATATCTTGTATGGGAACCTGGTAGGTGGGGCTCTTCAAATAATGCATATTGGTACAATACTCATTTAACTTACACTTATGCAGTCGGACTTACAAATAAAACAAACCTTTTGAAAAATTTACTTTCTGTTGATACAAATATAAAGGATAAAAATTCTCCTTCAGACATAGCAATTATGAGCGATTTCATAGGAAACTTCGTTTGTGGGAATTTTCCAAATCCTGAAACAGGTGGATATGTAGTTCCATGTAACCCATGTCAGGTTGGAAGTGATCACTTCGCACATTTACAAGGATACAATCCACATAAATTTGAAGGAGCAAATTTTTTATATGTTGATGGTAGTGTAAAGTGGTGGTCTTCTGTTAAAATAGGAAATAATTATGATATACCTCCGGAAGCATCTCCAAATTCATTAGGAAGAGGAAATCCTAACAGATATTCTTTAAGATTTCCTGACTGGAAATAAAAGGAGGTGAAAAATGAAGAAAAAGAAAAATGGCTTTACTTTAATTGAACTTCTTGTAGTTGTCGCAATAATTGCGATTATGGCTGGAATTTTACTACCAGCCCTTGGAAAAGCAAGAGAATCAGCAAGAAGAGCAACC
>JBKBIN010000027.1:0-18954 GCA_046296715.1 Candidatus Ratteibacteria bacterium
AGAATCAAAATAATCACTTTTTATGTTTCTTCTATTTTTACTTATCAAAGTTTCGATAAATGTTTTGTCTTCAAGATAATAAAGGTCTTGATTCCAGATAAATTCTTCATATTTATCAGATGTTATAATCACAATCTTTTTATGTGTATACTCAATCAGTTTTTTCTTACATATAAATCTAATTTTCGGTGGATAGAACTTTATGATTTCAGGGAATAAAGCATAAGTACACAAAAGATTTCCATAAATACCATTTTCAAATTCAAATATTGAACAACTTGCATCATCTCCTGTATATAATCTTTCTTCCGGGAAAAATCCTCTTACTCTTTTTGTGTAAACGGACTTTATTTCACCAAAAACATATCTAATCAAATCAATAAAATGAATTGCCTGATCAACTATTTGCCCTCCTGCTTTCTCTTTACTTTTTATTGAATCAACAAGTGGAATTGTCCAAAACCACTCAGATGAAATAAATATTACTTTCTCACTTTTTAACATCTCTTTTAATTTTTCTACTGCTGGATCATATCTCATCATAAAACCTACACTATGAATAATATTTTTTTCTTTTAATTTCTCAATAACTATTTCAGTTTCTTCTTTTTTTAAAGCAGGTGGTTTTTCAAGAAAAAAAGGCAAATTTTTTTCAATACAATATAAAACAATTTCAGTATGAGTATCTGCTGGTGTGCATATCCAAACACAATCAAGATTTTCTTTCTCTATCATTTCTTTATAGTCAAGATAGTATTTACAACCGATTTCCTCTGCCTTCTTCTTTGCAATTTCTTCTGAAATATCACAAACAGATTTAATCTTAACTTTTTCAATTTTTTTTAAGGAAGATATATGAACATTTGAAATTCTACCAGTTCCAATTATTCCAACTTTTATTTCCATTTTTACCTCCATAGTTGTTCAAGAAATTCTTTAGACCTTAAAATATCCTTTCTTCTATCCTCATTAGGTTTTGAACGTATTTCAATCATTAAAAAGCCCTTATATCCAATATCTTTAAGTGCATTTATATAACTTTTATAATCAACTTCTCCAATATTTGCAGGAAGATCTCTAATAGAAATTTTACTCTCCTTTTCTCTATAACCTTTTTTCCTCCCTTTAATTATATTTTTTGCATGAGTATGAACAATTTTATCCTTTTCCTTCAACAGGATCTTTTCCAGCCAATAAGATATTAGCAGGGTCATAATTTACTTTCAATAATTTTGAATTTACAAGTTTTGATAGTTTTTCCCACATATAATAATCTTTAATAAAACGACTTCCAGACGGTTCAATTGAAAGATATATATTATTTTTTTATTTTTTTCGCAAAACACCTATCTTCATTTTAAGATAATATGCCATGACAACTTACGAAGTTGAAATTAGACAAAATGATATAATGTTATGCCACCTCCAAAAAAGGAGATAAAATAGAGATATAAAAAGGAGGTGGCTATGAACTATGTAGGGATAGACTTACATAAGCGTTCTACTTATGTAAGTGTAATGAATAAAGAAGGAGAGTTAATAATGCAAAAAAGGGTATTAACAGAGCCTGAAGAATTGAAGTTGTTGTTAGATAGAGTTCCAAAGCCATTTTCAGCAGTTATTGAAGCAAGTAGAAACTGGTATTGGGTGTATGATTTAGTAGAAGAGATAGCAGAAGAAGTAAAATTAGCTCATCCACCAAAGACAAGGTTAATAGCAGAAGCCAGGATAAAAACAGACAAAATTGACTCAAAGATACTTGCTGATTTACTACGGACAGATTACTTACCAACTTGTTATGTTGGGTGATAAAGAAACACGACAGATGAGAGAGCTTTTAAGGCATCGTGCATATTTGATAAGAATTCGTAGTGGGTTAAAAAATCGTGTTCATTGTATATTAGATAAATGTGGTATAATTCATCCATATGAGGAGTTATTTAGTAGAAGTGGGATAAAATTTCTTAAGAATATAAAGCTTGACTGGTCATATCAGAGACAATTAGATGAGTGTATAGAATTGATAGAGATATTAAAAGAGAAAGAGAGAGAGCAGAACAAGATTATAGAGAGGATATGTAAAGAGAGAGAAGAAGCAGAATTTCTTATGAGTTTACCAGGGATAGGATATCACAATGCATTGTTGATAATTAGTGAGATAGGAGATATAAATAGATTTCCAGATGGAGAACATTTTGCTTGTTATTGTGGATTAGTTCCGAGTGTATATATTAGTGATACTATACATTATGGGCATATAACAAAACAGGGTTCAAGATGGTTAAGATGGATATATATAGAAGCAGGACATTTTGCAAGGAGACATTCTATAAGATTTAGTAAATTATATAACCAAGTAAAAGATCGTAGTGGAAAACAAAAAGCAATAGTTGCGGTAGGAAGAGAGTTAGCAGTAATAAGTTATTATTTATTGAAAAATAGAGAAAAGTTTAGAGATTATAAATGGGAAGGAGAGTGTGAAAGAGATTTTTTTGACCCGTATGAGGTCGCCAAAATGATTGCGGCTCCTCCTACGAACTTATATAATGCTTTAAATAAAAGCGGATAGATGAATGTGACTAAAATTAAAAGTAGGAAGTTCGTGGAAATGAAGGGAAAAATTTTACTTGAGAGGTGGCATACATAGATGAAAAAATATGCAAAAATGTATTTAATGAGAAAATGGTTCCTATGTACTCTATTTGTACAGAAACTTGACATATAGAAAAAACATTCCTAAAATTTCCTTTGATAATTTGAATAAAAAGTTTACAAATTCAAAAAATGAAGATTTTTGTAATAGGTGGGACTGGACATATAGGAGGAAATCTTGTTAAGTTTTTAGCAAAGGAGAATTTTGATATATTTATTTTAACAAGGGGAATTAAACCATTACCTGAAAACAATAAAATAAAATTTTTTAAAAAGAACTACGATTCAAATAAGAAAGATTGGGAAAAAATATTTAGTGAAATTAAACCAGATGTGATTGTTGATATTCTTGGGACTTATGCTCCAGTTGTTTATGAAGCAGGAAAGATTTATTGTAAACATTTTATTTTATGTGGCTCAATATGGATGTATGGAGAACCTAAAAAAGTCCCAACACCTGAAGAGACACAATCTGAATGTATTTTTTCTGGATATAGAAAAAGGTATGAAGAAATGCAAAAGATTAAAATTCAGGCAAAAAATGATGGTATAAATTTCACTGCTATAATGCCACCAAATATTTGCGGTCCTGGCAAAATTCCTCTTGATTGCTATGGGAAAAGAGACATAGAAAACCATAAAAGACATAAAAAAGGGGAAGTTGTTTTTCTACCTGAACCAGGGCAAACACTTATTGGTCCATGTGATGCAGAAGATGTTGCAAAAGGATTTTTCTTGTCAATTGTAAATCCATCTAATTCAAGTGATGAGATTTTCAATGTTGGAGCAAGTTATTCAATTACTGTAAAACAATTTGTTGAAACATATGGAGAGATTTATAGAGTCAAAATACCAATAAATTTTGTTAGTTGGAAAGAATATTCTGAAAAAATAAATCCTGAACCAGGTGCAAATACTCATTTTAAATGGAATATGTGCCCTGATATATCAAAAATTTTAAAAAAACTTGGTTATAAACCTAAATATACACCAGAAGAAACAATAGAAAGGGCAGTTAAATGGATGGAAGAAAATAATCTAATTTAAAAACATTAAATTTTCTGCCAGTATTCATACTCGTATTTCCACTCATCTTTTCTCATTTCAACAAGTTTTTTAAAGTATTCTTTATTTCTTTCAATTTTTCTTTTTTGGTCTTTAAATTCCTTTTTCTCCTTTATTGCTCCTAAGAAAACACCCACAGATTCCTTTAATTTTTCATAGTCATCATTTTTTAAGGGAACTTTTAAATTTATTCCATCTACAAACTGTGCTCCTACTGTATTTGAATAATGTTTTAGATAATTAAGTACCATTTCTCCCTTTCCACTACCGCTTGTGACTATTCCAAAAGTATATTTTCCTTCAAGACGAAGACAATGAATAAAATGGCTTGTTCTATCAAAAAGTGCTTTAATCTGGGCTGAAACATTATCTATATATACAGGCGAAGCAAAAACAATCCCATCTGAAAGAAGCATTTTTTCAACTATCAAATTCCTATCATCTGGGATTGGACATCTTTCTTGTTTGTGGCATTTTTCACAAGCAAGACAAAAACCAACCTTTTCCTTACTTAAATCAAAGATTTCTGTTTCAAAGCCATTTTCTTTACATATTTCTAAAAATCTTATAAGAAGTTTTCTTGTCTGACTTTTCTCCCCTCTTGGACTACCACAAATCCCTATAATCTTCATAACTTCCTCCTATTATAAGCATCGTTTTAATTATTATAATATCATGCCCTTTATTTATCAATTCATTATAATCCAGATTATCGTTAAAATTTGATTTTTTAAAGAGAAAAATTGTAAAATAAGAAAAAGGAGGTAAAAAATGATAAAAAAAATGGGACTGGTTGTTTTATTAATATTGGGACTTGTAGGTTGTGCTGTTGTTAATGTATATGTTACATTTCCAGAAGAAAAGGTAAAAAAAGCAGCAGAAGATTTACTTGCACCTCCAACTCCCTCAAAGTCCCCTCAAAGTTTTCTTGATATTTTCTTTGTAAAAAATCTTTATGCAGATGAAGTTGTTGTAACAAAAGATTTAAAAACTGATTCTCCAAAGATAAAAGAAGCAAAAGAAAAAATGGATACATGGAGAGAAAAACTTGACCAATTTAAAAAAGATGGATATATAGGAGAGACAAATGATTTTAAAGTTGTAATTAGAGAAATACCAAGAGATTCTGAAATTGCAAAACAAGTAAAAAAGATAGTTGATGATGAAAATAAACAGAGAGAAATAATTATTAGTGAACTTCTAAAAATAAACAATGCAGCACCTACAGAAGAAAAAAAGTTTAGGAAAATTTTTGGTGAAGTTGCACAGAAATACTCTCCAACCAATACATGGATACAACTTTCTGACGGTTCTTGGACAAAGAAAAAATGAGTAAATACTTATTAACAGGATGTGAAGCAGCGGCAGAAGCAGCAATTCATGCAGGATGTAAGTTTTATGCTGGGTATCCAATAACTCCACAAAATAGATTTCCAGAATATATGAGTAAGAGATTACCTGAAGAGGGAGGTGTTTTTATACAGGCAGAAAGTGAAATTTCTGCTATAAATATGGTTTTTGGGGCATCTGTATGTGGATTTAGAGCATTAACTTCTTCTTCATCTCCCGGCATTTCTTTAAAGCAGGAAGGAATATCTTATTTATGTGGTTGTGAACTACCAGCAGTTATTATAAATATGAATAGAGGAGGCCCTGGTCTTGGCGATGTTACTCCTTCGCAAAGTGATTATTTTCAATCAACAAGAGGCGGAGGTCATGGTGATTATAGAACAATTGTATATGCTCCATGGACAGTTCAGGAACTTTATGATTTAACATATCTTGCTTTTGATATTTCTGATAAATACAGAAATCCTGTTTTAATTCTTGCAGATGGAATTCTTGCACAGATGATGGAATCAATAAAATTTAAAAGAAGAAAAAAAAGATTACCTGAAAAAAAATGGGCTTTAAACGGATGTATAGGAAGAGAACCAAATTCAATAAAATCATTATTTTTAACTCCTGGCGTTCTTGAAAAACATAACTGGCACCTTTATAGAAAATACAAAAAAATTGAAGCAAAAGAAGTAAAATATGAAGAATATTTCTGTCAGGATGCAGAATTTTTAATTGTAAGTTTTGGGACATGTGCAAGAATATGTTATGAAAGTGTTAAAATTTTAAGAGAAAAGGGTAAAAAAGTGGGATTATTTAGACCAATAACTTTATGGCCATTCCCTTACAAAGAACTTGAAAAAACAATCAAAAAGATGAAGAAAATATTTGTGGTTGAGATGAACCTTGGACAGATGATAGATGATGTTAAAATAGCAAATAGAAAAAACTTACCTATTTATTTTTATGGCAGACCTGGAGGAGGTGTTCCTACACCTGAAGAAATATCAAACTTTCTCCGCTTACACCTCGTAGGTGTTAGGAGGTAAGGTATGGAAGTTATCTATAAGAAACCGGAAAGTTTGAAGGATGAAGTTACAACATATTGTCCTGGTTGCGGTCATGGAATTATACATAGATTAATAGCTGAAGTAATAGATGAATTTGGAGTAAGAGAAAAAACAATTGGAGTTGCTCCTGTTGGATGTGCTGTCCTTGCTTATAATTTTTTTAATTTTGATGTAACAGAATCAGCCCATGGAAGAGCACCAGCAGTCGCAACAGCTATAAAACGACTTTTACCAGATAGAATTGTCTTTACTTATCAAGGGGATGGAGACCTTGCTGCAATTGGAACAAGTGAAATAATCCATGCAGCTGCAAGAGGAGAAAATATAACTGTTATCTTTGTAAATAATGCAGTATATGGAATGACAAAAGGACAAATGGCACCAACTACATTACCAGGGATGAAAACGACAACAACAATTGATGGAAGAAATACTAAAATTCATGGTTATCCTTTAAAAGTTTGTGAATTATTATCTCAAATAGATGGTGTCTTTTATCTTGAAAGGACAGCAATTGATTCGGTTGCTGGTATTATTAAAACAAAGTCAGCAATAAAAAAAGCATTTCAAAATCAGATTGAGAATAAAGGTTTTTCTTTGGTTGAAATTCTATCACCTTGTCCTGTTAACTGGAAAATGACACCAATTCAATCATTAAATTTTATTAAAGAAGTTATGTGTAAATATTTTGTCCCTGGAGTTTATAAAGATAAAGGAGGCAAATAATGTTCTTTTTACCTTTTTCATTGATTTTACTTCTTATTTTTTTGATTTTGCTTTTACCATTTTTTCTTTTTATAATTCATATTGAAATAATAAAAATCGCTTTGAATAAAATTGGATTATCTCCATCCCTTGCTTTTTTTATCATTTTGATTTCTCTTATCGGAAGTGGTATTAATATCCCTCTCTATACAAGAGATGCAACCATTTTCCCACCAGAACCAAATATTTTTCCCTTTTTCCATCCTTTTGGAATTCCAAAATTTCAAACAGAACAGGTTATAGCTATAAATCTTGGTGGAGCAATAGTCCCTCTTTTATTATGTCTCTATCTTTTACCAAAAGCTCCTCCTATTCCAACTCTTTTTGCGACAATAATTTCAACTTTTGTTTGTTTTAAATTATCACATATAGTCCCAGGAATTGGAGTTACTATCCCTGCTTTAATTCCACCAATTGTCAGTGTTTTATGTGCATTTTTATTTTCCCCTGGAAATAAAATTCCTGTTGCTTATATCTCTGGTGTTATTGGTGTCTTAATTGGTGCAGATCTACTTAATCTACCTAATCTGCCGCCTTACCCAGGAGTAATGAGTATAGGTGGCGCTGGTGTTTATGATGGAATTTTTCTTGTTGGTATAATTTCTGTTTTATTGGCTTAAATGGAAAGAAAAAGACCTTTAAAATACTGGCAGGATGACGAAAAACCAAGGGAAAAACTAATAAAAAAAGGAGAACATAACCTAACTGATACAGAATTACTTGCCATTCTTTTAAGGAGTGGAACAAAAGGAGAAACTGCTATTGACCTTGCAAGAAAAATAATAGATAAGTTTGGCAACTTTAGAAATATGAGTCATACAAGTATAAACAGTTTTAAAGAGATTAAAGGACTTGGAATAGCAAAAATTTGTCAGATAAAAGCAGCAATTGAAATAGGAAGAAGAATGGCAGAATCTGAACTTATAAAAAAAGAAAAACCATTAACATCTCCTGATGAAGTTGTAAAATACATAATGCCAAGGATGAGAGATTTAAAAAAAGAGGTTTTTAAAGTTATACATCTTGATTCAAAAAATAGACCAATTGAAATAAGAGAAATTGAAGAAGGAACAGTCAATCAGGCAAATCCAATTATAAGAGAGATTTTTTATAAAGCAATAGAAAATTTTATACCCTCAATCATCTGTATACATAATCATCCATCAGGAGATCCAACTCCAAGTAAAGAAGATATAGAATTTACAAAAAGATTAAAAGAAGGAGGAGAAATTCTTGGAATAAATGTTTTAGACCACATAATAATTGGAGATAACATTTATTACAGTTTTGCTTCTGGCAAAATTAAAGGTATCTAACTTTTACCTTTCCTTCTTCTAAAATACTTTTTGCCATCTCGTCAGGATAACCTTCCTTTATAATAACTTCTTCAATTCCTGCATTTATTATCATTTTTGCACAAACACTGCATGGATGACAGGTTATATATAGTTTACTCCCTTTAATTGAAACACCATGATAGGCGGACTGCAAAATTGCATTCTGTTCAGCATGAAGACCTCTACATAATTCATGTCTTTCTCCAGATGGTATTTTTAATTTTTCCCTTACACACCCAACTTCTTTACAATGTGCAAGGCCAGTCGGTGCTCCATTATAACCTGTCGCTAAAATCCTTTTTTCTTTTACTAAAACTGCTCCTACTTTTCTCCTTAAACATGTTGATCTTTTTGAAACAAGTTGTGCAATCTCCATAAAATAATTATCCCAGTCAGGTCTATCATTCTGGATATATTGGGTATTCACTTACAAATCTCCTTACTTTTCTTTTAATTTCTTTTAAAATTTTTTCGTTATCTCTGTTTTTTAATGCTTCATCTATAAAATCAGCAATTATTTCCATCTCTTTTTCTTTCATACCTCTACTTGTTATACAAGGAGTTCCTATCCTTATTCCACTTGTTATAGTAGGAGAAAGGGGATCAAAAGGAATTAAATTTTTGTTTGTTATTATTCCAACTTTTTCAAGTATTTCCTGAGCTAAAAGTCCAGTTAACCCTTTATTTCTTAAATCAATAACAAATAGGTGTGTATCTGTTCCATCACTTACAATTCTATATTTCCTTTCTTTCAGTTCTTGACATAATTTTTTACAATTTTTTACAATCTGTTCCTGATATTTTTTGAATTTTTCTGTCATCGCTTCTTTGAAAGCAACTGCCTTGGCAGCAATAACATGAACTAAAGGACCTCCTTGAATACCAGGAATTATCATATTATCTATTCTTTCTTTATAATTTTCTTTACACAATATAAGCCCTCCTCTCGGTCCTCTTAATGTTTTATGAGTTGTAGAAGTGACAAAATCAGAAAATTCTGTAGGCGATGGATGTAAATTTGCAACAATTAAACCAGCAATATGTGCTATATCACAAAGAAGATAAGCACCAACCTCTTTTGCAATATTTGAAAATTTTTCAAAGTCAATCTTTCTTGAATATGAACTATAGCCACAAACAATAATTTTGGGTTTTTCTTTTATTGCAATTTCTCTAACTTTTTCATAATCAATAAGTTCTGTATCTTTATCAACTGAATAGAAACTTGTTTGGTAAAGCATACCTGAAAAATTCACTTTCACACCATGAGTTAGATGACCACCAGAACTTATTTCCATTGCAAGAATTTTATCCCCTGGTTTTAATACAGAAAAGTAAACAGCCATATTTGCCTGACTTCCAGAATGAGGTTGAACATTTGCATGGTCTGCATTGAAAAGTTTACATGCTCTTTCAATTGCAATTTTCTCAACCATATCAACATATTTACATCCACCATAATATCTTTTTCCAGGATATCCTTCTGCATATTTATTTGTGAAAACAGAGCCAACTACTTTCAAAACATTTTTACTCACAATATTTTCAGAAGGGATTAAATTTATTGTCTCTCTTTGTTTTTCAATCTCTTTTATTAAAGCATAATAAATTTCATAGTCAAATTTACTTAACATTTTCCACCTCTTTTAAAGGCACATAAGAAAAATCAGCAAATTTATTGAAAACTCTATCTATCAACTCAAGTAAAGATAATCTATTATTCCTTATTTTTTCATCTTCAACCATAACAAAGACCTCTTGGAAAAATTTATCTATTGGTTCTTTCCATTTTGTCATCTCTTCTAAAAATTCTTTATATTTTTTTTCACTATATAATTTTTCCATCTTTTCAAAATTTTCCTTATAAAATTTAAAAAGTTGTTTCTCTGCCTCTTCAATTAGTAATTTATCATCAAAATTCCCATATTCAATTCTTTTTTCTTTTGCATGTTTTAACATATTTGCAACTCTTATAAATGGGACTAAAACTTCTTCTCCTTTCCCTTTAATAAATATTTCCTTGACTGCATCTACTTTCTTTCTTATTTGATATAAATTATCTTTCTCAACTGAAAAAACTGCCCTTCTTAATCCTGTTTTTATCCCTTCTGAAATAAGTAAGTTTTCTGTCCTTTGCTTTATAAATTCTAAAATCATATTTTTTATTTCATTATCTTTTCTTCCTAATGTCTCAAGTGTCTTTTCCACAAGTCTTTCTATTGAAATTTCAAATCCTTTATCCCATATAATTTCAATCATTCCTGTTGCTATTTTCTTAAGTCCTAATGGATCTTGATCTCCTTTTATTTCTACACCTTCACTTATAAAACTACATAATGTTTCTATTCTATCAGCAATTGAAACAATCGCACTTTCAATAAATTCTGGTTTTTTATCTCCCTGAAATCTTGGAAGATAATGTTGTTCTATTGATTTTGAAATTATTTTGTCATAACCATCTTTTTCAGCATATATCCTACCTATAATACCCTCAAGTGCAGAAAATTCGCTTACCATTAAAGTTGCAAGGTCATTTTTAAATAATGAAACTATAAGATTTATTCTTTCTCTTATTTCCAAATCTAAATTTAAACTCTCTGATAAGAAATTACAAATTCTTCTTATTCTTTCAACTCTATCATAAATTGTTCCAAACTTAGGATGATAAACAATATTTTTCAGTTCAGATAGATATTCAATTAAAGGCTTTTTTCTATCTCTCTCAATAAAAAAATTAACATCTTCAATTTTACTTTCAACAACTCTTTCATAATTTTCTTTTATTTTATGATTAAAAACACCATCACAAACAATTATAAAAAAAGGTAAAAGTTCATCATTATTATCAAAAAGAGGGATCCCTTTAACATTTAAAATAATTAAATTTAAAACCTCTTTCGGAAGATTTTTATAACTTTCCGGTAGATTACAAATTCCACAAACAGGATATTCAACCAAAGGAATAATTTTTTCAATAAGTTGGAAATCATATATAAAATTATCCTGAACCAATTTTTTTATCTGTTCTATTATCATTTTCTTTCTTAATTCCTGGTCAAAGATAACATAATTTTTCAAAATTTTATCAAAAAAATCTGTTGTATTTTTTGGAACTATCTTTTTGTCGGATAAAATTCTGTGCCCTAAAGTAAATCTTTTGCTTTTTATATTTCCTATTTCAACAGGAACAAGTTTTTCACCATAAATACAGGTGATATATCTAATTGGTCTAAAGAATTTAAATTTGTTCTCATCCCATATCATACCTCTTGGAATTTCAAGTTGCTTAAATGTCTCATTAATTATTTTGTTAAAAATTTTTACAATACTTTTCCCTTTTTCTTTCTTAATAAGTCCTAAAACCTTTTTCTCTTTTCTTTCTAAAATTTTTAAATCTTTTAATTTTGCTCTATTACTTTCAGCAAACTTTTTTGCAACTTCATTCCATTTTCCATTTTGATCAATACATAATTCTAACGGTGGACCAAAAATCTCCATTATTCTTTCTTTCTGTTTTTCTTCAAGTTGCTTCAAAAAAACTATAATTCTTCTTGGAGTATAAAAAACCCTCAAATCTTTATAATCAACCCTTTCATTTTCAAGAGAATTTCTAAATGAAGGTAAAAAAATTTTTTCTAAATATTCTCCTATACTTGAAGGCAGATCTTCAACTCCAATTTCTAAAACTAAATCTTTCGCCATTTTTTATCATTTTCAAAAAATAATATCCTCAATTTTTCCTAAATATATTACAAGATTTTTTTATTTTCTTCAAACTCAGATTTTGAAATATAATATAGAGGCAAATTACAAGAGGAACTCCTAAATTACCAAAAAGGGGATGAATTTTCCCATTTTTTGATAAAGAAAAAAAGAAAATATAAAGGAAATAACAAGAAAAAGAGAAAAGAAAAGAGAAAGAAAAAACATATAAATTGGAGATCTTATGACTTTTTTTCAAAAATGGAAATATTATAAATATCAGAAAAAAATTAAGGAGAGGATAGAAAATTTTTTCATAGGTGTATGAAATTAAAGCAACTGGTTTAATCCCAAGTTTTTTCATTTTATTCAGAATCCTTAAAAGTGTTAAAAATGAAAATGTTTCTATATCAATAGTAGAAATAGAAAGTATCTCATAGGTTAAAAATATTGTGATATTTTTAATATTAAATTTTTCTTTCTTTATAAGATTTTTCTCCGAATCAAATCTCCACAAAGTGCCATTTTCAAAGACCCAGTTAAAATCCTTGTAATTTGCTGCTCTCTTTGCCTTTATAACTGTAAACTGTCCATCTTCTAAATACTCAGAAAATTCAACATTTATAAAATATTTATTCTCCAATTTTTCAGAATAGAAAAAATATTTTGGAGAAGAAAAAGCAATCTGTTCTTGTATTATGTGGTTGGTAATTTTTTTTATAAGAGGTGGAGAAACAAAGTTTTTAAGTGTAAAAGTAAAAATTGAAGAAAAAAAACCACACAACAAAAATATAGAAAAAATTTTAAATGGATTGGTTCCTGAAAGAAAAAAAACTTTTATTTCATTATTTTTTAACATTTCAGAAAGTACTAACATTGATGAAAGTATAGTTATAATAGGAGAAATCTGAACAAATAATAATGGACAAGTATATAGGTAATTACGCAAAATAAAAGATTTCCTGTGTAGAAGGAAATCTGTTAAGTCCTCAAGAATTTGTATCAAAAGAAAGAGAATAACAAATAGAAAAGATACAATAAGAAAAAACTTCAAAAAATTAAAAAATATGTAATTAAACTTTTTTTTCATTTCCAAAACTTTTTTGTTAATAAAATACAGAATAAAATAGGTAGATACATTGGATACAGAACAGAAAATTTTCTTACCATTATTTGTCCAGTTATTAAAAGTTCAAAAAATATTATACTTATAAATCCACCAATTCCTAAATATAAAATTTTATTTTTTTGTTTCAGATGCATTCCAATACCACAACCAAGAAAAAGTAAAACTAAAGGAGTAATTGCATACACAAATCTTTCATGAAGTTCAATCATAGATTCAATACTTTTATCTTTTTTAAGTTGTATAAAATTGAATTCAGGAACTTCTGGTTCAATTTTTACTTTTCTGAAATCTTCTGTTAAATAGATATTAAATACATATTCCTCAAAATCTACTGAATTTATTGAGTTTTCTGTATAATTTAAGAGTGTCCCTTTTTTAAGAATAAAAACAAGTTTGTTTTCTTCTGGTTTATAAAAAACATTTCCTTTTTCTGCTTTTAAAAAAATAGTTGAATTTTCTTGCCTTTTTGTAATTGAAATATTTTTCAGATTAAAATTTCTGAAAACTTTTTCAATATAAATTGTGACATTTGGAATATCTTTTATTATTTCTTTTTCAATTATTATTGAAAGAGGATTTCTTATTTTCAACTGATGAATTATACTTTTATTAGCAAATCTTACATAAGGCAGAATAAATAGATTGAAATAAAAAAGAAAAAGTGTAAAAATAATAGAAAAAATCATAAGAGGTTTAATCAAAGTAAAATTAGAAATACCGGAAAATGCAAAAATATGTAGTTCTCTATCAGAATAAAGTGTTGAAAAAAAGGACATTGAAGAAACAAGAATAGCAAGAGGGATAATATATTCAAGAGATGTTAAAATTGTGTATATAAAAAATTTTAAAAGAGGCAAAAAAGAAAAGGAACCTTTAACAATAAGGTCAAAAATCTGAAAGAAACTTTTAAGTGTAAAAATTAAAAGTAGTATAAAAAAGGAGAAGAAAAAATTAGTCAAAAAACCTTTAAAAATATATTTCGTCTTGGATTTCATAAATTTTATTTTAAATTAAATAGATTTGCATGTCTAATTTTAAAGCAATTACTTGAGAAAAAATGTATAAGTTGTGAGGAAGGCAAAGAAAAAAATTATGGTTTTTGTGATGATTGCTTCTCAAAAATAATTTTTATAAACGAAAATTTTAAAAATAGAATTCATATTGGGAAATATGAAGGTCCTTTAAAGGAAGCAATTATTAAATATAAATATAATGGTAGAAAATATTATGCTAAAAATTTTGCTTCTCTTTTAGAAGAAAAAATTAAAAATGAAGAAATTGAATTTGATATAATTATTCCTGTTCCACTTCACTGGAAAAAAGAGTTTTTAAGAGGATTTAATCAAAGTGCCCTTATTGGAAATTATCTTGCAAAAAAAATAAACAAAAAGATGTATCAAAATGTTTTAATAAAGTCAAAAAATACAGTTTCTCAAACAGGACTGAATGAAAAACAAAGGGAAGAAAATGTAAAAAATAGTTTCAAAATAAAGAATAAAGATATTATAAAGAATAAAATTGTACTACTTGTTGACGATGTTTATACAACTGGTGCAACAACACATGAATGCAAAAAAATTTTATTAGAAAATGGAGCAAGAAAAGTTATAATTGCTACAATAGCAAAAAGTTAAAATTATTCAACAGTTACTGATTTTGCAAGATTTCTTGGTTTATCCACATCAACTCCTTTCTTTTTCGCTACATAATAAGCAAGTAATTGAAGAGGGATCACAGTTAAAAATGGTTTTAAGAATTCATTATCTATATGAGGAACTACAATAATTTGATCAGACAAATTCTCTAACTGAGTAGAGGTAAAATCACATACAGAAATTATATAACCATTTCTTGTTTTAACTTCTTCCATATTTGAAATAACTTTTTTTAAATGTCTATCCTTAACACAAATAAATATTACAGGCATATTTTCGTCAATTAAAGCAATTGGTCCATGTTTCATTTCTGCTGCTGGATAACCTTCTGCATGAATGTAACTTACTTCTTTCAATTTTAAAGCACCTTCAAGTGCAATTGGAAAATTAATTCCTCGTCCAAGATAAAGAGCATTTGTTTTAGAAAGTAGTTTCTCTGCAATTTTCTCTATATTGTTTTTCTTCAGTAAAAAATCCATTTTTTCTTTAACTTTTAATATTTCTTCACTTTTTTTATGAATAAATTTTTTATCTATTTTCCCTTTTTTATAAAGATACGAAAGAGCAAAAAGATATAAAATAAGAATTTGAGCAGTAAATGCCTTTGTAGAAGCAACACCTATCTCAGGACCTGCTTTAGTTAAAAGAACTAAATCACTTTTTCTCGCCAAAGTACTTCTTTCAACATTACAAATTGAAAAGATATTACATCTACCTTTTAACCTCTCTATCGCTCCAATTGTATCAGCAGTTTCTCCTGATTGTGAAATTGCAATAACCAAAGTTTTTCTATCAGCAATAATTTTTTTATATCTAAATTCTGAAGCATATTCTACCTCAACAGGGATCTCTAAAATTTCTTCTATTATGTATTCACCTATAAGTCCTGCGTGCCAACTTGTTCCACAACCAGTTATAACAATTCTTTCTGGAATAAAATCCAATTTCATCAAATCTAAAAAAGTTTCATTTAAAAAATATTTTAAAGTTCTGTCAATAACTTCTGGTTGCTCATAAATTTCCTTCAGCATATATGAATCAAATTCTCCTCTTGAAATAATACTTTGCTCTATATCAATTACTTTAAAATCTTTATTAACTTCAATATTTTTTTTAAAGTTGTAAAATCTGATTTTTTTGTCAAGGAAGAAAAGTTCATTATCATCAAGAAAAATCATTTTATTTGTATATTTTGAGATCGGCAAAGGATCAGATGCAAAATAATAATTTTTGCCATCAAAACCAACTACAAGGGGAGAATTTTTTTTAACTCCAATCACAAAATCTTCTCCTCTTTTTGTAATTAAAAAAGCAAAAGAACCTTCTATTTTTCTTAAAGATAAAACAATGGCAGAAAATATGTCTTTTGTTAAATTTAAATTATCTTCAATTAGATGTGATACAACTTCTGTATCTGTCTGAGAAGTAAATTTATGTCCTTTTTTTATCAAACTTTCTTTCAAATCCTGATAATTTTCTATTATTCCGTTATGAACAATTGCTATTTCATTTTTACAGTCAAAATGAGGGTGAGTATTTTCTTCAGAGATTTGTCCATGAGTAGCCCATCTTGTATGAGAAATTATAATAACTTCATCTTCTATTTTCAAAGGAATTGATAAAACAAGTTCATCTATTTTTCCTTTGCCTATTTTTTTATCATAAAAGTTAAAATCTTTATTATTTAAAAAAAATCCACAAGAATCATATCCCCTATATTCAAGAGTTTTCAATCCATTTTTTATTATTTCCCTTACATTTCCTTTCCCTTTAAAACCAAAAATTCCACACATTATTCATCCTCTTTTTTGTTTTTTTTATTCTTCTCAAAGCATTCTTTACATATAAATGTTGAATCTTCAGGATAAAAGGCATAAATTTCATTTTCTTCTTTTTCTTTACCACATAAATCACATCTAATCATTTTGCCTCCTTTTTTATACCATAACAATTTTTATCCCAATTTCTTTAAATTTTTTAATTGTGAAATTAAAATTTTTTTCATTTGAAGAATTTGTAATTAGAATGTATTCTTTTTTATTTTTTAAGTCCATTTTAATCATTCTCATACTTCTTGTCTGATAAATACATTCCCTTCCTATTTTTGTATCATCTGCAACAATAATTATCTTTTCTGCCTTTTTAATAAGATGTTCAACCTGTTGGACTGTATAAACATCGTCTGAAGTTAGACCTTTTATAGAAAAACCAGGAGTCCCTATTATAAGTTTGTCAATTTTAGAAAATGGCAAATATATATTAACAACACTTAAGTTTTTTCTTGAAATTTCTCCACTAACAATCCCAATAAAATTTTGAGAGAAAAAACTATCATATTCTTTAAGATATAAATTCAAAATAAAAATATTGTTAGTCCAAATTTTTAAATTAAAATGAGTAGATGATTTAGCAATCAATTCACCTACATATGAAACAGTCGTTCCAGCCCCTAAAAAAATCTCTTCTCCAAAACTAATATACTCTAATGCTTTTTGAGCAATCTTAATCTTCTTTTCTTTCTCTATCTCTCTTCTTTTCTCAAAACTCAAAAATAGGTCATTTATTCTCATACAAAAAATTTTACATATTGTTTTACAATTTGTCAAGTAATTTGTCAAACATGTTGTAAATTTATTTCGTTTTTATCTTTGCAAAAAATAGTAAAAGAAAAATTTTACTTTATTTCAAAAAAATGTTATAATAAATAGTTAATAAAAAGGAGGATAAAATGGTAAAAGTTGGAATTAATGGTTTTGGAAGGATTGGTAGATTGGTTTTAAGAAGTGCAATTGAAATGAATTATAATGGATTTGAATTTGTTGCTGTAAATGATATAACTGATGCAAAAACACTTGCTCATTTATTTAAGTATGACTCTAATTATGGAATTTTCAATGGTACTGTTGAAGCAAAGGAAAAAAGTATAGTTATAAATGGTAAAGAGATAAAAGTTTTAAGCGAAAAAGACCCAAAAAACTTACCATGGAATGACTTAGGAGTTGATATAGTTATAGAATCAACAGGTCTTTTTACAGAAGCAGAAAAAGCAAAAGTTCATCTTGATAATGGAGCAAAAAAAGTTATAATTACAGCACCTGCAAAGGGAGAGGATGTTACAGTAGTTATTGGAGTGAATGAAGATATGTATGACCCTAAAAAACATAATATTATTTCAAATGCATCTTGCACAACAAACTGTCTTGCACCAATGGCAAAAGTTTTAAACGATAATTTTGGTATTATTAAAGGACTAATGACAACAATACACGCCTATACAAATGACCAGAGAATTCTTGATCTTCCTCATAAAGATTTAAGAAGAGCACGTGCTGCTGCTCTTTCAATTATACCAACAACAACAGGAGCAGCAAAAGCAATAGGAAAAGTAATTCCATCTTTAAATGGAAAAATGCATGGAATTGCCTTAAGAGTTCCAACACCAACTGTTTCAATAGTTGATTTAACTGTATTACTTGAGAAAAAAGTTAGTGTTGATGAAATAAATTCTGCATTTAAGAAAGCATCTGAGACAAATTTAAAAGGAATATTAATGTATTGTAGTGAAGAACTTGTTTCAAAGGACTTTACAAAAAATCCACATTCTTGTATATTTGATGCTCCTTCAACTTATATTGTTGATAATGATTTTGTGAAAGTATTTGGATGGTATGATAATGAATGGGCTTATAGTTGTAGAGTTGTTGATCTTGTTAATTTTATAATTAAAAAAGGAATTTAAATTAAAATTTGGCAAAGAATTTACTTGTTGCAGGTTTGCCTGGAACTGGAAAAACAACTTTGATCAAAGAAGTTTTAAGTAATTTTAATATAGAAAAAATTGGTTTTTTTACAGAAGAAATTAGAGAGAAAAAAGAAAGAGTTGGTTTTAGAATAGTTACTTTAAGCGGAAAAAAAGAAATTCTTGCCCATAAAAATTATATTACTCCTTATAAAGTTTCAAAATATTATGTTTCTATTGAAAATTTAGAAAAAATTGCTGTCAAAGAGATAGAAAAAGGGATTTCTAAGAAAAATTGTTTAATCGTAATTGATGAGATTGGAAAGATGGAATTACTTTCAGAAAAATTTAAAAAAGTAGTAATTTCTGCTTTTGAAAGTCCAAATAGAGTCCTTGCAACGATTATGTATAAACCTCATCCTTTTTGTGATAACTTAAAAGAGAGAAAGGATACAAATATTTTTATTCTTGAAAAAACAAATTTTACTTTAATTAAAGAAAG
>JBKBIN010000028.1:0-3601 GCA_046296715.1 Candidatus Ratteibacteria bacterium
CTATTAGTAAGATCTTTCATGACATTATCATCAAATTTCTCTTTTAAGTGGGCATTAACAAGGTTGAGAAGCTCTCTTTTATTAAGTTCTTCAACGCCTATGAGATCTACTTTTATTTTTTCTCCTTTTTTTAGATCTTTTATTATTTTCTCAAGGTCTATTTTTTTTGTCATCCTTCTCACCTCCTTACCTTCTCCTATTATTTATTTTTTACACTTCCTTCCTTCCTTCCTCTAATTTTTTTTATAATTTTTATTGCACTTAGTCAATATTTTTAAAATTTTTCAAGTAACCCACCTTCTATCTTTTCTTCTGACTTTTTAATATCTGGTTTTGAAACTTCAACTGATTCTTGATAAGATGAGATAATATGAGGAGTTATAAAGATTAAAAGTTCATTTTTACTTCTATCAAAAGTTGGTTTTTTAAATAAATATCCAAGAATAGGAATTTTTCTTAAGAAAGGAATACCAGATTCTTTTGCCTCTTCTCTACTTCTTATCATTCCACCTATAACAAGTGTTTCTTTATCATATAGAACAACACTTTGAGTTGTCATTCTTTCAGATAAAATGGGAACTTCAACAGCATATGTCTGACCAGCAGTTATTGTTTCAAGTTTTCTTCTTTCTACCAGATTTGAATCATATATGTTTAGATTAAGCATAACTGTTCTATTCCTCTGTATTATTGGTGTAACTTCAAATTCTGTTCCAACAATTTCTTCTAAAAGATTTACTGCACTTGCTGTAGTTAATGTTGGTGCTCCTGTTGATGTTGTTATAATTGTTGTTTGTGCTTCGGCTATTAAATATGGTTCATTTCTTGTTACTGCTATATATGCGGTTGTTCCATTTATACAGGTAATTTTTGGTGCTTGAATTACTTTTGCTTTTCCTCTTGTTGCAAGTGCACTAATTAATGCATTAAAATCTCTATTTGTTACTCCAAAAGAAAAATTACCGGCTGGCAATGTTTGGGTTAATCCAGGAGTATAAGTAGGAGGAAAATCATCTCCAAATCTTGGACCAGTTAAAGTTCCATCAATTGCTCTAATCATCCTTGAACTTATCAACCAGTCAATAGAAAATTGGTTTCCTTCAGAAGTTGCCACTTCAACAATTTTACATTCAAGAAGAACTTGAGAAACTGGAGTATCAAGTGTAGAAATAACACCTTCTATATTTCTTAACATGTTTTCACTTTGTGCCTCAACAATTATTGAATTTGTTGTTGGTTCAGGGAAAGCAGATATCCCTTTAAAAACTTCTCTTAGCGCTTTTACAATTGTATTTGCATCTGTATAGTAAAGTTTAAAGACCCTTCTTGCTTTCTGAATTTCTTTGATTTTTTCCTGATATTCCTGTTTTGTCATTATTTTTATTATTCCATTTTCTTCTATATATTTAAGTCCATTTTGTTCGCAGATTGTATCAAGAACTATTCTAATTGGTATATCTTTAAAACTAAGTGTGACTTTTCCAGAAACATTAGGACTTAAAATGTAACTTACTCCTGTAATTTGATATAATTCATCCAATGCTTCTTTAAGATTCATATCTTTTAATTCAATTGTAACTTTTTTATTTCCTATTTCTCCTAATTTTGGTTTTTCTTCTTCTATTTTTCTCAAAACTATTTCTTCCATCTGTCTTCTTGCTTTACTTGCAAGTCGTATACTTTCAGTAAACATATTATTATCATATGCTTTTTGAGCAAGAGTGAAAGTAGATGTTGGTTCCAATTTTTCTATATCAGAAATATTATATTTTTCATTGACTTCATTAAAATATTTGCTTGTTTCTAATAATGCTTGTTGTGCTTGAAATGCTAATTTTTCAAATTCATCTTCCCTATTAACTATGATTTCACCTTTTAAATCTTCTCCTATTTTGAATTCTTCTTTTGTAACAGATTTTCCAAGTCGTGCTTGTGAATATTTAAGATATCTGTCAACATCTGATTTTCTATAATTTGGATTTATTGCTTTTAATTTAGAGAAAGTTGCAATTGCATTAGGATAGTCCTTTTTGAGATAATAAGAAACTCCAAGATTATATAAGTCCCTTAAATTTTCTTGAGTGTATAAATTAAAACTTGTGAAGATTAAAATTAGTAGTATAAACAACCAACTTTTTTTTATCATGTCTCCTCCTTTTATAATTTTATTTCTTTTAGTCATTTCTGTCAAGTTATTTTATGTTTATTGAATATATCAATCCTTCCTTGGATAAAATTATTTTTTTATCATCTTTTTTTATCAATCTGTATCCTTCTACTTCATCTCCTATTGTTACTTTATATGTTTTTTTCTCGCCTTCAATAAAGAAATATTCTACACCTTCTAATATCATTCTACCTCTATAATTAAGTTTACATTCTTTCTCTGGGATAATAAATGGTGTGGTTTTTACTTCTGGAACTTTTTCAATTTCTGCCAATTTTGTAGTTGGAGAAATTTGTTCTGATTTAGGGATAGTTGGTTTTTCAATAGGAGATACTTTTGGTGCTTCTGGTTTTTCAACAGGAGATATTTTTGGTACTTCTGGTTTTTCAACAGGAGATATTTTTGGTACTTCTGGTTTTTCAGGAATTGTTATTTTTTCTTCTGGTTTTAAAATACTTACAAATTTTTGTGGTTTTATAATTGAGATTACATCAGGCTTTTTAGCATATATTATATTTGTAGAGATCGGCTTTTTCATAACTTCCATCGTTAATCTTCCAGTAGAAAATGGATCCCTTTTCCCTTCAATTTCAATTTTCTCTTTTGTATAATAAACAAGTTTTTCTTCTTCTATAACCTCTTTTTTCTTTTCTGGTGTAGGTCTAATTTCAGCCATTTCACCTACTATAAGTTTTAATCTTTCTTCAGGAGAAACTAATTTTTTTAGATACAAAAATAGTTCTACAAGCCAAGCAAGAATAAGGGCTATAAAAACAAATTTAAATATATTTCTTCTTAAAAAGACCTTGAGATTAAATGGTTCTTTATGAATAGGGACTTTGACTTTTTCTTTTGGAACAATTTTTGGTTTTTCAGGAACAACTTTTACAGGTTTTTTCTTTAGAATTTCTTTCTTTTTTAGATTTATAAGATTTGTAATATTCTTTTTTGTCTCATTTAATTGAAGTAGAGGAATTTTTTCTGTTTCAATAACTGATTTAGATATATTGTCTATGTATATTTTAACTTTTTTCTGTTCTTCTTTTTTCTTTAATATTTCTTCTCTTGTCGGTTTTACTATCTTTATTTCTTTAGGTTTTATTTCTTTTACAGGTATAGGTGGCTTTTCTTTCTTTTTTAGAAGAATTTCTTTTCTTTCTTGCTCAAGTTTTTTAGCTATTTCAATAAGTTGTTTTCGTCTTTCTCTTTCAATTGCTTTTTTATAAATTATAAGATTGGTATAAAGAAGGGCTTTTTCTCTTTCTATTCTATTTTGAAGTGTTTTATTTTTTATAAAAGTGAGTAAATTTTGTTTGTTTTTTAATCTTAAGTTCTTTTCTTCTAATTTCTCTTGAATCTTTCTTCTTTCTTTTTCCTTCTTTTCCTCTATCTTTCTTGCTAACTCTTCTTTCTTCTTCTCCTCTAACTGCTTTT
>JBKBIN010000028.1:3701-18450 GCA_046296715.1 Candidatus Ratteibacteria bacterium
TCTTTTTCTTTTCTCTTTCTCTCTTTCTCCTCTTGTTTCTTCCTTAATTGCTCCTGTCTTTCCTTCTCTTTCTCCTGTTTCTCCTTTTCTTTTAATTCTAATTGTGCTTTATATTCCTGTTGTTTTCTCTTCTTTAATTCTTGCTTTTCTAATAATAACCTCTCCCTTAATCTATTGTTCTCTTCTACTTTCTTCTTTAATAACTCTAATATCTTCTCTCTTTTCTTTAATCTTTCTTGTCGTTGCTTTTTGGCTTGCTCTAATCTTTTCTCTTTCTCCTGCTGTCTTTCTTTTAATAATTCCTGCTTTCTTCTTTCTTTTTCCTTCTTTTCCTCTATCTTTCTTGCTAACTCTTCTTTCTTCTTCTCCTCTAACTGCTTTTTTAACTCTTCTTTTTCTTTTCTCTTTCTCTCTTTCTCCTCTTGTTTCTTCCTTAATTGCTCCTGTCTTTCCTTCTCTTTCTCCTGCCTCTCCTTTTCTTTTAATTCTAAATATTTTTTTCTTTTTTCCTTTTTTCTCTTACTACTTAATATAAATGCTTTATCTGCTTCTTCAGGTTTTTTTTCTTTTTTTACATCTTTATCAGGCCAATTGTTTTTCTCCTTAATTTTTTTTGAGATTTTTTCTTTATAACTCAACCTTTCCCTTCTCTTTTTATTAATAAATTCAATAAGTTTCCTTTTTTTATCTTCTCTACTCATAATTATCCCTCTTTTTTCTCTGTTTTCAATATTATTGCGTTTAAATCTATATTTGCTTTATAAAGATTTTCAGCAACTGGTTTAATTTCAACATTTTCAACTGTAAAATAAGAAGATGGATTATCAAAATATTTAATACATCTGATTATCTCATTACTTGTTCCTGTTACACTTAATTTAATAGGAATTTTTTCATAGAATGCTTCTTTTTGAGGTATACCATATTCAGGTTGCGAAATATAAGTGACTCCAGAATCAATCACTAATTTTACAAGGTCTTTAATCACTTCAAATTGTAATGTGTATATAGGAATTTGATTTACATCAACAAGACCTGTTTTTTGAAATCCAAAAGAAGTTGGAATATTAACATTTCTTATCTTTGCCATCTTTTTAAGTTTGTCTTCTGAGGAATAAACATATTCTTTAAATTCTATTGAAGGATATCTTGTAAATTCTGGTGGAGAGGGATATAATGTAGAAAAACTATTTAACATAATTTCAAATTGTTTTTCAAGAAATGCTTTTTTCTTGTTCAATTTGCCAATCATTTCAGGTGATGGTGCTTTTTCCTTTTCCGTTTCATACTTTTTTACTTCTTCATATTTTGTTTTAATTTCATTTTCTATCTTTTTTATTTCTGCATTGATTTTCTTATTTAAAAATTGACCACCAATTATTATTCCAACTATAAATATCAACGAAAAAATTAACGAATACTTTCTAAAAAAATTAAAAATTTTTTTCATTTTAAGTTCAATAATAAGGAAAATTCAATTTTATTCTTTTCTTCGCGAACCTCACATAAAGTTATTTCAACTTTTTGAATAAAATCAAGTTTACTTAATCTGTCTACAAAATTTTTGAAATCTTCAAAAGCAGTTTTTATATCTCCTATAATAATTTCTCCAAAAACAGTATATACATTTCCACTTTCAACTTTAACTTCTTTTTGCGATTGTGAAGGTTGAGGTTGCATTTCAGGACCTGGTGATGGTTGAGGAAGTTGTTGTATTCCTTCTGGTGAAGGACCTGGTTGTCCAGGCGGCATTTGTTCTGGTTGTAAAAATTGTTGTTGTGTTGCCGCACCTTCTGTTGAAGTCCCTGGGATTATTGATGTAATATATATTTTACTGCTTGGTAATGTTTCTCCAATAGATAAAACCCTTTTTAACCATATATTTTTCTTATCAAGTATATTCTTTACAATTCCAATTTTTCCATTAATTTCGCTTATTTCTTTTTCAAGTTTCTCCACTTCTGGTTTGTATTTTTCGTATTGACTCAATGAAACCTCTATTTCTTTCAGTATTCCATCAAGCATTACTTTGTCTTGATTATAAAAAAGTATTGGTGTAATTGATAACATACCTGCCATTATAACTGATAGATAAATATAAGGTCTATTTGCTCTAAACTCTTTTGTTCTTTCTATTTCTTCTGGTAAAAAATTGATATTTATAAATAAGGGAATAATTTTTCTTAATCCAATTCCTATAGCAGTAACAAGTTCAACATCCCTTTCTTTTAGATAATCATATTCAGGGACAACTTCAATACTCTCAAAAGGTTTAAAATAATAAACGGGTATTCTTCCTTTTTCTTCTAAGTATTCTTTAAAACCTTTTAATAAAGAAGTGCCACCACATATAAATAAACTTTCAAGTTCTGGGCCTTTCAAAGTAAATCTCCAATAATCTATTGAATTCTGTAACTCTGTATTAAAACTATCAAGAGTAGTTAAGACCGATTTGTTTTCTAATCCTTTTTCTTTTTTAATTTCTTCTGCTTCAGAAAAAGATATTCCTTCAACATCTGAAATATTTGTTGTAATAGTATTCCCTGAAACAGTTAAAGATCTTACAAGAAATTTTTCTTTGTGAACTATTATTAAATTTGAAGAATTGGCACCTATTTCTATTAAACCAAGACATTTTCCTCTGTCTAAATTTTTCATAAATAATAGTATATTTATAAGTGCAAAATGGTCAGTATCAAGAAAAAAAGGTTCTATTCCAAGTGAAGTAATCTTTCCAATATTTTCGCTTAAAATTTCTTTTTTTATTGCACCAAGTAAAACATTATAATTTTGTTCTGTTTCTTCAAAAATTTGATATTTCCAACTAACAACTTCCAAGGGAAATGGAATTTGCTGTTGAACTTCATATTTAAGAATATCTTTCAATTTTTTAATAGGAACTTTGGGAATAGATAAACTTCTTACAAGAACACCTCTCCCTGAGATAGAAACATAAAAATTTCTTGCTGGTAGTGATTTAATAAAATTTTTACCTTCTGTTCTTAGAAAACTATCAACTTCTTCTGGAGGAATATTTGAGAGATTAAGTTCGTTATAATAGGTTAGAGTTATTTTATTATCAATATATTCAAGATCAATTACTCTTATTTTTGTGGAACCAATATCTAAAATTAAACTTTTTTTCCCTCCAAATCTCACCTTTTACCCCTTAAATTATGTTTTTAATTACAAATTGCGGGGGGCCGATTCGAACGGCCGACCTCCAGGTTATGGGCCTGGCGAGCTACCACTGCTCCACCCCGCATTAAATTTTATATTATCAATTTATTCGTTACTTGTCAAGTCTTTCAAAGCTAAAAAAAGATAATTTTCAATTTCTGTAATCTTTTTCTTAATTTTATTTTTAATTTCTTCTTCCTTTAATAAACTTTTCTTTAAGTTATTAATAGTTTCATAGAGTTCTAAAAGATAAAAAATAAGGATATCAACTTTGTCAAATGTTTTGTATTCTGCCTCAAAATTTTTATATTTTTCATTTATCTCTTTTGCTATCTTATTTATTTCAGAATATGGTAAGGAAGAATGAATTGTATAGTTTTTTCCAAGAATATTTATTTTATACATTTTTTCCTCTTAGTATTGCATTAAATTTATTCTCAATCGTTTCAATAATTATTTTTTCAAATCTATCAATTTCATCTTTTTCAAGTGTCTTTTCAGAAGAACGAAAAACTATAGAAAAACTTACACTTATTTTTCCAGATGGAATATTTTTACCTTTATATATATCAAATGCTTCTAATTTATCAATTGGTAAATCTAATTTTTTAATTGTATTTTCAACTTCTTTCCAATTTATATTTTCAGAGAACAAAAATGAAAAGTCCTTCTTTGAAGAAGGGAATTTAGGTAATTGCTTAAATTTTTTATCAAAATTTAAATATTTTAGAAGTTTATTAACAAGAATTTCACAGATATACACCTCGTCATTTATTTTATAGAAATCTTTTAATTCATTCAGAGGGATAAATAAATTCCCAATTTTCTCATCAGAAAAGTAAATATCACAGTTACTTCCACTTTCTGCCAAAAAGTAATCATTTTTAACATATCTTAATTCACTTAGTCCACATTTTTCAAAAAAACATTCAACCTTTCCTTTAAAATCAAAAAGATTATTACTATTTGAAGAAATAAGCATAATAGAGTTTAACTCTCTATAGTTATTGGCTTCTTTTATGTAAATTTTCCCTAATTCAAATATTTCAATTTTTTTATTTTGATGAGAGATGTTATACTTTAATATCTCAAACAGATTAAAAATTAAAGAATTTCGTAAATAAGAAAAAGATTTGGTTAAAGGATTTTCTATCTTTATTGCGTCAAGATTAAACCTTTCAACTACTTTATCGGAAATAAAACTTAAACTTATTGTTTCCCAAAATCCAAGATTAACAAGAACATTTTTTATCTTTTTTATTACCTCATAATCAGAAGTTAATGAAAAAGGTTTTAAATAAGTAACAGGCATTTCAGAAGGAATTTCTGAATATTTTTTATATTTTGCAACTTCTTCAATAATATCAATTTCTTCTTTTAAATCTTTTCTATATTCTGGAATTTTTAAAATTAAATTATCGTTATCCAGTTCATGGATTGAAAAGTCATCCCTGTTAAACAAGTTCTTTACAAATTCTTTTTCTATTTTTATGCCAAGAGTTTTTTCAATATTTCCTAAATTTACATGTATCTTGTTTTCAGAGATAGTTTGTTTCCCTGCAAAATTTTGTTTTCCTACTTCGCCTCCGCAATATTTTTTTATCATTATAGTTGCTCTTTCTAAACCATTTTTAGCAAGAGAAACACTTAATCCTTTTTCAAATCTTAACGATGCTTCAGTAACAAGTCCAATTTTTTTACTTCCTTTTCTTATTACAATAGGATTAAAATATGCACTTTCTATCAATATGTTTTTTGTGTTGTATGTTACTTCAGTATTTTTCCCTCCCATAATCCCTGCAATAGCAATTGGTTTTTCTTTATCAGCAATAATTAGAACATCTTCTACATCCCTTTCTTCACCATCTATTGTAATTATTTTTTCTCCTTTTCTTCCTCTTCTTATAATTATTTTTTCTTTTATTTTGTCTAAATCAAATATGTGAAGTGGTTGACCAATTTCACACATTACAAAATTAGAAATATCAACAATAAAGAAAGAACTTCTAAAATTAATATTTTCAAGTAGTTTTCTAAATTCTTCAGGAGAGGACTTATTATTTACATTTTTTATTATCCTACATGAGTAGTAAAAGCAATCATTTTCATTTTCAATTTCAATTGGGAAAAAATCAGAAGATTCTTCTATTTCTTCTTTTTTAAATTCTTTTAATTTTTTTTTACAGAATGGTATAATTTCTCTCGCAATACCAATAAAACTGAGTAAATCCGGTCTATTTGCTGGTATTTCAAGTTCAAATATAATATCTTCTTCGTCTTTTTTTATTATTTTTGGATTTAAACCAAGAATATTCAAATAATTTATGAAATCTTCCTTTTTTATTTCTCCATCAATATAATTCATAATTGTTTTATATGTGTATCTCATTTTTAAAATTGCTCTAAAAATCTTAAATCATTATAGTAAAAATGTCTTATATCATCAATTCCATATTTTAGCATTGCAAGTCGTTCAACACCCATTCCAAAAGCAAAACCAGTATAGATTTTAGTATCATAACCAACATTTCTGAAAACATTTGGATGAACCATTCCGCAACCAAGAATTTCAAGGAATCCCGTATTTCCACAGGTAGAGCATCCTTTTCCTTCACATATTACACATGATATACTTACTTCTGCACTTGGTTCTGTAAAAGGGAAATAAGATGGTGAAAAAACAACCTTTACTTCCTTTTTAAAAAATTCATAAATAAAATAAGATAAAACTCCTTTTAAATGTGTAAATTTTATATTTTTATCAACCATAAGACCTTCAATTTGATGAAACATTGGACTATGGGAAGAATCAAAAGCATCTCTTCTAAAACACTTTCCTGGAGCAATAATTCTTAAAGGAGGTGGATATTTTTCCATAATTCTTATTTGAACAGGACTTGTATGAGTTCTTAAGAGAATACTTTTTTCTCTTTCTAAATAAAAAGTATCCCATATATCTCTTGCTGGATGTTCTTCTGGTGTATTCAAAGCAGTAAAATTATAATAATCTGTTTCAATTTCAGGTCCTTCTGCAATTGCAAAACCCATTTTGTAAAAAATTTGAACTATCTCATCTATTATTTTTGTTATAGGATGAAGATTACCCACAATAGTTTTTTTACCCGGCAAAGAAAGATTATATTCAACTTTTTTCTTTTCTATTTGTGATTTTGTTTTTTCATATAACTCTATTAGATTTTGTTTAATTTCATTTAATTTTTTCCCACATATTACTTTTTCATCTTTTGATAGAGAAGAAATTTGTGAAAAAAGTTGATTTAAATACGATTTTCTTCCAAGAAATTTTATTCGCCACTTTTCTAATAAATCGTTATCCTTTATCCCTTCAATTTCTTTTTTTCCTTCTTCTAAAAATTTTTCAACATTTTCAATAATTTCCTTTAACATATAGCCCTTTCTTTTTTATATATTCAATAACTTCATCAGGAATTAAATATTTTACCGATTTATTCTCAAAAATGCAATTTCTTACATAAGTAGAAGAGATGTCTATGAAAGGAGAAGAGATAATTTTATAGTTTATTGGATATTCTATAGAAATGTCTTTTTTATCGCTTCTTCTTGCAACTAAAAATACAACTTCTTTAACAAGTTTTTTTGCTTTATACCAATTTGGTATATCATAAAAAGAGTCTTCTCCAACGATTAAGAAAAAATTGGTTTGAGGAAACTTTTTTTTCATTTCAATTATAGTTTCATATGTATAACTCACTTTATTTTTTACTATTTCAATATCACAAATTTTGAAAAATGGATTATTTTTTATTGCTATTTCTACCATGTTTTTTCTTTCAATTGGAGAAGCATAAATTTTTTTTTTGTGTGGAGGGATACCGCAGGGAATAAAAAAAACACATTCAAGATCAAATTCTTCTCTTGCTCGTTCTGCAATAATTAAATGTCCATAATGAATTGGATCAAAAGTTCCACCAAAAATACCAAATTTTTTATTCTCTAATTTGTCCATTTCCATAAATCAAATATTTGTATGTTGTTAATTCCTCGAGTCCCATAGGTCCTCTTGCATGTATTTTGTCAGTGCTTATTCCTATTTCTGCTCCAAGGCCAAATTCTCCTCCATCAGTAAATCTTGTAGAAGCATTATGGTAAACTGCCGCTGAATCAACATTTTTTAGAAATTTTTCTGCGGATTCCTTGTTTTCTGTTATTATTGCATCTGAATGATGAGTTCCATATTTATTTATATGGTTAATTGCTTCTTCTAATGAATCTACAATCTTTATTGAAATTATTAAATCAAGATACTCTGTATACCAATCATCTTCAACTGCCTTTTTAATATCGGGTAGAATTTTTAATGTTTCTTCACAACCCCTCATTTCAACGCTGTATTGTCTAAAAAGTTCTGCCATTTTCGGTAAAAAATCCTTTGCTATATCTTTGTGAACAAGAAGAGTTTCTGTTGCATTGCAGGTCGCAGGTCTTTGAACTTTTGCATTCAAAACAACTTTCCATGCGATTTCAAGGTTAGCATCTTTATCAACATAAGTATGACATACACCAGCATAATGTTTTATTACAGGAATATAACTATTTTCAACAACTGTTTTTATCAATGAAGAACCTCCTCTTGGAATAATAAGGTCAATATATTGATAAAGTTGAAGAAGATATTTAACAGACCTTCTTCCGCCAATTGTGATTAAGTTTACAATATTTTCAGGCAAACCAGATTGTTTTAATGCTTCTTTTATTAAATTAACAAGTTTTACATTTGTATTTTTTGCCTCCTTGCCTCCTCTTAAGATTACACCATTACCCGATTTAATACATAAAATACTTGCTTCAATAGTGACATCAGGCCTTGACTCATAAATAATACCTATCACTCCTATTGGGACTCTAATTTTTTCTATTTTTAAACCATTAGGTCTTATTGTTTCACTTACTTTTTTCCAGACAGGGTCTGGTAAAGAAAGAACATCTTTTATCGTTTTTCCAATTTTATCTATTCTTTTTTCATCAAGTTTCAATCTGTCAATAAAAGCATTTGTATAATTTTTTTTGAGACACTTTTTAACATCTTTTTCATTTTCTTTAATTATTTCCTGTTTGTTTTGCATTATTTTTTGATAAAGATTTTCAAGAAAAAAATTTTTTTCTTTTTCTGTAAATTTCAAAAGTTCTAAATAGGCCTCTCTTGTTAATTTCACATCTTGAAGTATTTTTTCTTTCCAGTCCATTTTCCCCCCACTTTTATGGATAGAAAATTGTTCCTATTTTTTCTCCTTTTATTAATTTTTTTATACAGTTTGGCTTTTTACCATTTAAAATTACGCAATATTTATTTTTTGATGTAACAAACTTTGCTGCTTCAATTTTACTTTTTATACCACCAATACCCTTTTCAGATGGAGAACCCAAATTTATCATTTTTTCCAATTTTTCTATTTTTTTGACCTCTCTTATTATTTTGCCTTTGTTTTTCTTTGGGTCATCTGTGAAAATACCATCAACATCTGAAAGTATAATTAATAGATCTGCGTCAATTAAATCAACAACATAACTTGAAAGAATGTCATTGTCGCCAAACTTTATTTCTTCAACAGCAACGCTATCGTTTTCATTTATAATAGGTATTACATTATATTTAAGTAAGGTAAGTAATGTGTTTTTTGCATATAATCTTCTTTCTGGAGTTGTTAAAACATCTCTTGTAAGAAGTATTTGACCAACATTTAGTCCTTCTTCTCTAAATAATCTTTCATAGGTTCTCATTAATCTACTTTGTCCAACACTTGCTGCTGCCTGAAGCATATTAAGTTTTTTAGGTCTTTTTTTCCATCCAAGTATTTGCATTCCTGCTGCTATTGCTCCTGATGTAACTATTATTGCTTCTTTATTTTTTTCCTTAACTAACCAATTTATTTGTTCAACTATGTTCTCAATTACAGAAGTATCTAATCTATTATTTTCAGTTGTTAAAACATTTGTTCCAATTTTAATAACAATCCTTTTTAAATTTGAAAATAATTTCGCTCTATTCATTCTAAATTTTCTCTGTATTTTTTACCTTTTGTTAAAAAATTTTCTAATTTTTTTTTATCGTGATTTTCTAAATATTTTTTAACTTTTTTAAGTTCCTTTTCAAATTTTTTTATCCAGAATAAAAGATTTTTTTTATTGAATAGAAAAATGTCTGACCACAATTCTGGACTGCTTTTTCCTATTCTTGTGGTGTCAAGAAAACCTGAACCATAATATTCTTTAGAAAATTTTTTGTTTTTATATCCAATAGAAAGTAAAGAATAAACTAAAAAATGGGGCAGATGACTTGTAAAAGCAAAAATTTTATCATGTTGTTCAGGACTCATTTCAAAAACATTACTTCCTAAATTTTCCCATAATCTTTTTATTTTCTCTTTAGCAACTTCATTTGTTTTTTCTGTAGGTGTAATTATAACTGTTTTATTTTCAAAAATTCCTTCTTTTACATTATCTATTCCAGTTTTTTCAGAACCTGATATAGGATGAGATCCAACAAAATTGGAATTTTCTCCTAAAATTTTTTTTACCTCGTGACAAACAAATTTTTTTACACTTGCAACATCTGTGAAAAAAATTTTTGGATTGACTTTTTTTATTAATTGAAAGTATATATTCATAACACTTATTGGCGTTGCAAGAATAAGAAAATCAACCTTCTCAATTAATTCTTCTGGATTTTTATAATATAAATCAATTATTCCTCTTTCCACTGCTTTTTCCATTGTTTCTATTTTTCTGCTATATCCAATAACTCTTTCTGCTATCTTTTTCCTTTTTATATCTAAACACAAAGAACCACCAATTAATCCAATTCCAATAACTCCAATCTTTTTAAATTCAAACATTTTGAATTATTTTTCTTCTTTTTTAATAAAATGTTTGAATATTTCAAGTGGTAATGGAAAAACAAGGGTTGAATTTTTTTCGGCTGCAATTTCTGTTGCTGTTTGTAAATATCTCAGTTGAATTGCCATTGGTACTTCAGATAAAATTTCCGCTGCCTCTTTTAGTTTTTGTGCTGCTTGAAATTCTCCTTCTGCATTTATAATTTTTGCTCTTCTTTCTCTTTCTACTTCTGCTTGTCTTGCCATTGCTCTTTTCATTGTGTCAGGTAATTCAACTTCTTTTATTTCTACAATACTTACTTTTATCCCCCATGGGTCTGTTTGTTCGTCTATTATCTGTTGTAATCTATGGTTAATCTTTTCTCTTTCTGCAAGTATTTCATCAAGTTCAAGTTGTCCTGCTACTCCTCTTAATGTTGTTTGGGCAATCTGCATAGTGGATAATTGGTAATTTTCTACTTCTACGACTGATTTGACAGGATCCATAACTCTAAACCATACAACTGCATTAATTTTTATTGGAACATTATCTTTTGTCATAACTTCCTGAGGAGTAACATCAAAAGTTACAGTTCGTAAACTAACTTTTACCATCTTCTCAATAATAGGAATTAAAAAAATTAAGCCTGGACCCCGTGCTCCAACCAATCTACCAAGCCGAAAAACAACCCCTCTTTCATATTCATTAACAATTTTTATAGAATTTGCTAAAATCATAAAAACTACAATTGCCAAAATTATCCATCCCATAAATACCTCCTTTTTCATAATTATATCTCAATGAAAACAGAATAGTCAACTATAATACTTTTTTAGTTTTAAAAAATTTACAAAAGAAAAAAAATTATGTAAAATCTTACTGGAATAAAATTAAAGTTTCTTGAAAAAATAGGAGAATTATATGAAAAGTAAATTGATTGAAATGACGTTGAAAGAGGTAAAAGATTTTGGGAAAATTGAAGTTTGTGTTTTACCTTGGGGTTCTTGTGAACCACATAATTTTCATCTTCCTTATGGTTGTGATAGTTTAACAGTAGAAAAGATTGCAGAAATAAGTTGTAGAAAAGCGAATGAAAAAGGTGGTAAAGTAATAGTTTTACCTACAATTCAAATTGGAGTTAATTCTAATCTTTTTGGTTTTCCAATGACCTTACATTTCTCTCCAACAACTCAACTTGCCATAATTAAAGATATTGTTTATGCACTTGAAAATCATAAAATTTATAAACTCGTTATAATTAATGGACATGGAGGAAATGAATTTAAAGGTCTTATAAGAGAATTATATGGAAAAACAAAAGTATTTATTTTTCTTATTGAGTGGTGGAATGTAAGAAGAGATATTGCTGAAAAAGTTCTTGAAGATAAAACAGGAGAACATGGAAACGAAGCAGAGACAAGTTGGTTTATGTATCTTTATCCAGAACTTGTTCATCTTGAATGGGCAGATGATGGTTCTGTAAATAAATCAAGATTTGAAGAAATAGAAAAAGGATGGGTTTGGATTACAAGGCCTTGGCATCTTCTAACTAAAAATTCTGGATATGGAAATCCAAAGAAAGCAAATTCAGAAAAAGGTAAAAAAATTGTTGAAGGTGCTACTGATAGAATTGCAGAATTTCTTTTAAAGTTGTCTAAATCAGAAATAGATAATAAGTTTCCTTATTAATATAAGATGGAAGTAAAACACTTTTCAGATATTGATATAATTGGTAAAGGAGTTTCAATAGGGATTGGTAAATTTGATGGTTTTCATTTAGGGCATAAGAAAATAATAGAGGAAGTAATTAGAAAAGCAAAAAATAAAAGGTCAATACCAGCAGTATTCACATTTAAAAATTTTCCAGTTGAGTTTTACATATCAACTTGGGAAGAGAAATTGAATTTTTTTAAAGATAATGGAATAGAACTATGTATTTGGTGTGACTTTGAAGAAATTTCCTTTTGGGAGCCATTTGAGTTTATTGAGTATCTTAAATCAATTAATACAAATTGTGTAATAGTTGGTAATGATTTTAAATTTGGTTCTCATAAAAAGGGCCAGATTTCTGATTTAAAAAAAGAATTTGAAGTTTTTGTTATTGAAACAGTTAAGATTGGCGGAATTGTGGTAAATTCATCAAATATAAGAGAGTTTTTAAAGAATGGCAATTTTGAAAATGTTAATAAATTTCTTGGAAGGCAATTTTCTTTTAAAGGTAAAGTTATAACAGGTAATTCAAAAGGAAAAGCCCTTGGTTTTCCAACTGCAAATCTATCTCTTTTTAACAATATAAATATTAAAAATGGGATTTATGGTTGCTGGGTAAAATATAATGAGAATTTTTTCAAAGGTGCTTTATCAATTGGTAATTGTCCAACATTCGGAAATCAAGATAAAAAAATAGAAGTCCATATTATTGGATTTGATAAAGTTATCTATGGAGAAACAATTGAGGTATTTCCAGTATTTAGAATAAGAGACCAGAAAAAATATGATAATATTGAAAATCTAAGAGATGCTATTAAAAAGGATATAGAAGATATAAGCGAAAAATTAACTTTACCATAATAAAATTATTTTATTCCTTCTGAAAATTCAGGGAATTTTTCTAACCATTCTTTTTTAAACATTTTTGCTTTTTCACTCGGTAAATCTTTAAAAAATGGCTCTCTTGTAAATCCTGCATCAATCCCTCTAAATTTCAAAGCCACTTTTCTACTTGTTATACCACCATATCTATGTAATAAATCCACTGCTTCAGTTATTCTCTTCTGTAGTTTTATTGCTTTTTCTATTTCATTCTTTTTAAAACTTTCATAAATATCTATAAAAATTTCAGGCAATATATTTTGAGTTGAACCAATGCAACCAATAACTCCCATAGTTAAAGCAGGTAAAAATAATTCATCTGGTCCACTGAATGCAATCCATTTTCCTTTCATTTTTATCAATAAATCCTGTAAAAGATAAAAATCTGTATATGTATATTTAAGCCCTATAATATTTTTTATTTCTCCAAGTTTTAAAATCTGTTCATTTTTTAGAAAAACTCCTGTTGTTTGAGGAATATAATAAAAGAAAAAGGGGATAGAAATTGACAATGCTACTTCTTTATAAAAATTAAAAATTTCATCAAAACTAAAATTATAATAAAATGGAGGTACTGACGAAACAGCATCAACTTTAATTTTTTCAGAATGTTGAGCAAGTTTAATTGTATCTCTTGTATTTAAAGCACCGATATGAACAATTATTCTTACCTTATTCTACTTTTACTTTGCCACTCTTTGAACCAGATATATATACTTTTATTGGAATTTGTTTGCCTACCTGTAATTCCTTTTGAGATATAAAGTTACCTATCCCTGATTCTGTTCCTACTGTTATCCCTATCGTATAATTCTCATCAGCAGCATCAATACTTTCAATCCCTTCAACTGGATAAATAATATAACTTGTTTTCCACTCTTCTTGTGATTTTAAATTTAACCTTCTATATGGCCATTGGACACATGTACCTTTCCCTTTTGATAACCAACATTCAATTGCATCAAGATATTTCCAGTCCATAACAAAAACAAATCCTAATTTGCTCTGAACACTTATAAATCCTGTAAAGTTTGATGTTGGCTCTTGTGAACCTACTGGTGCACTAAAACTTCTTACCTGACTGTCAAAATCCCTTAGAACTCCTAACTCATCAGGAACAAAATACCAACTATCTTCATTCTCTATCCATGCCCAATGACCTATCATAAGTGTAAATGGTAATGTCTCTTTTGAATTATTCTTTACATTTATAGAAACGTTTATAATAGGTGAATCCCTGTATAATGTATATCTCCTTTCTATCAAAACTTCTTTATAAACACTGAATTTACCTACACCTGGTAAATTTCCATAAAATTTAACTTCTGTTATATCAGGTCTAGTTTTTATAATCTCTGCATTATATGGATGATTACAATAATAAATCTTACTTCCTATCATCTCTCCAAGTTCAACAATATGATCCTGAAACCAGGCACTTGGTGTACTTATAATTTTATTTGTTGGTTTATAAAAAACTTCCTTTGCCTTTGCACCTTCTGATGGAGTAAAAGTGATTCTATAGTATTCGTTTTCCATAATCAATACATCGTCTTTTCCATCTCCATCGGTGTCTTTAAAATAAGCAGTCGTATCTGAAAATAAAAGAGAACTTGAAAGAACTAACATTATCAGAATTTTTCTCATCTTTTACCTCCTTTTTTAGTTATCTTTCCTCTCTTCTTTATTCTTCTTTATTTGGTAATTCAATCTTTTCTGCTTTATTATTTTTACACTCTGTATTTTGTCCAACTATTATAATATCTGCTTTTATATGACCAGAAAGTTCATTTTCTTCAATAATATTAAAATCTGCAAAAGTCGGTTTATCTCTATAGATCCCATTCTTTTCCTCAATTCCTATATACTGTGTTTTTTCATTTTGAGTATCTCTTATTATATTTCCTCTAATAGTATAATTCATAGCATCTTCTGTTGAGGCATAAAGCATAATTCCTGGAAATTTTCCTGGTTGTGATTTTGAATTGTTTTCAATTATATTTTTTATTATTTGATTGTTTGATTTTTTCCCACCATTTATCTCAATTCCTGCTGCCCCATTTTCATAGATATGGTTTCCTTCTATAAGATTATTTACATCTCCCGGATTTCCAAGACCTCC
>JBKBIN010000029.1:0-17458 GCA_046296715.1 Candidatus Ratteibacteria bacterium
GTGCTCATACAGAAAGAGCAAGAGAAAAGAAATAACGGGGAAGGAAAAATGATAGTAAGAGCAAAGGCAAAATATGTCAGAATTGGGCCACGAAAATTAAGAAGTATAGTAGATTTGATTAAAGGGAAAGAAGTAGAAGAAGCGTTTGGGATCTTGCGAAATCTTAAGAAAAAGGGTGCAAAAATTCTTGAAAAAGTTGTCAAAAGTGCAGTAAATAATGGGAAAAGTAAAGCAGAAGGGATTGAATGGAAAATAAAAAATATAATTATTGATGGAGGACCAATGTTAAAAAGATATAGAGCAGCACCGATGGGTAGAGCGGTAATGGTTAGGAAAAGGACATCACATATTACTGTTATACTTGAAGGAGAGGAAGAATAATGGGACAAAAAGTTAATCCTATTGGGTTAAGAATTGGAATAGTTGAAGATTGGAGAAGTAAATGGTTTGCTTCAAAAAAAGAATTTAAAGATTTACTAAAAGAAGATATTCTAATAAGAGATTATATTAAAAAGAGATATCCGAGAGGGACTATTTCCAAAATTGAAATTGAGAAAACAGATAAAATAAGGATAAAAATATACACTCCAAGACCAGGAGTGGTTCTTGGTAGGAAAGGCGCTGAAATTAATAAGTTAAGAGATGAACTATATGAAATTTTTAAAAAACAGATAACCATTGACTGTATAGAAATTAATCAACCAGGAATAAGTGCTCAATTTCTTGCGGATAGTATAGTTATACAACTTGAAAAGAGAGTTCCACATAGGCAAGCGATAAAAAAAGCAATGGATCTTGCAATGCAATCTGGAGCAAAAGGGATAAAAGTAAGGATTTCAGGTAGAATTGCAGGTGTTGAAATAGCAAGAAGTGAACAATATATTATGGGAAAAGTTCCACTTCATACTTTAAGAGCAAAGATTGATTATGCAACAAGTACTGCTTTTACAAGAAGTGGAACAGTTGGAGTTAAAGTATGGATCTATCTTGGAGAGATTTTAGAAGAAAAAGGAGAACAAAATGCCACTAATGCCTAAGAGAGTTAAATATAGAAAAATGCAGAGAGGAAGGACAAAAGGGAAAGCAACAAGAGGCAATAATCTTTTTTATGGAGAATATGGTTTAAAAGTTCTTGAGCCAGGGTGGATAACTTCTGCTCAAATTGAAGCAGCAAGAATTGCAATAACTCATTATTTAAAATCAAAAGGTAAACTTTGGATAAGAATTTTTCCTGATAAACCAGTAACCAAAAAACCGGCAGAAAGCAGAATGGGTAAAGGTAAAGGAGATGTTGAAAAATGGGTTGCTGTGGTCTTACCGGGTAGAATAATTTTTGAAATTGCAGGTGTTTCTGAAGAACTTGCAAGAGAAGCATTAAGAAGGGCATCTCATAAGATTCCATATAAATCAAAATTTGTTAAAAGATTGCTTGTTGGTTAAAAATTTGAAAATTTTTTTAAAAAATATTATAATAATTTTTTGTTTTTGAAATTAAAAAGGTTAAGAGTATGAAAAAAGAAGAACTAAAAAAGTGGAGGGAATCTACAAACCAAGAAATTGAAAATAAAATTGTTGAATTGGAAAAACAACTCTATGAATTAAGACATCAATTGACATTAGGGCAGTTGAAAAATTACTCACAAATTAAAGAAATAAAAAAAAATATTGCAAGATTAAAAACAATAATAAGAGAAAGAGAACTTGGAGTTAAAAATGACAAAAAAACGAGTTGAAAAAACTGGAATAGTTGTAAGTGATAAAATGGATAAAACAAGAGTTGTACTTGTTGAATTTATGACTCAACATCCACTTTATAAAAAGGTAATAAGAAAAAGGCGGAAGTTTATGGCTCATGATGAGGACAATATTACAAAAGTCGGTGATATTGTCAGAATAATACAGACAAGACCATTAAGTAGACATAAAAGATGGAAGATTGTTGAAATTATTGGTAAAAAAGGAGTGACAATTGATTCAACTGAGAACAATGCTTCAGGTAGCTGATAATACAGGTGCAAAAAAAATAATGGTTATAGGATTCATTGGTAGTTCAAAGAAAAGATATGCTTATATTGGAGATGTTGTTGTTGCTACGGTAAAAAATGCACTTCCCGATGGAATAGTAAAAAAGAAAGAAAAAGTTAAAGCAGTTATTATAAGAACAAAAAAAGAAACAAAAAGAAAGGATGGAACAATTATAAGATTTGATCATAATAGTGCAGTTATAATTGACAATGAAGGTAATCCAAGAGGTACAAGAGTTTTTGGTCCAGTTCCAAGAGAATTAAGGGAAAAAAATTTTACAAAGATAATTTCTCTTGCTCCGGAGGTTATATAAAATGAAATTTAAGTTGAAAAGAGGAGATATTGTCCAAGTAATAAAAGGAAAAGATAGAGGCAAAAAAGGTAGAATTTTAAAAGTTTTTCCAAAGGAAGGAAAAGTTCTTGTTGAGGGAATAAATTTTGTAAAAAAACATACAAGACCAAAAGCAGTTGACAGACAAGGTGGAATAATTCAAATAGAAAAACCAATTTCAATAAGTAATGTTAATCTTTTCTGTTTAAAATGTAGTAAACCAACACGGTTGGGTATAAAATTTTTAGAAGATGGAACGAAAGTAAGATATTGTAAAAAGTGTAAAGAAATAATAGAGGAAAAGTAAGATGGAAGAACCGAGATTAAAAAAATTTTATAAAGAAAACGTGATTCCAAAATTAATGGAGAAGTTTAAATATAAAAATATTATGCAAGTTCCAAAAATTTTAAAAATAGTTTTAAATATGGGGATAGGAAGAGATGGCAAAGATGCAAAAGCAGTTGAATCAGCTCAAAAAGAACTTACTTTAATTGCTGGACAAAAAGCAGTTTTAACAAGAGCAAAAAAATCAATAGCAGGTTTTAATGTAAGAAAGGGTGATATTGTTGGAGTTATGGTAACATTAAGAGGCAACAGAATGTATGAATTTCTTGATAGGTTAATAACAGTTGCTTTGCCAAGGGTAAGGGATTTTGAAGGATTACCAAAAGATTCAACAGATGGAAGGGGTTCATATACAATTGGGATAAAAGAACATGTAATATTTCCTGAGGTAGATTATAATACAATTTATAAAGTACAAGGGATGAATGTTACAATAGTTACTTCAGCAAAAACGCCAGAAGAAACAATATCTTTATTGCGTGAAATTGGTTTACCAATAAGAAAGGAATAAAAGTGGCAAGAAAATGTTTTTTCGAAAAACTTAAAAAAGGGGCAAAGTTTAAAGTAAGGGAAAGGAATAGATGTTGGAGGTGTGGAAGACCAAGAGGTTATTATAGAAAATTTGGTATTTGCAGGATTTGTTTTAGGGAACTTGCAGGAAAAGGAGAAATTCCGGGTGTAAAGAAAGCAAGTTGGTAAAGGAGGATTTTATGACGATGACAGATCCAATAGCAGATATGCTAACAAGGATAAGGAATGCGAATATGGTATCAAAACCTTATGTTGATATACCTTTTAGTAAATTTAAAGTAAAAATACTTGATGTCCTTAAACAGGAAAAATATATAAAGGACTATGAATTAATTCAAGATAATTCGCGAAAGTATATTAGGGTTCATTTACTTTATTTTGGGAAAAATAAAGCAATAACTGAGATAAAAAGAATAAGTAAACCAGGGAGAAGAGTTTATGTTTCTAAGGATGAAATACCTGTTGTAAAAAATAACTATGGCATAGCAGTTTTGACAACCTCAAAAGGAGTAATGAGTAATAAAAAAGCAAAAGAGTTGGGCATTGGAGGAGAATTACTTTTTTACATATGGTAAAAAGGAAAATTCTATGGCAAGATTAGGCAAAAAACCAATTGATATTCCAGAAGGAGTAAATGTGAAGGTAGAAGATGGTAAGGTTTTTGTTGAAGGTAAAAAAGGAAAACTTGTTCAAGAGATTTTTCCAAATTTAAATGTGATCGTTGAGGACAAAAAGATATTGGTAAAAAATGAAGCAGATCCGAAAAATAAAAAATTATATAGAAAAACAAATGCTCTTTGGGGTCTACTTAGAAGTTTAATTGCTAATATGATAAAAGGTGTAAATGAAGGTTTTGAAAAAATTCTTGAGATTCATGGAGTTGGATATAAAGGTGATGTAAAAGGTAATAAACTTATTCTTTCAGTTGGTTTTACTCATCCTGTTGAAATAGAAATACCAAAAGAAATATCTGTAGAGGTTAGTAAAAATACAATAATATTTATAAGAGGAGCAGATAAACAAAAAGTCGGAGATTTTGCTGCAAGAGTAAGAAGTGTTTGTCCACCAGAACCATATAAAGGGAAAGGAATTAGGTATAGAGGTGAATATGTAAGACAAAAAGCAACAAAAGCAGGAGTAGAGGCGAAAAAATGAAATTAACAAGAAATGAAAAAAGGAAAAAAAGACATTTAAGAGTAAGGAAGAAAGTTAAAGGTTGTCCTGAAAGACCAAGGTTATGTGTTTTTAGAAGTCATAAACATATATATGCTTCATTAATAGACGATAGTGTCATGCCTAATAGAGTTATTACAACTGTTTCAAGTTTATCATCAGAATTTAGAAAACTCGCTTCAGATAAAAAAATTCATGGTGGAAATGTAAAAGGAGCAGAAATAGTTGGTCAATTAATCGCAGAAAAAGCAAAATTACTTGGAATAGAAAAAGTAGTTTTTGATAGAGGTGGTTATAAATATACAGGTAGAATTAAAGCATTAGCTGAATCTGCAAGAAAAGGAGGTCTAAAATTTTAGAAAAGAACAATATTAATGGTGAAAAAATAGAAGAAAAACAAATTGTAATTGAGATTAGAAGAGTTACAAAAGTTACAAAAGGTGGGAAAAATTTAAGTTTTAGGGCGGTTGTTGTTGTTGGCAATGGACAGGGAAAAGGTGGCTTTGGAATTGGGAAAGCAAATGAAGTTCCTGAAGCAATAAGAAAAGCAGTTGAGCAAGCAAGGAAAAATATGATAGAAATTCCTTTGAAAGATGGAACAATTCCACATGATGTAAAAAGTAAATTTGGTCCTTCAATTGTAATTTTAAAACCTGCTTCTAAAGGACATGGGATGGTTGCAGGAAGAACCGTAAGAGCTTTATTAGATGTCTGTGGGATAAAAGATATTACATGTAAATGCCTTGGCTCAACAAATCCAATAAATGTTTTATATGCAACAACAAAGGCATTAAGTAAAATAAAAGTAAGGAGCAAAGAAAATGAAACTTAATCAGTTAAAAGTGCCTTTTGGAGCAAAACATAAAAAGAAACGACTTGGAAGAGGGGATTCTTCTGGTCATGGTGGAACTTCAACAAGAGGTCATAAAGGACATAAAGCAAGAAGTGGATATAGATTATCATTTAATTTTGAAGGTGGACAAATGCCTTTGTTTAGAAGATTACCGAAAAGAGGTTTTACACATTTAAAAAAATATAAAATTGAAATAGTGAATTTAAATCAGATTGATAAATTATTCCAAGATGGAGAAGAAGTTACCATAGAAAAATTGAAAGAAAAATCTCTTATTAAAAAGGGCCAATATGTTAAAATACTTGGTGAAGGAAAATTGACAAAAAAATTAACAATTTATGCACACCAATTTTCTAAAAAAGCAAAAGAAAAAATAGAAAAAGTAGGAGGTAAAGTTAACATTGTTAAGGTGAAGGAAAATGTTTGAGGCTTTTAGAGATTTATTTAAAGTACCTGATTTAAAAAGAAAGATAGGTATAACAATTTTGCTTTTGACTGTTTATAGATTTGGATGTTATATACCTGTTCCTGGAATTAATGGTAAAGAACTTGCAAAGATATTTGAAAGTTCTGCAGGAACTCTTTTTTCTCTTGCAGATTTATTTTCTGGTGGTGCTTTAAGTCAGGCAACGATTTTTGCCCTTGGGATTATGCCATATATCAGTGTTTCAATTGTTCTTGAACTACTTGCGTCAGTTGTCCCTTTTTTTGAAAATATGTTGAAAAGTGGCGTTGAAGGAAGGAGAAAACTTACACAACTTACAAGATATGGAACAGTTGCTTTATGTATTTTTCAAGGTTTTGCAATTAGTTCTTTTCTTGAGAATCCTGAACACTTTGGTGGACTTATAATAGTTGCAAATCCAGGCTGGTTATTTCGTATTATAACAACTCTTACATTAACGACAGGAACAATTTTTCTTATGTATCTTGGTGAACAGATAACGGAAAAAGGAATAGGAAATGGTATTTCTCTAATTATTACAACAAGTATTATATCAAGAATGCCAGTTGCATTTCATAGAATGGCAGGACTTGTAAGTGCAGGAGAAATAAATTTTTTTGTTGTTATTATACTTATTGCTTTAATTTTTGGAGTGGTTGCTGCTGCTATTTTAATAAATGAAAGTGAAAGAAGAATTCCAATACAATATGCCAAAAGAGTAATTGGTAAAAGAGTATATGGTGGGCAGTCAACATATCTTCCAATAAAACTAAATCAAGGTGGAGTAATTCCTTTGATTTTTGCAATTGCAATTTTAACTTTTCCAGCAACAATTCTTTCTTTTGCTCAAAACAAATTTTTAATCAAATTGTCCCAAATTTTATCTCCTACTCAGCCAGTAGGTATGTTTTTATATGCGATTTTAACAATCTTCTTTTGTTATTTTTATGCCGGAATTATTTTTAATCCTGATAATATTGCTGATGACCTTCAAAAGTATGGTGGATTTATACAGGGAATAAGACCTGGGAAATCAACAGCACTTTATCTTGAAAAGATTGTGAATAGATTAACTTTACCAGGTTCTATTATGCTTGCTGCTATTGCTCTTTTCCCGTATATTCTTATGCATATTTATAGAAAAATTCCTTATATTGTTGCAAGTATTTTTGGAGGCATTGGACTTTTAATAGTTGTTTCTGTTTTGATAGAAACAATAAGACAGATTGAAGCACATTTATTATTAAGACATTATCAGGGATTTATTAAAAAGGCAAAGATAAGATGAAAAATATATTAATTTTACTTGGTCCACCTGGTGCTGGAAAAGGAACGGTTGGTGAGAGATTAAGTAAAATTTTAAATATTCCACTGATTTCAACAGGTGATTTATTAAGAGAAAATATTAAAGAGAAAACAGAGTTAGGATTAAAAGCAAAAAAATATATGGATAAAGGGGAACTTGTTCCTGATGAAATTGTAATTTCTATTTTATTAGAAAGAATAAGTGAGGATAATTGTAAAGATGGATTTATACTTGATGGTTTCCCAAGAAATATAAATCAGGCAAAAAATCTTGAAAAATTTATAAAAGATGGTAAAATAAAAGTTATATATCTTCAGGCAGATGATGATTTTCTTATTAATCGTCTTTCAAACAGAAGAATATGTGAAAATTGTGGAGCAATATATCATTTAATAAATATACCACCAAAAGTTCAAGGAATTTGTGATAAATGTGGTGGTAAATTGATTCAAAGAGATGATGATAAAGAAGAAGTTGTTAGAAATAGATTGGCTGTTTATCATAAGTTAACTTCTCCTTTACTTGATTATTATAAAAGCAAAAATATTTTATTTAGTGTTCGTGGAGATGAAAAGTTAGAAGATATAGTAAAGCAAATAATTGAAATTTCAAAAATATGACCAAAAAGGAAATAGATATGGTTAGAACTTGTTGTAAAAAAGCAAGAGAAATAATTGAAGAGTTAAAGGAATATTTAGTTGATGGTATTTCAACTTATGAAATTGAATTAAAAAGTATTGAATTAATGAAGAAGAAAAAAGTAGAGTCAGCTTTTAAAGGATATAGAGGGTATCCTGCAAATATATGTGTTTCAGTTAATTTTGAAGTTATTCACGGACTTCCAAAGAAGGGTAAAATATTAAAAAATGGAGATATTGTTTCACTTGATGTTGGAGTTAAATATAATGGTTTTTATGGTGATTGCGCAGACACTTTCCCTGTGGGTAAAATAGATGTAAAATATATTAAATTAATAAAAGTAACAAGAAAGGCATTTGAGAAAGCATTAAAAGAAGTTTATGCTGGTTCTAAAACTGGTAATATAGGTTATGTAATAGAAAATTATGCTCAAAAAAATGGTTTTTCAGTAATAAAAGAGTTTGCAGGTCATGGTATAGGTAAAAATTTGCATCAATCTCCAGAAGTTCCGAATTTTGGGTATAAAGGCGAAGGAGACATTTTAGTTGAAAACACAATTATAGCAATAGAGCCAATGATAGCAGAAGGAGAAGGAGAAACAGAAGTAATAGAAGATGGTTGGACAGTTGTTACAAAAGATAGGAAATATGCTGCTCATTACGAAAATTGTGTTCTTATAAAAAAAAATGGATATGAGGTATTAAGTTAAAAATGGCTAACGAAGAAAAAATTAGAATAGAAGGAGTAATCAAAAAGGTTTTACCAGCAACAAATTTTGAAGTAGAACTTGAAAATGGACACCAGGTTATTGCGCATTTATGTGGAAGAATGAGAATGAATTATATAAAAATTGTTCCAGGTGATAAAGTTTTAGTTGAGATTTCACCATATGATTTAAAAAGAGGAAGAATTATTAAAAGATTATAAAAGAGGTGGAAAATGAAGGTTAGAGCTTCTGTAAAAAAAATATGTCCGAAATGTAAAATAATAAAAAGAAAAGGTATTATTAGAGTCATTTGCAGTAATCCACAAGATGGACCAAAACATAAACAAAGACAAGGATAAGGAGGATAAAAATGGCAAGAATTCTTGGAGTTGAGATACCAGATAATAAAAAGGTAAAAATTGCATTAACTTATATTTACGGAATAGGAGATAAAAGAGCAGAAGAGATTGTTAAAAATACAGGTGTTGACAGTGAAAAAAGAGTTAAAGAGTTAACAGAAGAAGAACTTGGTAAAATAACTTCTTTTATCCAAAAAAATTATAAAATAGAAGGTGATTTAAGACAGGAAATCGCACAAAATATTAGAAGATTAATTGATATAAATTGTTATAGGGGCATTAGACATAAATTTTCTTTACCTGTGAGAGGACAGAGAACACGTTCAAATGCAAGAACAAGGAAAGGACCAAGAAAAACTGTAGGTGTTGTGAGAGATAAAGCAGCAAGAAAAGCATTGAAACAACAAAAACAACAAAAAGAAGAGAAATGAGGAGGTAAAAAGTGCCGAAAAAATATACAAAAAAGAGAAAAAAGAAAATTAATGTACCAAAAGGGATTGCCCATATTAAAGCAACTTTTAACAATACTATTATAACTATTACAGATCAACAGGGTAATGTTTTATTATGGGGAAGTTCAGGAACAAGTGGTTTTAAGGGCACAAGGAAAGGAACTCCTTTTGCAGCTCAACTTGCAGCAGAAAATGTTGCAAAGAGAGCCCAAGCATTATATAACATGAAAGAAGTTGATGTAAGAGTAAAAGGTCCTGGTCCAGGTAGAGAAACAGCAATAAGAGCATTACAGAGTGCAGGTTTAAATGTTGTTTCTATTAAAGATGTAACTCCAATTCCTCATAATGGATGTAGACCGCCTAAAAGAAGGCGAGTATAATAAGGAGGGAAATTTATGGCGAAATATATAAAACCATTATGTAAAATATGTAGAAAATATGGTGTAAAACTTTATCTAAAAGGAAGAAGATGCGAAAGTGACAAATGTGCTGTTGATCCAAGAAAAAGTAAGATAAGATTAATAAAACCAAAAAAGATGTCAGAATATGCACTTCAATTAAGAGAAAAAAATAAAGTTAAAATTTATTATGGAGTGATGGAGAGACAATTTAAGAGGTATTTTGAGATTGCTAAGAAACATAAAGGAGTTACTGGAGAGGTATTACTTCAATTACTTGAGAGACGACTTGATAATGTTATTTATAAAGCAAACTTTGCTTATTCAAGAAAAATGGCAAGGCAATTAATAAATCATAGATATGTAATTGTAAATGGGAAGAGAAATGATAGGCCAGGATATTTGGTTGAGGTTGGTGATATTATACAGATTAAATTCAAAAATGAAAATATAATAAAAACGATTAAAGAATGTATTGAAGAGTATAAAACAAGGACAAAACCTTTATGGATGAAAGTAGATGAGGATAATTTAAAAATAGAAATATTAAGATATCCAGATAGAAGTGAAGTTTCAATTCCTGTTAATGAACAATTAATAGTTAATCTTTATTCAAAATAAATAGAGAGGTGAAAAATGAAAGAATTTATTTATCCATCAACTTTTATATGGGAGAAAGAAACACTTAGAAAAAATTATGGGAAATTGATTATAGAACCACTTGAAAGAGGATATGGGGTTACAATAGGAAATGCTTTAAGAAGGGTTCTTCTTTCATCTATCCCTGGCATTGCAATTACTGGTTTAAGAATAAAAGGTGTTTTGCATGAGTTTTCAACTCTTGAAGGAATGAAGGAAGATATAGTAGAGGTAGTTTTAAATATTAAACAGATTGCTTTAAAGCCAATAATAAGTGAATATCCGCATACAATTACAGTTGAGATTTCGGATAAAGATGAAATATGTGCAGGTGATTTAGTAAACGATGGTTCAGTTGAGGTTATAAATAAAGATTTACATATTGCGACTATAGATCCAAGTAAAAAATATCAGTTTGAGATTGATATTACAAAAGGTTTCGGTTATTTACCTGTTGAAAAGATGAAACTTATGGTTAAAAATGTTCCTTTAGGAACAATTCTTATAGATGGACTTTATTCACCAGTAAGAAAAGTTGTTTTTCATGTTGAGAATACAAGAGTTGAACAGTTTGTTGATTATGAAAAACTTATATTAGAGGTATGGACAACAGGAGCAGTTACTCCTGAAGAGAGTGTTAAACATGCGTGTGGACTCCTTAAAAAACAATTTGAACTTATTCTAAGTGGTCAGAAAATAGGAGAAGAGGAGGAACTAATTGAAAAAAGAGAAATAAAATACGACCTTGATATACCAATTACAGAATTGAAACTTTCTACAAGAGTATATAATGCGCTTGAAAACAAAAATATAAAGACGTTAAGGGATCTTTTAAATACACCAATTGAAGTTCTTGAGGTAATTAAAAATCTTGGTAGAAAATCTATTGAAGAGATAGAGAATGCATTGAAAAAGATGGGATATTCTCTTAAAACTACTTCAGAAAGTGCTTCAACAAAAGGAGAGAAAAAATGAGACATAAGCGAGATACAAAGAAAAAATTAGGTAGAAATAAATCACATAGAAAGGCCTTGATGAGAAATATGACAATAAGTTTTTTCCAAAATCAGAAATTAATAACAACTTTACCAAAAGCAAAACAATTAAAAAGAATTATTGAAAGATTAATAACTCTTGGGAAAAAAGGGACTTTGTCAGATATAAGAAAAATAAATCAATTTGTAAATCATCCTCAAACAGTTAAAAAAATAGTTGATATTTCAAAAAAATATATAGACAGAAATGGTGGATATACTCAAATTATAAAAGTTGGCTTTAGAAGAGGTGATGGAGCTGAAGAAGCAATAATAAAACTTTTGTGAAAAAATGGAAAATAGAAATTTAAAAATGCTTGATTTAATTGATAAGAATAAAAATATTTATGAAGTGATAGTTGAGGTTTCAAGAAGGGCGCATGATTTAATTAAAGGGGCGCTACCTTCTGTAGAAGTTAAAAAAAATGAAAATTTAATACATATTGCAATAGAGGAATATTTAAGAAAAAATAAGGTGAAAAATGAATGATTTTTTTTCTCTTTTAAAATTAATGAAGGAAAAAGATGCATCTGATTTGCATTTGAAATTTGGAAGAAAACCTATTTTAAGGATAAAAGGGGAGTTAGTAGAGGTTGAGGAATGGGAAGGGGTGTTAAATGCTGAAGTTCTTTTCAAAATTTTAGATTTAATTATGCCAGAAGAAGAAAAAGTTAATTTTAAGAAAGAAAAAGAATCAGATTTTGCTTTTGATAACCCAGAAGTTGGCAGATACAGAGTAAATGCTTTCTGGCAGCGTGGTTATCCAGGTTTTGTAATGAGAAGAATTAAAGATAAAATACCAACAATTGAAGAACTTAATCTTCCACCTGTTATAAAAAAAATTGCTTTATATAATGATGGTCTTGTGCTTGTTACAGGACCTACTGGATGTGGTAAATCAACAACTCTTGCTTCTATGATAGAAATAATAAATAATGAGAGAGTTGAGCATATAGTTACTATTGAGGATCCTATAGAGTATCTATATACAGATAAAAAGTCAATAATAAACCAAAGAGAAGTTGGGATAGATACACTTTCTTTTGCATCTGCTTTAAAACATGTTTTAAGAGAGGACCCAGATATAATTTTAATTGGAGAATTAAGGGATGTGGATACATTTCAGGCAGCAATAAGTGCATGTGAAACAGGTCATCTTGTCTTCTCAACTTTACACACAATTGATACAATAACAACAATCACAAGAATACTTGATTTCTTTCCTTCAAGTCAACATGAACAGGTGAGGAAGATACTTGCCTATCATTTAAGAGCAACAATATGTCAAAAACTTGTTCCGAAAAAAGATGGTAGTGGACTTGTTCCTGTTTGTGAAATTATGATAGTTACACCTGTGATTTCAAAGTTAATTCAGGATAACAAAATAAATAAACTCTATTCGGCAATGGCTGCTGATAAAGAAGAAGGAATGCTTACATTTAACAAACATCTTGTTCAATTAATTCAGAATGATATAATAACTCAAGAAGTTGGTTTTGCTGCCTCTCCTTCTCCTCATACTCTTGAAATGAATTTAAGAGGGATATATCTTGACGAAGAGACAAAGATTATTGGAGAATAGAGTATAATTTTAATCATCGCTATCCACAATTTATTTTACAAATTTTTACTTCTATAGTAAACTTAATAAAAAATTTTAAAGTAGGAGGGGAAATGACTGAATGTTTAAATATTAAAAAGAATTTAAAAGATTGTGGCTGTTCTTATACAAGTTGTTCTAAAAGGGGTATTTGTTGTGAATGTTTGAGGTCTCACTGGTCAAGAAAGGAACTTCCAGGATGTCTTTTCCCACCTGATGCTGAAAAAACATATAATAGGTCTCTTGAATATTTTATAAAGGTCTGGACTGAACGACTTAACTTAAAATAAAGAAATAACTTTTTAATTACCAAAAGGCATTTGAAGTAATTAAAAAGGAGAGATTTTTAAATTTTTCTCATTGGTTTTATTTGTAAAATTTTAATTTTTTGATTAAAATTACAATTATAAAAAGTGGGAAAAAATGAGAATTTTAATAATAGGCAGTGGTGGAAGGGAACATGCAATTTGCTGGAAAATAAAAAGTTATTCTGAAAATTATGAAATTTTTGCTATCCCTGGTAATGGAGGAATTGCTTTAATGGGAGAATGTATAAAGAAAGATTTAGGTAATTTTGATGAGATATTTAAATTTGTTAAAGAAAAAAGAATTGATCTTATAATTGTAGGACCTGAGAATCCACTTTCAGAAGGTATTGTTGATTTTTTTGTTGAAAAAGGGATTAAAATTTTTGGTCCAACAAAAAAAGCTGCCCTTCTTGAATCATCTAAGTGTTTTGCTAAGGAATTTATGAAAAAATATAATATTCCAACTGCAGATTTTGAGATTTCAGATTCATTTGAAAAAAGTATAAAAATTATTGAAAAAAGAAAAGTCCCTTATGTAATAAAATTTGATGGACTTGCTGCTGGGAAAGGAGTTAGAGTTATTGAAGGAAAAGAAGAAGGGAAGAATTATCTTGAGGAAATATTTATTAAAAAAATTTTTAAGGGTGAAAAAAAAGTTGTAATTGAAGATTGTTTAGTTGGGAAAGAATTATCATACTTGATCTTTACAGATACAAATACTTACATTCCTATGGTTCCAGCAAAAGATTATAAAAGAGTTTTTGATAATGATAAAGGTCCAAATACAGGAGGAATGGGTTGTTATTCACCACCTTATTATTTTAATGAGGAACTTGAAAATGAAATAAAGAAAAAGATTGTAGAACCAACATTAAAAGGACTTGAAAAAGAAAATATTGATTATAGAGGTGTCTTATATTTTGGTTTAATGATAACAAATAAAGGTCCTTATGTTCTTGAATATAATGTAAGATTTGGAGATCCTGAAACACAAGTTATTTTACCAAGGATGGAAGGTGATTTAGTTGAAGTTGTTGAAAGTATAATAGAAGGCAATTTAAATAAAATAGGTATAAAATGGAAGGAAGAAAAATCATTATGTGTAATTCTTGCTTCAAAAGGTTATCCAGGAGAATATGAAAAAGGTAAAGAGATAAAAAATATTGATAGAGTAAAGGATGTGATTTTATTTCATGCTGGAACAAAAATTGAAAATGGTAAAATATTAACAGATGGAGGAAGGGTTTTAGGAATTTGTAGTATTGACATAAATTTTGAAAAATTAAGAGAAAAAGTTTATAAAGCAGCAAAAACAATTGATTTTGAAGGAAAACACTACAGGAAAGATATAGGGTTACTATAGATAAAAAAGGAGGTTAATATGGAAAAAAGATTAAAAGCAGGAATTGTTGGAGCAGGTGGAATTGCTGACTATCATATTTCTGGTTATTTAAAAAGTGATGTAGAAGTAGTTGCAATAAGTGATATTGACACAGAGAAAGCTCGGATTAAAGCAGAAAAATTTAATATTAAAAATGTTTATTCTTCATACAAAGAAATGATAGAAAAAGAAGGGTTGGATATTGTCAGTGTTTGTGTTCCGAATAAATATCATGCTGAAATATCAATTGAGTGTTTAAAAAATGGTATAAATGTATTTTGTGAAAAACCACCAGCATTAAATGCAAAAGAAACAGAAAAAATGGTTAAAGCAGCAAAAGATGCGAAAAAAATATTAATGTTTGATTTTAATAACAGAGCAAGACCTGAAGCACAAGCACTTATGAAATACATTAAAAATGGAGATGTTGGAAAAATAAATTCAGCACAAGCATTATGGATAAGAAGATGTGGAATCCCAGGATTTGGCGGTTGGTTTACTCAAAAGGCACTTTCTGGTGGTGGACCTGTTATTGATTTGCTTCATATGATAGACCTTGCTTTATATTTTATGGAATTTCCAGAACCAGAATATGTACTTGCAAAAACATTTTATGATTTTTCAGGTAATCCTGATTTTAAAGGTCCTTGGGGAATACCCGATGTTGAAGGTGGAATAATGGATGTAGAAACAAGTTCTCATGCTTTCATAACATTTAAAACAGGACAGGTTCTATTTGCGAGAAATAGTTGGGCAGAAATGAATAAAAGAGAGGAAGTATCTGTTACATTTCAAGGGACAAAAGCAGGAGGAATGATTAGACGCCTTTTCGGGAGGGATGGAATAGATGATACAGCGATTGATGATTGTGAACTTTATACTATGGAAAATGGCAAACCAGTAAATAGAAAAATAATAGTTGAACCAGATCCAAAGATGGGAAGAGAAAGGGCAGTAATAAATTTTGTAAATACAATTAGAAAAGAAGAAGAGCCATTTTCAAAACCAGAAGAGGCGATAATCTTAATGAAAATAATTGATTCTATATACAAATCATCAGAACAAAATAAACCAGTTAAAATTGATTAAAACTAAACCTTTTTATTGAAAAATTTGTCTAAATTTCTTATAAGGGTAGAATTTATAAATGAAAAAAAAATATTTTTATGTCTTTGGTTTAATCTTATTGATTTCCTGTAGTCCAAAGTATTATGAAAAATCAGTTGATAAAGAAGTTTTCCAGATAATAGACGAAAAGAAACAAAAAATTAAAAAAGATAAAATGCCTATAAACCTAAATGAAAATACTGAGAAAGAGACACTTATCTTATCTTTAAAAAACACTTTAATTTTTTCTGCAGAAAAAAACAGGGATTATCAGACAGCAAAAGAAAATGTCTATATTTCTGTTTTGGATTTAATTTACCAAAGATATCTTTTTAGACCGAGAGCCACTTTAACAGGTAATATAAACTGGTATAAAAATTCTGATGAGAAAATAAGTTCAAATTTAAATCTAAAAATTATTCAAACACTTTCAACAGCAGGTGAAATATCATTAAACATAGGAGAAGCAATTTTAAAGTATTTAACAGGAGATAAAGAAAAAGCATTTCAATCAATTTTGTCTTTAAATTTATTCCAGCCTCTTTTTAAAGGAACAGGAAGAAAAATTGCTCTTGAAAATTTAATCCAAAGCGAGAGAAATGTTGTTTATCAAATAAGAGATTTTTTAAGATATCAAAAAAGTTTTTCAATTGACATCACGAAGGACTATTTAAATCTTCTTCTTTATAAAAAAAGGATGGAAAACTATTATGCAAATTACATTAATCTTAAAACAACAAGAGAAAGGATAGAAATGCTTTCTGATGCAGGAAGAATAGCACCATTTCAGGTTGACCAGGCAAGGCAGAATGAATATACTGCTTATCAAAGATGGATAGATGCACAAAATCTTTATTTTAGTTCTCTTGATTCTTTTAAAATTAAACTTGGGCTGTCTCCTTCCTTTAATCTTATTTTAGAGGATAAAGAAATTGAGGAACTTTTTGAAAAACCATTACCTGAAATTAAACTTAATTTAACTGAGTATATAGATTATGCTCTCCAAAACCGTCTTGATTTAATAACAGAATATGAAAAAGTTGAGGATTCAAAAAGAAAAGTTGAAATTGCTTTAAATAACCTGAAGAATGAGATTGATTTAAGCGTTTCTATAAAAAGTAGAGGAGATGTTAAAGCCAACCCAAATATTGATTTGAATAAACCAGAATATGATGTAGGGATAGATTTTAACATTCCTTTTAGTAAACTTCCTCAAAGAAATGAATATAAAAAGGCACTTATTCAATATGAAAGGACAAAGAGAAACTTTGATAAGAAAATAGATATAGTTAAGAAAGAGATTATTGATAGTTATAGAAAGTTACAGGAGTCATATCAAAGTTATAATATTCAACTTACAAGTTTAAAACTTGCAGAAAAAAGAGTAGAAAGCACTGATTTATTATTACAGGCAGGAAGAGCAACAATAAGAGACCTTCTTGAAGCCCAAGAAGCATATCTATCAGCAAAAAATAATGTCATTAATTCAATTACAAGTTTTATTCTTGAATATTTGAATTTCCTTTATATAACAGAAAAACTTGAACTTGATGAAAGAGGAATATGGAAAGGAGACATAAATGAAATACTTGAAAATATTTAAGAACAAAATTTTTTTAGGGTTTATTTTAATTCTCATCTTATTTTTTAGTTTTTCTTTTTTCAACTCAAGAAGCAAAGAAGCAAAAAATATAGTAAGTTATATTGTGAAAAAAATTGACCTACCTATAACAATTCACGAATCTGGAAATCTTGTAGCTTTAAAGACAACAAAAATAATTAATCAGGTTCCTGGAAGAAGGTCAATTCTTGAAGTAATAGAAG
>JBKBIN010000030.1:0-16817 GCA_046296715.1 Candidatus Ratteibacteria bacterium
GGGATGCTGGTTTAAGAACAGGTGTATGTATAAGACCAACACAGGTATATTTTGATGAGAAAGATAAAAAATGGAAACATGGAACTGGTTCTCATGGACCAATGAGAAATCCTTTGAATGATGATTTTTCAGAAATTTGGCCAAAAGATTTACCATGGTGGCAGTTTTTCCCAATTGTAGAAAGATTGTCAAGAAAGATTGAATATGCTAAAAAAAGATGGGGTTGCACATTATTTTATATGGATACAAATGGAATACATGCACCAGTTGGAGAAAAAGTTAATCAATTTGAATGGATACTTTTATGGACAGAAGTTTTAAGAGAATTAAGAATTAAGCATCCCGATGTCTTAATAATACCAGAATTTCCAAAAGGTCCTGCTTCCTGGAGTCAAATTGCACCTTATGCTGAATTGAGAGGCGGTATTGCTTCAACTCCCTTTCAAATAAGAAAAATATTTCCACATGCATTTAGTGTCATAAATGTTGCTGATGGTCCAATAGATAAAAGAAGGGAAGAAATTGTGAAAGCAGTGAAAGAAGGAGACATTCTATTAACTCATGGCTGGTGGATGCCTAAATTTACAGAAGAGGTTGGTAAAATTTATAAGGAAGTTTATAAAGAGGGTGCAATCAATCCTTGGGAATAAAAAATTTTATAGGAGGCAAAAAATGAGAAAAGTTTTCCTATTTTTCTTATTTTTTCCATTTTTTAAATTTTCCTTTTCTCAACAACAAATTATTCCGCAGATTATAATTCCTTATTCGGAAAATTTACCAAAAATTGATGGATTAATAAATGAAGGAGAATGAAATGATGCTTCAGTTATTACTGGTTTTTCTGGTGCAACAGGAAAATATAGCAGTATTATTGTCCCAGGATTAGGTGTAAATACTTCCGTATATTTGAAACATAACAAAAAAAATTTTTATATAGCAATTTTATTAAAAGACCTTTTAAAAAAACCATCAAAAAATTATAGGAAAAGGGATGATCCTGTTTACCTTGACAATCCACAAATAGAACTTTGGCTTACTCCTCCTATATTAGATAATTTAAAAGGTTATCAGTTAATTTTAAATGGATATAATGCAATATTTGATGCTGAACATATTCCTTCGCTTGGAATTGAAAGGACTACATGGAATGGGGATTGGTTTGTTATGTCTTCATATAAGGATAAAAAATGGATTGTAGAAATTATGGTTCCTTTTGAAAGTTTAGGAGTAAAGGATATTAGTAAAAATAATATATGGAAAGGAATGATAGGAATTGCTTGGCCTCAATGTTCTTTTCCTTATACTTATGGTTGGTATAAAAATATACAAGCGCATGCACAATTTGTTTTTTCACCTGAACAAACTTCTGTAAAAATAAAGGATTTATCATATTTGGTATATGAAAACAGATTGAAAATAGAAATAGAAATAATTAATGGGAAGGATAAAGAAGAGCAATGCTTTATTTTTTTTGGAGATGGAAGTTCAGAAATTTATAAGAAAAGTTTTAAAATAGGTCCAAAGCAAAGAATAAATATAAATATTGATGAAAGTATACCTGAAATTTCTTCTAATCAAAAAAAACAATTGATAATAAAAATAAATACTTCTGATATGATACTCTTTCAAAATAATTACTTCTATTCAGTTTTTAAAAGAGAAGAAGGAAAAGAAGAGACAGAGGAAGAAAAATGGAATATGAAGACAAGAGTAAATTTTGCTCCACTTTCATTAGGTCTTTACCTCTGGTCTGATATTCTTGACTATCCTAAAAGAGATGAATTGAAAAGTGTTAAATTTGAAATTTTTTCTCCTGAGAAAAAATTGGTCATAAGTAAAGAAATAGAAAAATTTGAATATGATAGTGCTGAAAGTTATATATTTTTGCCAAAAGATTTAAAGTATGGGAAATATGAAGTGCACACAAAGTTTTTAAGCAAAGAGGGAAAAGTTCTTGAAGAAAAAATTGATACTTTTGAACATAAAGATTTGAAAAAAGAATTTGTTTTTCTTGGAAATAATTTTGGAAAAAATATAAAAGTAGCACCACCATTTGAAAAAATAACACTTAAAGAAAAGGGAAATTTATTGATAGCAAATGTATGGGGAAGAGAGATTGAATTTAAAGGAGTTTTACCTGAGAAAATAAGGAATCAGAATTAAGAGATGCTTTTTAATAACATTAATTTATATGGAGAAAATTCAGGAAATATTATTCCTGCAACAATTTCAAAACCAATCAAAATTACAAAAAAATCAGATGAGAAAGTTGAATTTACTGGAGAGTATAAAATTGAAAAAATTTTATTCAAATTTGATGGTTATATGGAATTTGATGGTATGATTTATTATAAAATGAATGCAATTGTCCCAGAAAAAGAAAATATAAATTTTGATAGAATTTATCTTTCAATTCCTGTTAATGAAAAGAATGCAAAATATTTTTTCTCAACAGCTGGTGGTTGGTCTCCTGCTTTTGGAGAGATAAATAAAGAAGGTATTATATGGAAAAGCGATGAAATCGCTGATTTTGTTCCATATGTTTGTCTGACTGATGATAAAGTTGCTCTTCATTGGTTTAGTGACAATGACCATAACTGGATTCTTGGAAATGATTATCCAACCTGTGAGATTATAAAAGTAGGAAAAGTTGTAGAGATGAGGATTAATTTTGTAAGAAAAAAAGGAAAGATTAAAAACTTTGATGCAGAATTTGGTTTAATTGCTTCTCCTGTCAAACCACTTCCTTCTGGATGGAGAAATGCTTGTTTACATTTTGTTCCTATTGGAAACAGTAAAATAAATTTTTTCTATGGACCAGGTCATGGAGGATGTCCAATTGACCCACATGATACAAAAAAACTTGCACAGGCAATGGGTGTCTATAAAGAAGGAGAAAATCCAGACCAGATACTTATAAATTTACCTGAAAATTATATAAACTGGTCAGACCCTGAAGTTTTAAAAAATGCTGAAAAAGTCCTTGGGAAAAATGGAGTTGAATTTATAAAGAACTGGCAAAAGGCAAAAAACAATCCAGACCCATATAAAGTTAAAAGATGTTATTTTTTTAATGCAAGTATGTATTTTGAAGGGTATAAGTCAAAAGCATTTTCAACTTTTTTTCCTGCTGAATGGACACTTGTTCCTCAAAGTTGGTTTCATTTAACACCAGTTGAAAGTTATAGGGATTTTTTGCATTTCATATGGAAATTTGGTTTAGACATTGGTTTATTGAAGGATTTTATTTTGATGAGGTTTATCATGGACCTGACTATAATGTTTTTAATGGAAATGGAAAGATTATGGAAGATGGAACAATAAGACCTTCTATCCCTCTTATGCATCAAAGAGAATTTATGAAAAGAATGAGACAATTATTTATAGATCATAATAGAGAACCATTCATATGGGTCCATACAACAAATTATATGGCACCTTATGCAATATCTTTTGCTGATATTGCAATGTTTGGAGAGGATAAAACACCTGTTCCTGGTAGAGATATTATAGATACAATTCCACATTTACTATTAAGAAGTTTGGGAAGAGCACAGAAATTTGGCTTTGTTCCTGTTTGGATGAATCAGACAGGTAGAGGCAGTGGAATTGGATGGAGTTTTTATAATAGACAAGCAGTTGGTTGGTTTTGGATGCATGATGTTGTTCCTGAAGTTCACACATCAATTAGAGGATACCATCTTTTAGTTTTAAGACAGAAATGGGGGATTGATAGAGATGATGTTGTTTTTATTCCATACTGGGATAATAGTCAATATGTTAAAGTTGATGATGAGAAATTTATTGTAAGTATATGGAAACAACCGAATGGTAAATCTATGCTTCAAATTATGAATTTACACAAAGTAGAAGATGGTAAAACAGAGGTTAACATTACTTTGAATGAGAAAAATCTAAATTTAAGTAAAAATTATAAGATTTATGATATTGAAAGTGATGAAAGAATAATACAAATGGAGTATAATCTAAGAGAGGCTGAAAAACTCTATAATGAAGACTCTCAAAAAAATAAGGATAGAATAAAAGAGTTAACAAAAGATTTAAATAAATTATATCAGGTCATTGAATATGATTTGAAAAATTTCAAAATTATTTCTGAAAAAAACAATTTTAAGATATCTGTTCCTTGCCGCGATTTTAAAATTCTTATTATAGAATAGTTCTTTATTATGTGAAATCATCAAAACAATGTTAAAATAAAATTATGACATCAAAAGAAAGAGTTAAAAGGCTTATAGAAAGAAAAGATGTAGACAAAATTCCTCTTGGTTTTTATGTAGTTGATTATGATATTATAGAAAAGGTTATAGGAAGAAAAACATATGTAAGGAATAAGGTAAAATCACAGATTGCTTTGTGGGAGGGAAAAAGAGATGAAGTGGCAGAATCATATAAGAAGGATACGGTTGAATTCTTTAAAAAGATAGATTGTGTTGATATACTTACCTTTAAAGAAGCAGCAATTTTACCACCAAAAAATTATCAAGTACCAAAAATAAAAAAGATTGATGAAAAGACATATGAAGATGAAAGTGGCAGGATATATAGGGTTTCAGAGACAACAAATGAGATTTCATGTGTATATGACCCTTATAAAAAAGACATAGATGATTTTACTCCTGATATGTTTAAATTTTCTGAAGATCAAATTAAACAACCTGATCCAACAATATTTGAGTGTTGCGACTTTTTAATAGAAAATTTTAAAGATGAGAAATTTATTGTAGGAAGTCATGCTGGCATTACATGTTTTACTATTTTAGGAGGAATGGAAACAGGGCTTATGTTATATGCTTTAAAACCAGAAGTTATAATTTCTGCAAATGAAGTTATGGTTAATATTCAGAATCTTATGGATAAATATTACATAAGAAAAGGACAGGATGGTGTTTTACTTGAACAAGATATGGCAGGAACAAAAGGTCCTTTTATATCTCCCGATTTATTCAGAAAATGTTGTTATCCATTTTTAAAAAGAAGGGTTGAAAATATAAAAAAATATGTTCCTTATGTCTTCCTTCATAACTGTGGGAATAATATATTACTTATGGATATGTTTATTGATTCAGGAATTGATGTTTACCAATCGCTACAGACAAACGCGAATATGGATATAGAATTTTTGACAAAAAGGTATGGAGATAAAATAATTTTTTGGGGTGGAATTTCAACAGAGATATTAATAAGCGGTTCAATGGAAGATGTGAGAAGGAATGTAAGAGAACTTATTGATAAGTTTAAAAAGAAGAATTTAAGATTTATAATTGGACCAAGTCATTCAATTGCTTTTGGTGTAAAATATGATAATTTTATGGCTTTAATAGATGAATATGAAAAGAATGCATATTTTTAAATTTTATAAATGTTGAAGATTGAAAATTTAGACAAAAATATTTCAAAAATCTTTGAATTAGAATCTTTTGGTTATGAACCAGAAAAAATTATAATTGATATACCATCTATAACAGAACCAGATATACCATTTACAATTAAAATTGCTCTAATTGACAGAAATGAATATCCATCTTTTAAATTTGATGAGATAATAGTTTTAAAAAGTGAGGAATTAAATATAGAAATACCAGTAAAGTTTAAAAAAAATAGGCCAGCAATTGCTTTTATCAAAAATTTTTTAATCAATTATGAAGGATTTTTTAAATTTTATTGTGAATTTAATGGAAAGGTCTTTTACAGTAATCCTTCTTTATCCAGAAAAAATAATACTTATAAAATTTTCTGGGGAGACCCTCATGTTCATACTGTTTTAAGTGATTGTCATCCTGATATTGCGAAAAGTGTCCATTTTGCAATAAATTATGGGAATTTTGTTTCTTTTCTTAATTGGATTTCTATAACAGACCATATTTCAAATAGAAGATCAACTCTCGGAAAATGGAAAGAAGGGATTTATGTGAGTAAGTTTTATAATAAAGAAGGTGAATTTATTATACTCCCTGGATATGAAGCATCTCTGAAGAGTTTTAATGGAGGAGATAATAATGTTTATTTTACGAATTATCCAGATATTTTTGTTGACGAATTTGAACAAGGAAATATTAAGACATTATGCAAAAAATTGAAAGAAAAAAGTAAAATACAGAATTTTGATTTTTTTGTTGTTCCTCATCATACAAGTCGTGCTCAAAAACATGGAGAAATAAATGAGGATATTTATCCAGGCCAAATATATATGCCTGCTATTGAAATACATTCTAAATGGGGAACATCAGAATATTATGGAAATCCAGATTCATTGATTGAACCTTATAATGGGGAAGGTTATGCTGTTGATTATTTAAAGAAAGGTTTTTATGTTGGTTTTATTGGTGGTTCAGATACACATAAAACAATGCCAGCAAATAATGAAAAGGAGACATCTCATTTAATATATCAATCAGGGCTGACTGCTGTATTTAACGATTTTCTTAATATTAAAAATTTATTTGAAAGTATAAGAAATAGGAAAACATATGCAACGAAGGGTGAGAAAATTTTTCTTGAAGTAAAAGTTAACAATATTCTCTCAGGCACTATATTTGATTTGGATAAAAAAGATAAAGTAAAGATTTCTGTAATTTCTGCCAGTCCCTATTTAATAAAAAATATAGAGATAATTAGAAATGGGGAAATCATCTATCAAAAAAATTTAAATAATTGGTATGATAAAACTGATTATGTTGATGAAGTTAACTTTAAAAATGATTATTTAGAATCAGAAACTTTTGGTAAGTTTGTGTTCTATTATGTAAGAGTTAATACTTCTTCAAATTCTTGCGCCTGGTCAAGTCCAGTTTTTATAAAATTAAATTGAATATAAATTTTTTTTGTTGTATTATATATGAAACTAAAGTTCCAAATATGAAACAAAAAAATTTACTTGAAAAAGGAATAGATGTCCTTGAAAAATTAAAAGAGGAAGATATTATGACTTTTTCTCAATTACAACGAAAATTGAATATTCCCAAAACAACACTTTACAGAATTTTAAAAACCTTTATTGATAAAAATTTTGTAAGTTATAAAGATAAAAAATATAAACTTGGATATAGTTTCTTATCTTATACAAAAAAAATACTTTCTGAAATACAAATAAGGGAAATTGCAGGTCCTTTTTTAAAAGAATTATGTAAAAAAACAAAAGAGACGATTGAATTAATCATTCCTTACAATAATGAGATTTTATATATTGATAAAATTGAAAGTCCGCAATCAATAAAACTTGTTGCTCAAATTGGTTCAAGATACCAAACTTTACATGCTTCTGCTCCAGGTAAAATTTTACTTGCATATGATAAGGATGTTTTTAAAAATTTTATGAAAAAGAAAAAACTTGAAAAAATTACAGAAAAGACAATTGTAGATAAAAAAAAATTAAAAAAAGAAATAGAAAAAGTTATAAAAACTGGTTGGGCATATGATATAGGAGAAGCAAGAATTGATGTTATAAGGATAGCTGCGCCTATCCTCAATTACGATGGAAAACTTATTGGTATTGTGAGTATTGCAGGCCCTCATTATAGAATTAAGTCAGAAAAAATAAAAAAATTTGGAGAAATATTAAAAAAAGTTTGTGGTGAGATTTCAGAAAAAATTGGATATGAAAAGGAGGTTTTTAAATGAATATAATTTTGATAATTTCAGATACTTTAAGAAGAGATTTTTTAGGTTGTTATGGTAATAATTGGATTTCAACACCCAATATAGATAAATTTGCTAAAAATTCAATTTTATTTGAAAATGCTTATATAGGTTCATTTCCAACAGTTCCAAACAGACATGAAATTCTAACAGGAAGATTTGTCTTTACATATCATAAATGGGCTCCTTTGCCTGAAAATGATATAACAATTCCAAAAATTTTAAGAGAAAAAGGATACATAAGTATGGGAATTTTTGATACACCTCATCCATTTGCACCAGGTATGAATTATCAAAGAGATTTTGATGGCTGGATTTTAATAAGAGGTCAGGAAAATGATAAATATATAACAGAACAAATAGATATTAAATTACCCTGTAAACCAGAAAAATTGAGAAATCCATATAAAACAGTTATTCAATATTTAAAAAATGTTTCAAAAAGGATATATGAAGAAGATTATTTCTGTGCACAAACATTTATTGAGGCAAGTAGATGGATTGAGAAGAATTATAAATATGAAAAATTTTTTCTATATATAGATACATTTGATCCTCATGAGCCATGGGATCCACCAAAATATTTTGTTGATATGTATGACCCTGATTATAAAGGAGAAGAAGTTATTTATCCGAGATATGGAAGTACTGATATTTTAACAGAAAGTGAATTAAAACATTGTATCGCTTTATATTCAGGAGAAGTTTCACTTGTTGATAGATGGTTTGGATATTTTTTAAGGAAAGTAGAAGATACTGGTCTTCTTAAAAATACATGTATAATTTTTACTGCTGACCATGGTTTTTATCTTGGAGAACATAATCTTATAGGTAAATCAATAATTAAGGAAAATTTTCATTCTTGGGCACCTTTATATGAAGAAGTTACAAGAATTCCTCTTTTAGTTTACTTACCAGGGATTAAACATAAAAGAATTAAATCATTTGTTCAACCACCTGATATTACAAAAACAATTTATGAATTAACAAGTTCAGGAATTTCAATGGATATGCATGGAGAATCATTAATACCTCTTATTGAAGACAAAAAGGATAAAATAAGGGATTTTGTAATTTCTTCTCCTCCAATAATATATGGTTCACCAGCAGGAGAAAAGATAACAATTACTGATCAAAGTGGTTGGTGCTACATATATGAGACAGAAAAAGGAGAGAAATATGATATAAAAGCAGTTGACTCTATTGAAAGAGAAACATTAAAAGAAAGAATTAAAAGTGATGAGTTATATTTTCTACCTGATGACCCAAAACAAGAAAAAAATTTAGCAAAAGAAAGACCTGATATATGTAAAAAACAAAGGGAGAAAATTATAAAATTTCTTTATCAAGTAAAGACAGATGAGAAAATAATAAATTTTTGGAAATAAAAGGAGGATAAAAATGAAAGCAGAAAAATGTGTTTTGATTGGGTGGGATGCACCTATTGTAAAAAGGGTTAAAAAATATGTTGAAGAAGGTGTTATGCCTAATACAAAAAGGATGATTGATGAAGGCGTTTGGGGAGAAAATTGTCTTGTCCCACATCCAACTATAACTCCACCAAATTGGACAACAATTGTAACAGGCAGTTGGATAGGAACACATCAAATAGTTTGTTTTAATTTACTTGAGGAAGGACAGCTTGAAAAAACATATGCAGCATTTTATAAGGATGATTGTAAAGCAGAATATATATGGGAAGCAGCAGAAAAAATTGGTAAAAAGACAATTCTTTTGAATTATCCAAGTACCTGGCCAAATGCAGTAAAAAATGGAATCCAAATTGGAGGTGGAGGTCTCGCAATAAATGAATATAGATTGAAAGGAGTTGAAGAATGGGGAATTAAAGTTGATATAAGTGCTGACTTATGCTTTACAACGGAAGAGTTGCCACAAAGTTATCCAGCAAAAATAAAAGATATAGAGGGATGGAAAAATTTACCTAAAGGTAAAGATTTTAAGGAAGCAGAGATAAAGATTGAATTTAGATGGAGTGATTATATATCTAAAGAAAGACCATGGTATTTGCTTTTAATAAATTCAGGTGATGGATATAATAAGGTTGGGATTTATAGAGAAAAGGATGGAGAAAAACCTATTGCTATATTAGAAAAAGGAAAATGGAGTGAAAAAATTTATACAGAAATAGATACAGATAAAGGAAAAAAGAGAGTTGTTTTCAGAATAAAACTTATTGAGTTAACTCCGGATGGCAAGAATATAAAAGTTTATTTTACACCTTTATGTTCTTTGTCAGGTTTTGGTTTTCCTTCTGGAATTGAAAAAGAGCTTGAAAATTTTGAAGGACTTCCTATACCATGTTCCTTTTTTACTTCAAATCGTCTTGGGTGGATTGATATAGAAACAGTTTCAGAACTTATTGACCTTCAAAATGAATATCTTGGTCAATGTGCAAGATACTTACTTAAAAATAAGGAATGGGATCTATTCTTTATGCATGCTCACTGTCCTGATCATTTCTATCATCCTTTTATAAATGAAATAGAAAAAGACAAAAAAGTTGAAGAGGCAGAGAAAAAATTTTATATTTCACTTGATAGAATGCTTGGTGTAATTCTTGAAAGTATTGATGAAGGAAAGACATTAATTATAATAACTTCAGACCATGGAGCAGTTCCAACTCAGGAAGAATATAGAGAAACAGGTTTTAATGTAAATCAAATTCTTAAAGAAAAAGGATTACTTGTTACTGAAATTGATCAAGAGACAGGGAAAGAAAGGATTATATGGGGAAAAACAAAAGCAATTGGAAAGTTATCATGTTATGTTTATATAAATCTAAAAAGCAAATATTCCCATGGTATAGTTGAAGATAATGAATATGAAGAAATTCAAGACCAGATTATAAAAGCTCTCTATGATTATACAGACCCAAAAACAGGAAAGAAACCTGTTGCTTTTGCTTTCAAAAAACAAGATGCAAGAATTATTGGATTATATGGCGAGAGAGTTGGAGATGTTGTTTATGGTTTATATCCTGAAACTCCTGGTGAACATGGAAGACAAATAACAACTGGAGAATATGGTATTGGTTCAATGAAAGGTTTGTTTATTGCAAAAGGACCTAATATTAAAAAAGGAGAAATTATTGAAAGGACAATATGGCTCACAGATATAGTTCCAACAATATGTTATCTTCTTGACCTGCCAGTCCCAAAGGATTGCGAAGGTGCAGTATTATATCAAATTTTTCAAGACCCTGACTTTAAAATAAAAGAAATTGAAACACTTAAAAAAAATTATGAGAGAGTGAAAAAGGCAATTGAAGCAGAAAAACATCTGACACATAATTATTGAAATTGGTTCATATTTATTTTTTAAAGTTTAAAGGGTATTATCTTTTGTATGGAGGAGTTTTTTTTAAATGGAAATAGAAAGATTAAAGAAATCTTGGATTTTATAAATAGAGAGGTAAGGTTAAATATCGCGGGTGGTGATATCCCTTTTTTTGCTTTTCTTACGGCTTCAATTTTTAAACAACTGGACAAAAATTTTATTGTAATTCTTCCTAATGAAAAGAAAAGTGAAATTTTTTATTTTGATATTCTAAATTTTATTGATAAAAAGAATGTTATATTTTTACCTTCTCCAGATTATAATTATGACCAGCCAACAGAAACAAATTTTGAAAGAGTGAAAACACTGATAGAAATTTCAAATAAACAGGAAAAATTTATCCTTATTTCTTATCCATTAGGAATTATAAAAAAAATACCTGAATTTGATGCCTTAAAAGACAAAATATGCATTATTGAAAAAGATAAACAGTTAAGAAGAGATTATTTATTAAATTTTCTTTTTAGAACCGGATATGAGGAAAAAGAAATAGTTGAATTACCTGGTGAATTTGCAAGAAGAGGAGCGATAATAGATATTTTCCCTTTAAATTCTCCTTTCCCTTTGAGAATAAATTTTATTGGAAATAAAATAGAATCAATAAGAAAATTTGAAGTTTCATCTCAGAGTTCATTTGAAAAAATTGATAAATTTGAAATTTTCCCTTTAAATGAATTTTATGTAGGTGAAGAAAATTCAGATATATTCAAAGAGATAAAAAATAAGATTGTTTTTTTTATAAATCCGAATCAAATTAATCTTGACCTGATAAATAAAAATAATCATTCAATAGATTTAGAGATAATTGAAAAGGTTAAAGAAAATTCAATATTTTTGTCGGATAGAATTTTAAGTTTTGCAGAAAAAATTATCTATTTTAACATTGCTTCAGTAGATGAAAGGTTTAAGGTTTTACCAGAAAAAGTTATTTGGCAACAAAATATTGATGAGAAAATTTTTATATTTTATGAGAATATATCTGATATAGAAAAGTTAAAAAACAAATTAAAAGGTGAAAATCTTTTTTTCAAATTTGATGAAATCCAAGGAAATTTATCAACTGGATTTACTATTTTAGAAGAAAACTTAACTTTTTTGAGTATCAATCAAATATTCTCAAGATACAAAGCAAGACATCCACTCTTAAAGAAATATAAAACTGTTCCAATAACTGGCTGGTTTGAAATAAAAGAAGGAGATTTTGTTGTTCATATAAACGAGGGGATAGGGAAATTTGTTGGTATTGAAAAAATAAAAGTTGATAATAAAGAAGAAGAGTTTATTGTAATTGAATATCAAAATGAAGATAAATTATATGTTCCTATTAATCAGATTTCCTTAATACATAAATATATCGGGAGTGAAAAACCAAAATTATCTAAACTTGGAAGTAAAATATGGAGAAAAACAAAGGAAAAGGTTAAAAAATCAATTAAAGACCTTGCAAATGAATTATATAAGCTTTATATAGAGAGAAAAAAACAAACTGGTTTTAAATTTCTTCCAGATGATGAATGGCAGAAAGAATTTGAAGAGTCATTTATATATGAAGAAACACCCGATCAATTAAAGGCGATAGAGGAAGTTAAAAATGATATGATGAGTGAAAAAATTATGGATAGAATAATATGTGGTGATTCTGGATATGGGAAAACAGAAGTTGCTATGAGGGCTGCGTTTAAAGCAGTTTTAAGCGGTAAACAAGTAATTATTCTTGTTCCAACAACAGTACTTGCTTTACAACACTATTTAACTTTCAAAGATAGATTTTCAAAATTTCCTATTACTATTGAGATGCTTTCAAGATTGATTCCAGAAAAAAAGCAGAAAGAAATAATAAAGAAATTAAAGGTTGGACAAATTGACATAATAATAGGTACTCATAGAATTTTACAGGAAGATGTTGAATTTAAAGACCCAGGATTATTAATCATAGATGAGGAACAAAGATTTGGTGTAATTCAAAAAGAAAAAATCAAAACAATTTTCAGAAATATAGATGTTTTAACATTAACAGCAACACCAATCCCAAGAACTCTAAGTATGGCATTAAGTAAGTTAAAAGATATTTCTTTAATTGAAACTCCACCTGAAGGAAGATTATCAGTTATTACATATGTTGGTAAATACAGTGATAATATTGTTAAACAAGCGATTTTAAATGAGATTGAAAGAGGAGGTCAAATTTTTTATTTACACAATTATATTTATGATATTGATAAAGTTAAAGAAAATATTCAGAAACTTGTTCCTCTTATAAAAATAGATATTGCTCATGGCAGAATGGGACCAGAAGAAATAGAAGATGTTATGTCAAGATTTAGGAATGGAGAGATTGATTTATTAATTGCAACTACAATTGTTGAAAATGGACTTGATATTCCGAATGCAAATACTTTAATAGTTGATAATGCTTTAAGATATGGGCTGGCTGACCTTTATCAATTAAGGGGAAGGGTTGGAAGGTCTAAGTGGCGTGCATATGCTTATTTCCTCTATCCATCTAATATTCCTTTAAATAAAAAATCTATTGAAAGATTAAAAGCAATACAAGAATTTAATAATCCAGGCAGTGGTTATAAAATTGCTTTAAAAGATCTTGAAATAAGAGGAGCAGGAAATATACTTGGGAAACAGCAACATGGATTTATTGAAATGGTTGGATTTAATCTTTACTGTCAATTCTGGAAAGAAGTAATGGAAGAAATAAAAGGGGAAAAGATGATAGAGGAAATAAGAGAAGTTAAGATAAAAATTCCAGATGACTACATAAAATCACCCTCTCTGAAATTTTATATATACAAGGAAATATCAAAGATTAAGAATAAAAAAGATGCAGAAAATTTAATAGTTCAAATGATTGATAAATTTGGATATATACCTGATGAATTAAAGGAACAAATTATAAACATGGATTTTTGATAAAATAAAATCCTAAAATTCACCAGTTCAAAATATTTAAAAAAAGTCGTTCTGCTGAAAGGTCAAATGTATCTGTATTTTCTTTCAATCTATTTTTTATCATGCAGGATGAGACAATTATTTTTCCTTCTCCATAAGAAAGTTCTAAAATACAAGGGCTTTTTTCATCATTAATCCAGAGAAGAGTTTCTATTTTGCTATATTCTTGGGGTTGCTCAATTATCAAAACTCCATCAGCAATTACTCCATTTTCACCATTCCATCTTTTTAAATATTCTTCATCTATTCGTTCAAAGATTGGATGATTTTTATTTTTTATAAATGCGTACGAACTTCTCTTAGAACCTAAGTATCTCGGACCTTTATCAATTTTAAAATTTAAAAGAGCTTTCCAATCCCATTGTTTTTCAGCAAAAATTACAAGTTTTCCACCTTCTTTCACATATTTTTTTATTATATCAAATTCTTTTTTTATTGCTTCTTCAACTTTACTCTCATCCCATACTACAATTAATTCTGGTTTAATTTCTTCAAGTTTTAATTTTGTTGAATAATTAATTTCTTTTTCTTTTAGATAATCTTCTATGAAAGAATCACTACCAAGAAAGACCAAAGTTTTTTCTTTAAGTTTTTCTGGAATTTGATTTTTTTCAATTGTTCTTATTATACGTTGGCTAATAACTTTTCTTTCTTTTTCTTCAAGAACCACGGAAAGAAAATATTTTCCTTCTTTATCAGGTAAGGGCCATTCAAAATATTTTATTTTTTCAGAATATGGGTTTATTTCTAATTTCTCACTTTTTTTAAAAATCGGTTTTTCAAAAGCAGAAGGGTTTCCAAGAAATTCAGGATTTGATGAAGTTATATAGTAAGTTAGTTTTACTGACGATTTAGAAGGAGTCTCATTTATTATATAAATAGGGGTTGAAATTTTTTCTTTTGTTTTAAAATTTCTATTGAAAAGATCAATACTTACACAAACAGGTGATAATGAACTTTTTAAAGATGCAAACATAGGGGTGGGGAATTCTTTTTTCCAAAATTTTCTATTAGGTATTTTCGTCCACATCCCATACATATAAGGGAAAATACCATCGTATTTCTGTCTTCTCATTGATTCGGTTTGTTCCATGCCAAACTGAGCATAAACAAGTTGTGCTTGTTCATCGTTTTCAGTAGATCCTGTCCATTTTAATCTCCTTTCAGATGGAAAACCTTCAATATATTCTGAATTTACAATCGGTCTCTTTTTAGTATCCCTTTTTTTAAATTCTGCTACATCATTAATAACTCTAAAAAAATCACCTTCTGCTCCAAACCAGAAACCTTCATAACAATGAATATCCTTTATATCTTCAGTTATCTTTCCTGCTCTCATTACTGGTCTACTCGGATCAAGTTTTTTTATTTCAGGTATTAATTTTTCAAGTTCCCATTTTTCCTGCTCATTTGGAGATTCATTAGTTGCAACCCATATAACAATTGATGGATGATTTGCAAGTTCTGATATCCATGCCAAACTATCTGAAATACAATTTTTTTCAAAGATTTCTTGTTCTTCAGGAGTAAAGTTAAATTTAAGATAATTGTAAGTAATTGGAAACTCAGCAAGAATAAGCATTCCATTTTCATCGCATATATCAAGCCATCTATGAATTGGAGGTTGAGTATGAGTTCTGAATGAGTTCAAATTCATTTTTCTCGCCCAGTCAATTATATAATCTTTTATAGTTGACAAATCGCTGTTAAGTTTTTCTGACCATCTCCATTCATTAACGAGATTTGAACCCCGGAAGTAAAAAAGTTTGTTATTTAAATAAAAATTGCCGTCTTTAACTTTTAATTCTCTCATTCCAAATCTAACTTTTTTTTCATCGCATAATTTATTATTTAACCAAACATCAATAACTGCTATATATAAATATGGATTTTGAGGTGACCACAATTTCATATTTTTAATTGGAACTTCTATTTCAACACCTGAATTTTCTTTTAAACTATTTGCTGATAAAATTTTTTTTGAAGTTCCTGAAATTGTAGATGTATCTTTCCATGGTTTTACATTGATTGAAATTAAAACATCACCTGTTAAATCATTTTCTATATCAAAATCAAACCATAATTTAAATTTTACTTTTTTTGAATCTATATCTGGAAATGTCAATATTTTCTGTAAATGAATTTTGTCGTAAAATTCAATCCAGATATCCTCTATGTATGGTTTTTTTGACCCCCAATTAAAAATACTAGCACCTGTTGGGATAAGAGGAAATCCGCTTTTACTCCGTGGAACACTTTTCCATGCATTTACACTTAATATAATAGAATTTTCACCAGATTTTAATAAACCTTTAGGAATTACAATACTATAAGGAGAAACAAGAAAATTCCCTCCTATTTTTTCTCCGTTTATCCATACATCTGCTCCATAATATATTCTTTGCCATTTAAGAACAGCATTCTTTTTCATCATTCCCTCATTTATTATAAAATTCTTTTTAAGCCAAATTCTTTTTGTCTTATCAAGATCAACTTGTTCTATTGAAATTGTAGGAATTGATAGAGAATCCCAGTTTTTGATTTTAAATATATCTGAATAATCATAATTATCACTTTCATTTTCAATTAAAAACTGCCAATTTCCGTTTAGTGATAAAGTTGAAGGATTATTAATAGAGAATAAAGAAGAACAAAAAATAAAAAAATTTGCTAAAAATATCATATATCTCATCCTTTCACACATTTTTTTAAAAATTTTGATTATATAATATTTCAAAAATTTTGTATATGTCAAGTCAAATTCTCTTTCAGGTTAGGACATAGTATACAGGTAGATAATAAAATATGGTATAGAAGGAAGGTTGAAGTTTTTATTCCAA
>JBKBIN010000031.1:0-16391 GCA_046296715.1 Candidatus Ratteibacteria bacterium
TTGTCTCTTTATTTTATCTATATCTTCTAATTTTTCAAAAATTTGGGAGGTGTTACCTATATATCTCAAATTCTCCAATGAATTTTTGACAAAACAGGTCTATTAAATTTTGAAAAATAGTGGCTTTTAAATCCATTGTCCTACCTTCATTTTCCGCCGTCACCTCGTAGGTGAAGGAGGTTAGCCTTTGATTACTGCAAGAGGAATCATCTTGGCAACTTTTTTTGAAATTCCTGCGCCTTCAACAACCTTTATAACTTCATCAACATCTTTATAAGCATCAGGCATTTCTTCAGCAAGTCCTTTTTCACTAACTGCTTTTGGTATTATTCCTTTTTCAAGTAATTCTTTTGAAATACTTCTTCCTTTTGCCTCTTTTATTGCCTGATTTCTTGACATCATTCTTCCTGCTCCATGACAGGTTGAACCAAAAGTTTCTTCCATTGCCTTTTCTGTTCCTACAAGGACATAAGAAGCAGTTCCCATAGTTCCAGGAATTATAACAGGTTGACCAACATCTCTATATTTTTCAGGTATTTCAATATGTCCTTTTGGAAATGCTCTTGTAGCACCTTTCCTATGAACATACAATTTTTTCATATTTCCATTAACTGTATGTGTTTCAAATTTACAAATATTATGAGCAACATCATAAACTGTTTCTATACCAAGTTTTTCAGAAGAAACTTTTAATATTTTTTCAAATGTTTCTCTTATCCAATAATATATAACCTGCCTATTGGCAAAGGCATAATTTGCTGCACATTTCATTGCTTTAAAATATTTTTGCCCTTCAGAAGAACTTGCAGGTGCACAAGCAAGTTGTCTATCTGGAAGTTTTATCCCATATTTATGAACAACTTTACCAAACATATCAAGAAAATCATCACATATCTGATAACCAAAACCACGAGAACCTGTGTGAACCATTATTGTAATCTGGCCAGGGAAAATTCCAAACTTATCTGCAATTTTTTCATCATAAACATGTATTACTTCCTGAACTTCAAGAAAATGATTACCTGAACCAAGAGTTCCTGACTGTTCAAGTCCTCTCTCGTATGCTCTATTACTTACTACATTAGGGTCAGCTCCTTCTAAACACCCATATTCTTCAATATTTTCTAAGTCATCTTTTTTCCCATATCCATTTTCAACTGCCCATTTTGCACCTTTTACACATAATTCTTCAAGTTGTTCTCTTTTTAATCTTAATTTTCCAGTAGAACCAACTCCAGAAGGTATATTATAAAAAAGTGCATCAATTAGATCTTTAAGTTTATTTTCAATATCCTTTCTTGTTAAATTTGTTCTTATTAATCTAACTCCACAGTTTATGTCATAACCAACAAACCCAGGGACAATCACACCTGATTCTTCATTAAAAGCACCAACTCCACCTATTGGAGCACCATATCCCCAGTGAACATCTGGCATCGCTAAACTATATTTAACTATTCCTGGTAATTTTGCTACATTTGCTACCTGTTCAATCGCTTTATCTTCTATAGCTTTTTTAAGTAATTTTTCCGAGATAAAAATAAGTCCTGGTACACGCATATCTTCAACTTTTGGTATAATCCATTTATATTCATTAATTTTTTCAACTTTTAATTCTTGTGCCATTTTTTTACTCCTTTATAATATTATACCTTACTTTGATACATATTTAAATTTGGAAATTTTGGCATATTTGCAACAACAAAAAATTTTAATTATAATATTAAAAAAGGAGAAAAATTTATGTCCAAAAATAATAATAAAAATCCTTTAATCTGTCCAAATTGTGGTTCTTTTTATTTCAAATGTTTTTCGTGTGGTTATGTCTTTTGTAAATGTGAAAGTGTAGAAGAAAGTTGTCCAGAATGTGAGTCATTAGATATTGGACTTGCAGATATTGATGATATATCAGAAAGTAAAAATTTTTATGAGGAAGAAGATATTTTTAACATTGATTTTGAAGATATAGACGATGATGAAAATGATTTAGACGATGGAGAAGATATTTTCTAATCAATTACTGACGCAGTATATTTTCTAAATATTTATAACCTTCTTTTATAGCAAATTTACTAAGTTTTATTGCTTCTTTATTGTTAATCACTTTTTCTAATTCACTTATTAGGACAGAATATTTAAAATCAAAAAAAAATTCACTTATTAATTTGGAAATAGCACCTGCAATAACCATATTTGTTATCCTTATGTCTCCTATTTTCTCTGCTATTTCAGTTGCTGGTATTTCAAAAACCTTTTCATTTTTTTTGTGATTTTTTATCAGTGAAGAATTTAACAAAATAAGGGAATCTTTTTTTAAATATTTTTTTAACATTTTATATGACATATCATTCAGAAAAACCCCTATGTCACAACTTTTACTTATTGGCGAAAAAATTTCAGTTTTTTTTGATATTGTAACAAAACAATATATATATCCTCCCCTCATTTCTGCACCATATGTTGGAAGACAGGTTACTTCACATTTGTTTTCTATACTTGCGTAAGAAAGATATTTACCAAGAGTTAAAATTCCTTGACCTCCTGAACCACCTAAAATAATTCTGACTTTATTCGTAGTTTCCATATTTTTTCCAAATTTCAAGCATTAATAAATACCTTTCAAGAGGCATTCCTGTATATATACAATTTGAGGTTGAAAAAATATAACCATAATTAGGCATCCCATTTTTTAAAGCATATAAACAGGAATCAATAACTTCTTCATCTGTTCCTGTTTGAAGTAAACCACAGTTTACATTTCCAATTAAACAAACTTTATCTCCATAGATTTTTTTTACAACTTTTATGTCTACTCCTGCTTGTGGATCAAGAGAATGTAAAGCATGTGGATTTGATTGAACTAACTGGTCAATTATAGGCATTATATTTCCATCAGTATGTTTAATTGTGTAAAAACCCATATCCCTATATCCTTTTATTAACTTTGATAGATAAGGTGTTACAAATTCGCCAAACATAGAAGGACTTAAAAAAGGTCCTGAGTTAAAACAGTAATCAGAACATAGAGCAAACCCATCAAGATATGTTTTTCTTTTCAAAATTTCTGCTTTTTCAAGTGCTTTATTTACCATATCTTCTGCTTCTTTTTTTAATTTTTCTGGTTCATCAGCAAGTCGTTGAACAAACTCCATCATTTTATCTCCAGAAGGAATTCCAAAAGTTGCATCGCCATGTATCATTAAAAAGTATTTATCACCTACGATTTCTCTCACAAGGTCTATTAATCTTATTGTTTCTTCAAGATCTGGTGGATTTGGATGTAAAAATATTGCATCATGGTTGAATGTTTCTGCTGTTTTAATGTAAATCTCTACCATATCTTTTCTGTGGAGTTGTCTTTCTTTTTCTGTCATTTGATGCCATTGTGAGTAATTTCTATGTAAAGGATGAACTTTGCCAAATGCTTCCATTGTTAAAAAAAATACAAGTTCAAAATGTGGAACTCTTCCTTTCAAAGGTCTTCTTTCAAGTGCTGCAATAATTCTTTCTTTAGGTTTCATTTTGTATTATCCTAAGGTAAAACCAATAGGTGTATTTGTTACCCAACTTACAAAAATCCATAATCCAGCAGTTACAAAACTACCACAAATCATACCAAGAAAGAAAGTTTTACTTCCGGAATATACTTTATTTCCACCATATTTAAGTATTACTGTCTTTATAACCCAAGCAATAAAAACCGAAAACCATGTATGAAAAACTGGATGAGGTATTCCAATTGCAAGTCCAATTGGTGATAATGGCCAACCAGGGATTCTACTTCTTGCAAAAAGTATTAAAAACATCAAAAATGCTCCTATAGATGAAAAAAGAAATTGTTTTTTTCCAAATGTAATAGGTTCTTTAATAATGTTTATAATATAACTTGCCATAAAATTTGTAGCACCTCCAAATTGCCATGAAGTTAAATTAATGCCACCAAATCTATAAGCAATTAAAAGAGTAATAAAAGATGAACTAATTAAGGTAAGAATAATTGATATTAAAATGCAAAGGAATAATTTTTTCAGATTTAACTTAAAATTATTTGCCAGTTTTATACCATTTGCAGTAGAAACCATTACAAGTGTTCTAATATCAGCTGCCCATGGAAATGTTAGACCGAGAGAAACGAGTCCCTGATTTCCTATATATTGAGAGCCAAAAGTATAAATTGTAGCAGCTGAAGGGATTAAAGGTGCTCTATAATATGCAAGTCCTACCTGTGCTATTATTCTTGTAATTCCAAGAAAAATTAGAATTGTAATAATAGTAAAATATATTGATGGTAAAAGCTTAAGCCCTGTTCTATTTATCCACAAAACAACATATAAAAAGCATATTATAAAACCCCAAAAAGTAATTTTATAAGAAAACTCTTCATTCTCTCTATTTCTTTTCTTAAAACTATTTAAAAATATTTCTTTCAAATGTTTTCTGGCTAACCATAAACAACTTAAAGATAGTATTATTAAAGCACCAAATGATTGAAAAGCAACTTCTTGACAAGCAGGATCTGAATATGGTAATATCTGACCCATTGAGTATCCAGTCATTTTAAAAAATCCTGTTTCAATAATAAATAAAAATGCGAATAACCAAACACTTAAAAGAACATCCTTAGGCATAAAGAAAGCAAGTCCAATAACTTCAAATCTTACTGATAATACTAAAGCAGTTGTAAATCTGAAAATAGGTATCCACTTATATAATAATGGCGGACGAAAAACAGGAAAGAGTTTAGACAATCCGTTTAAAGAATAAAAAAGGAAAGGAATTAAAAAACCTAACCAGAAAACTTTCAATTTATAAACAGGCATTTCTTCTTTTACCATTTCATTCGGAAGTTCAGTTAAAGGATATATTAATCTCTCTTTTTCAATCCATTGTTTGCTAAGCATAATAACTAAAAAAATTGAAAGTAAATAGAATGCAATTATAAAAGAAAACCAGTTAGTAAGTGGTATTATCCATTCACTCAATGGGATTTTCATGTTTTTTGGTAGACCTTCATATAAATACCATATAGCGTTATAATCTTTTGGGAATAAATGTTTTGGTAAATAAGGATGTATCAATTGGTCCCATTGATTTACTGGAGTTGCATAATAAAAAATTCCACCAAGAAGACCAATTAAATTCATAGTAAATCCCCAGGAAGGTATAGCACAAGCAACAATCATCATAATATATACAGTTATCAACTCTTGCGGTGTTAAGTATAATTTTTTAAAAATTTTTTTATTGAACTGATTTAAAAGAAAGACCAGTATAAAGAAGAAAAAGACAGCCCAACCAGTTGAATAATCAGCAGCCATTGGAGAACCGTGAATAAGAAGAACATCAACTGGTTCAAGAACTCCAATCAATATAGATAAGATACTACCGAATATAATTGACTTTAAAGTAATCATAAATATTATTTTATTTATGATTCCTTTTTTGTCAATTAAGTTTTTAAAGGAAGGAATTTATTTTTTATTTCTTATCTTTGAAAAATTTTTAGAAATGAGATACTGCTCAATTAAACCTGCAATATTCATTGTAATCCAGTAAAGTAGAAGTCCTGATGGAAAATTGTATAAGATAAATAAGAACATTAATGGCATTATCACAATAAACGCTTTTTGGTTTGGATCTGTTTGTGGAGTTAATTTTTGTTGAAAATAAGAAGTTATAGTCATCAAAATAGGCAAAATGTTTACAGGGAAATTATTTATTTTAAAAACCGTATCTGGCATTGAAAGATCTTTTATCCAGAATATAAAGCCAGCCCCCCTTAAATATACAGAATTCCTTAAAGCGAGAAAAAATCCAATAAATATAGGAATTTGAATAATTGTAGGAAGACAGCCTGCAAATGGATTTATATTGTATTCTTTATATATATTCATAAGTTCTTTTTGTAATTGGTAAGGATTGTCTTTATATTTTTTCTGAATATCTTGTAAATATGGTCTTAATTTTTGAAGTTGTTTCATTGAATATAAACTTTTTCTTGTTAATGGGAAAAAAACAATTTTAATAATGAATGTTAGAATAATTATTGCCCATCCCCAGTTTGGAATAACTTTATGAATACCATTTAAAATGGAAAATAGAAATCTTCCTATAATTGCAAAAAAACCATGACCAAAAATATTTTCTTTTATATAATTTCTTGCAACAAAATAGTCAGATGGTCCTGCATAAAACTTAAATTTAAAATTTTTCTCTTTATTTTTTTCAATAATAAAATCCTCATTTATAAGATTAACACTTAAAAATTTGCCGTCGTTTTCCAAAGTTATTGTTGATTTTTCCGAAAGATAAACAAAAATAAGGGAATATCTTGAAAAAAATCCAATCCAGTTAGAATTTTTATAAACCTTTTTTTCTTTAACTTTGTAAGGTTCAATAAAAACAGGAAGTTTATTCATCCCAATAACTATTCTTGGTGGGATATAACCTCTATTTGTCCTTATATCTACTAAATTAACTTTAATGATTTCATTTTTATAGTTTTCCAATGTAATATCTTTATTTGATTTATTTTTGAAATTTTCTTCATAATAAAAAATATAATCATTTTCAGGAACTAAAATCTTTTTTTGATAAAAAATTTGAAGAGTATCTTTTTCTAAGACAAGTTCATTATTTGAGATTTTTATTAGATAATCATTTTCAGAAATAATTAAAGGGTTGTAAAATAGCAAAATTCCCTCATTTAAATTAAATGATTTTTCATTCTTTCTTAAAAATTTTTTTAGACCAATTTCTTTTATATGCCCAAACTTTTTATCAAATTTTAAATAATAAGATTTGTTTTCAAATTCATAATTTCCACCTTCAAGTATTTTTGAAACCTGTGGTCTAATTTCTTGAGTTAATTGTTGATTTTGTTGGACTTGTTGAGTTTTTGTCTTTTGTACAGGATGATATCTTGATTGTTGACTTTTATTGAAAATAAATATTATTATAATTGAAAGCGTAAAAGCAATTAGCAATCTAATTTCTTCTCTTATCTTATCCATTTTTCTATTGGGTCATAACCACCCTTATTAAAAGGATGGCATCTTAAAATCCTTCTTATACCAATAAAAATTCCTTTAAAACCTTTTTTTTCTATTGCTTGTATCATAAAATCAGAACAACTCGGATAGAATCTGCAAATATTCCCTAAAAAAGGAGAAATTAAAATCTTATAAAACCTAATTAATTTTATAACTAATTTCATCTGCAACCTTTTCTATATTGTCCCTAATTTCTTCTTTGGAATTTTCAATTATATTTTTTTTTAAAATTATCAAAAAATCACCACTTTCAAATCTTTCTCTAATTTTTTCCCTTATTATTCTCTTTATTCTATTTCTTTGAGTTGGTTTTCCTATCTTTGATGATGTAATAAAGCCTATTTTTAAATCATCTCTTTTTTTAAAATATAATATAAAACTATCTGTTTCAAATTTATAACCAGTTTTCAAAATTTCTCTAATTTTCTTTTTTATCATCCAGCAAGCCGTTTTCTTCCTTTTCTCCTTCTGTTATTTATAATTTTTCTTCCACTTTTAGTTGACATCCTTGCTAAAAAACCAATTTTTCTTTTCCTTTTTAATTTATGAGGTTTAAAAGTTATTGACATAATAAACCTCCTGCTTGACTTATAAGAATATAATATACTACTTTATTTTGAATTTTTCAACTTTTGTTTTTAACTTCTTAAGAAAAGAAAAATCGGTCAAATTTAACTTTATTGGCGTAATTGAAACATAACCATTTTTTATTGCATTAACATCGCTTTCTTTTTCTTCTTTCATAATATTAAAATTACCTTTTAACCAAAAGTATAGATTTCCCCTTGGATCGGTTCTCCTCTCATATTCTTCATTGAATCTGCTCTTACTTTGATATGTTACCTTTATTCCTTTTATTTCTTTATTAGGCACATTTATATTTAAAATTGTATCTTGGGGAAATTGTATATTTTTAATTAGATCTATTATCTTTAAAACAATTTTTGCACAATCAATAAAATTAAATTCTTTATAATCTGCTATTGAAACAGCAATTGAAGGAACTCCTAAAATTGCACCTTCCGCAGCAGCAGAAACAGTTCCAGAATATAAAATATCCATACCAAGATTTGGTCCAGGATTTATTCCTGAAATAACCATATCTATCTTTTCCTTAATCAACTCTTTTATTCCTATTTTTACACAATCAACAGGAGTTCCACTTACAACATAACAAGAAAAATTGTCAATCTTTACTTCTTTTATTCTTATAGGAGTTAATAAATTAATTGAATGACTTGTAGCACTTTTTTCAATCTCCGGTACAACAACATATACATTAAACTTTTTTCTCAAATATTTCCACAAAATTTTTAAGCCATCTGAAAAAATACCATCATCATTAGTCAAAAGTATATTCATTTTTTATTGGAGCAGACCGGATTTGAACCGGCAACCTTCCGCATGCGAAGCGGACGCTCTCCCATTGAGCCACTGCCCCTTATAAAATTATTATACAATAAATTTAAGCAATAAGGTATAAATAACTTTCTTTGTCTTTTAAAAAATGTTATAAAAGATATATGGAAAAAGTGATTATTTTTGGAGCAGGGCAGATTGGAAGAGGTTTTATTGGTGAATTATGTTTTGATTCAGGTTTATTCATTTTTTTTGTTGATATTGATGAAAACATTATAAATTTACTAAATAGAAAAAAAGCATATCCAATATACTTACTTGGTAAAGAAAAAATTGAAAAAATAATAAGTAATTTTGAAGGTCTACATCTAAAAAAAGATAAAGACAGAATTATTAATAAAATTGCCAAAACCAAAATCATTTTTACTTCTGTTGGAGCAAAAAATTTATTTACACTTTCGGAAATAATATCACAAGGAATAAAAGAAAAATTTAGGGAAAATAACGAAAGTTATTTAAATATAATTATTTGTGAAAATTTGCTTTCTGCTGCTGAAAAATTCAAAAATGATGTTTTAAGGAAAGGCAATTTTTCCGATGATGAAAAGAATTTTTTTCAAAAAAAAGTAGGGTTTGTTGAAACAGTTATAAGTAGGATGACATCACCTTTAACAGAAGAAGAAAAGAAAGAAAATCCTCTTCTTGTTAAAGTAGAGCCATATAAAATATTACCTGTTGATAAAAATGGTTTTAAAGGTAAAATTCCTAAAATTTTTGGTTTATTACCTGTTGAAAATCTAAAAAAATATGAAGAACTTAAGTTATTTGGACATAATCTTTCACATGCATGTGTTGCTTATTATGGTTTTTTGAAGGGTTATAAATATATATGGGAATCAATGGAAGATAATGAAATTATAAATCTTCTTTTAAATGTTCAAAATGAAGTCAAAAAATATCTGAAAAAAAAATATAATTTTGAAGAAAGCGAACTTAATGAATATTTTACAGACCTAAATGAGAGATTCAAAAATAAATTGCTTTGTGACACTGTTTTTAGAGTTGGTAGAGAACCATTAAGAAAGATTGGCAGAGAAGAAAGGATTGTAGGTGCTATAAAAGGATGTCTTGAATTTGGCATATTTCCAGAAAGTATATGTTTTGTATTGGCAATGGCTTTATGTTATAATTATATGTTAGATGAAGAAAGTGTGAAATTACAGAATATTATAAAAGAAAAGGGAATTGATTTTGTACTCAATGAAATTTGTGAGATTAATAATGTAAAAATTATTGAAACTTTGAAAAAATATTATGAGGAAATTAAAGATGAAAGCAGCAATTTTAAAAGACATTGAAAAACTTGAGGTGGAAGAAATTGATATTCCAGAGCCAAAAGATAATGAAATTCTTATAAAAGTTAAAAGTTGTGCTATATGTGGCACAGATATAAAAGTTTTCCATTATGGACATAAGCATATTATTTTTCCAAGAATTACAGGCCATGAAGTAAGTGGAATTGTTGAAAAAGTTGGAAAAAATGTAGTTGGATTTAAAGAAGGAGACAAAGTTGCTGTTGCTCCTGCAATTCCATGTGGAAAATGCTATTACTGTAGAAAAGGTCAGCAAACTATGTGTGATAATTTAAAAGCGATTGGATATCATTATGATGGTGGATTTGCTGATTATATGATTGTTCCGGAAAATGCTGTCTTAAATGGATGTGTAAACAAAATACCCGATAATCTTTCTTTTGAAATTGCGTGTCTTGCAGAACCGCTTGCTTGTGTTATAAATGGTCAAATATTAAGTAAAATTGAAATAGGAGATATTGTTTTAATCATTGGAGCAGGACCAATCGGAATCTTACATGCATTTTTAGCAAAAATTAATGGAGCAGGAAAAATAATACTTGCTGATATTTCTGAAAGTAGAATAAAAGAAGCAGAATTTGTTGGTTGCGATTTGATTGATATGAGTAAAAAAGATATTTATCAGGAGATTAAAGAAATTACAGATGGACATATGGCTGATAAAGTTATTGTTGCTGCTGGAAGTGACAAAGCACAGGAAATTTCTCTAAAACTTGTTGCTAAAAGAGGCTCAATTAACTTTTTTGGAGGATTACCAAAAGAAAAACCATATATTCAATTTGACAGTAATTTACTTCATTATGGTGAATTTTTTGTTGTTGGGACTCATGGTTCTACTCCTTTACATAATAAAATAGCTATTGAACTTTTATCATCAGGAAGAATAAATGTAGAAAAATTGATAACTCATAAATTTCCACTTGAAAAGATAATAGAAGGATATCAAATAGTTGAAAATAAAAAGGGATTAAAAGTTTTAATATTACCATAAAAGGAGAAAGATATGGAAATTACAAAAAAAGGAGAAAGATATGGAAATTACAAAGGAACTTGCAATCAAACTTTTAAAACAGATGATGGAAATAAGACAGTTTGAAGATATGATAATGGAATTGCTTGCTAAAAATATTGCTGAAGGAGGTTCGCATCTTTACGCTGGAATGGAAGCAGTTGCAGTTGGAGCAATTTCTGTGATAAATCCAGATGATTATATAACAAGTACACATAGAGGACATGGTCATGCAATTGCAAAAGACGGAGATTTAAAAGCACTTATGGCTGAAATTCTTGGAAAAAAAACAGGTGTCTGTAAAGGAAAAGGTGGTTCTCTTCATCTTGCTGACCTTTCAAAAGGGAATCTTGGAGCAAATGGAATAGTTGCAGGTGGCATTGGTATAGCAACTGGAGCAGGCCTTTCAATTAAGTTACAAAAACAAAACAAGGTTGTCTTATGTTTTTTTGGTGATGGAGCAACAAACAACGGAATATTTTTTGAATGTTTAAATATGGCATCTTTATGGAAATTACCTGTTATTTATATCTGCGAAAATAATAAATATGCAATGAGCGTTTCAGTTGAAAGATCTCATGCTGTAAAAGATTTAACAAAAAAAGCACTTGCATTTGATATGCCTGCTGAAAATGTTGATGGTCAGGATGTTCTTGCTGTTAGAGAGGTTGTCAGTAAATGGGTTAACTATGCAAGAGAAGGAAATGGTCCAAGTTTTATTGTTGCAAATACTTATAGATATTATGGACATAGTAGAAGTGATCCAAGAGTTTATAGAACAAGGGAAGAAGAAAAATTTTGGAAAGAGAGAGACCCAATTGTAATTTTCTCGAATAAAATGAAAGAATTAGGAATATTAACAGAAGAAGAAATAAATCAAATTGAAGAAGAAGTGAAAAAAGAAATAGAAGAAGCAGTAGATTTTGCAATAAAAAGCCCATATCCAGAACCTGAAGAGCTTTATACTGATTTATATGTTTAAGAAAGGAGTAAAAATGAGGACTATTACATATAGACAAGCATTGAATGAAGCACTTGATGAAGAAATGGCAAGAGATCCAAGAGTTTTTTTGTTTGGAGAAGATATTGCTATTTATGGAGGTGCTTATGGTGTTACAGCAGGACTATGGCAAAAATATGGAGATTCAAGGGTTATAGATACACCAATTTCAGAAAATGCAATTGTTGGAACTGCTCTTGGTGCTGCTTTAACTGGATTAAGACCTGTTGCAGAAATTATGTATATTGATTTTATAGGACTATGTATGGACCAGTTAAATAATCAAGTTGCAAAGATAAGATATATGTTTGGTGGAAAGTGTACAGTTCCACTTGTAATTAGAACAGAAGGTGGCGCTGGAAGAACTCTTGGAGCACATCATTCTCAAAGTTTAGAAGCATGGCTTATTCATATTCCTGGAATTAAGGTTGTTATGCCTTCAACTCCTTACGATGCAAAAGGTTTATTAAAATCAGCAATAAGGGATGATAATCCCATTGTTTTTATAGAACATAAAATGCTTTATAATACAAAAGGACAAGTACCAGAAGAAGAATATCTCATCCCAATAGGAGTTGCTGATGTTAAAAAAGAGGGGAAAGATGTGACAATAGTAACATATTCAAGAATGGTTCTATTTTCTTTAGAAGCAGCACAAAGACTTGAACAGGAGGGTATAAGTGTTGAAGTTGTTGATTTAAGAACACTTCTTCCAATGGATATAGAAACAGTTGTAAAGTCAGTCAAAAAAACAAATAGAGTTGTAATAGTTGAAGAAGATTGTAAAACTGGAGGCACTGGAGCAGAAATTGGTATGCAGATAATTGAAAATGCTTTTGATTATCTTGACGCTCCTATTGTAAGAGTTGCAGGTGCAGACGTCCCAATGCCTAAAAGCCCGGTTCTTGAGAAACTTGCAATTCCAGATATAGATAGAATTTGTAAAGCAGTAAAAGAGGTGTTAGAATAAAAAGGGGTTTAAAATGAAAAAAGAAATAATTATGCCAAAACTTGGTGAAACAATGGAAGAAGGATATCTCATAAGTTGGAAGAAGAAAGAAGGAGATAAAGTTGAAAAGGGTGAAGTTTTGTTTGAAGTTATGAGTGATAAAACAAATTTTGAAGTTGAAAGCCCCTATACAGGTTATTTAAGAAAAATCCTTTTTCAGCCAAGCGACCAGCCAATACCTGTTACGACTGTTATTGGATATATTACTGATACCTTAGATGAACCATTAGAAATTGAAGAAAAAAAAGTAGAAACAAAAGAGGAAATTGAGAAAGAAAGAATAAAAATAAGTCCAATAGCAAAGAAATTAGCAGAAGAATATGGTATTGATATAACAAAGATTAAAGGTAGTGGACCTGAGGGAAGAATAGAAAAAAAGGATATATTGGATTATATTGAAAAAACAAAAAAAGAAATTAAAGAGGAAAAAATTGAAAAGATAGAAGAAGCAAAAGAAGAATATCAAGTTATTCAATGGTCGCCTTTAAGAAAAATAATAGCAAAGAGATTATCTGAAAGTAAACAAAATATACCCCATTTTTATTTCCAAGGCAAAGTAATAGTTGATAATCTTTTAAAAATTAAAGAATTAAAAGAGAAAGATGGAGAAAAATATACTATAACTGACTTTTTAATTTTTTTCCTTTCAAGAGTTATTGAAGATTTCCCCTTAATAGGAGCAAGTTTAGTAAATGACGAAATAAGGGTCTATAAAAATATTGACATAGGACTTGCAATAAGTATTGATGATGGACTTGTTGTTGGTTCAATAAAGGATGCTAATACCAAAACAATAAAAGAGATTTCAGAAGAAAGAAAAGAACTTGTAAAAAGAGCAAGGGAAGGTAAGTTAAAAGAAGATGATACAAGAGGAACAAATTTCGTAATATCAAATCTTGGAATGTATGAAATTGAAAACTTTTATCCAATTATCAATCCACCTGGTGTTGCAATAATGGGTGTTGGGAAAATTGAAAAAGGTATCTTTGTTGAAAATGACAAAGTTGTTATTAAAAATTATATGTATATTTCCTTCTCTTTTGATCACAGAATAATAGATGGTGTTTATGCAGCAAATTTTTATAAAAAAGTAAAGGAAATTATTGAAAACCCATCAATTTTGCTTTTTAAAAATGTTTAAAAGAATAAAAGAAGATATAAAAGTTGCTTTTGAGAGAGATCCTGCAGCAAGGACGACTTTTGAAGTTATTACAAGTTATCCAGGTTTACATGCAATATGGCTTCACAGAATTGCTCATTTTTTCTGGAAAAGAGGAGAAAAAACACTTGCAAGAATTATTTCTCATATAAACAGATTCTTGACAGGAATTGAAATCCATCCTGGTGCAAAAATTGGGAATAGAGTTTTTATTGACCATGGTATGGGAGTTGTTATTGGAGAAACAGCAGAGATAGGGAATGATGTATTAATTTATCAAGGAGTTGTTCTTGGAGGAACATCTTTAAAAAAAGAAAAAAGGCATCCAACAATAGGAAATAATGTTGTTATTGGAGCAGGAGCAATTTTACTTGGACCTATAAAAGTTGGAGATGGCGCTAAAATAGGCGCTGGAAGTGTTGTAATTAAAGATGTTCCTGAAGGAACTACTGTTGTTGGGATTCCAGCAAGAGTTGTAGAAAAAAGAGAAAAAAAGATAGACCTTGATCATGATAAACTACCTGACCCAATATTAAAACTTTTCCAGTTGATCCTTGAAGAACAGGAAGAATTAAGAAAAAGGATAAAAGAACTTGAAAATCTTGAAGGTTTAAAATCAAAAATAGACGAATATTTTGAAGAAAAGAAAAAAGAAATAATAGAAATTTTAGAAGGAGGTGGTAAGTGATTACAAAAAATTTCATAATTTTTGTTGCGCTATTATCTTTAAATCTATATAGTAATATTTACACAGTTTATCATACTGTTAAAAAAGGTGAAAATCTCTCTTTAATTGCAAAAAAATATGGAAAGACACCTGAAGAACTAAAGAAATTAAACAATTTAAAAAATACAACTATCTATCCTGGACAAAAAATTATAATTGAGAAAAAAGAAAAACAATATTCACTTGAAAAAAATAAAACAAATTATGAAACAAAAACAAATCTTGTTGCACAATCTTATACTGTGCAGAAGGGAGATAACCTATATAAAATATCAAAAAAATTTGGTATTTCAGTTGCACAATTAAAGAAGATGAATAATCTTAAATCTTCTACAATCCACCCTGGACAAAAAATTATAATTGGTTATAAAAATATTGAAAGCGAAAAATCTGTTAAAAAAGAGATTAATCCAGATGAAATACAATCAATAGTTGATGTTTCTAAAAAAATATATTACAAGGTTTTAGAAGGAGATACGATTGAATCCATAGGTGAAAAATTTGGCATTGAACCAGATAAACTTTTACAAGCAAACCTTCTTAAAAGAGAAGATTTGAAAGCAGGTCAGATAATTGTTATTCCTCCAAAAGATATTCTTGACCAAGATATTAGAAAAGAAACAGTTATTGAAAATAAATCCAATGTTAGAATAAAATTAATTGAGGAAGTTTTTAATTATCTTGGTAGTAGATATGTTTATGGAGGTGAAAGCAAATTTGGACTTGATTGTTCTGGTTTAACACGACTTGTTTATAAAACAGTAGGGATTTTATTACCACAAAATTCTTCTCTTCAATATAAAAATGGAATTGAAATAAAGAAAGAAGAGGCACTACCAGGTGATTTGGTTTTCTTTAAAAGAGGAAATCAGGTCGGACATGTTGGAATATATCTTGGGAACGATCTTTTTGTTCATGCAAGTTATACATTAAAAAGAGTAGTTATAAGTTCATTAAGTGAAAGGTATTTCAAAGAAAGATTTGTTGGATTTAGGAGATATTTAATAGATGATGATAATACATATTTTGCAGAAGGGATTGGAAATGTTAAACAGGAATAGTGGTTGTAGATTTATAGAGTTTGAATGGAAAGGGTATAGAACAATTTATCTTGAAAATGAGATTATTAGAATAGAAATTCTTGTAGATAAAGGAACAGATATTGTTGAATTTCTTTATAAGGAAAAAGATATAGATTTTATGTGGAGAAGTCCAATTCCTTTATATCGTTCTTCAAAACTAATTCAAACAGCACCTTCAAAAATTGGTAGTTTTATTGATTATTACCCAGGCGGTTGGCAGGAAATTTTTCCAAATGGAGGGCCAATTTGTGAATATAAAGATGCAATTTTAGGTCTTCATGGAGAAGTTGCTTTATTACCTTGGGAATACAAAATACTGGAAGATTGTGAAGAAAAAATTTCAATAAAATTTTATGTTTATACGTATAGGACTCCTTTTTATCTTGAAAAAACAATAACGATTGAAACTGGAAAACCATATATAGAAATTGATGAAGAAGTTTTTAATCTTGCTGCTGAAGAAATGGATTTCATCTGGGGACATCATCCAACTTTTGGAAAACCATTTTTATCAGACAGTTGTGTGATTAATATTAAAAAAGCAAAAGTTAAGGTTATCTCTGGAGATGGTAAATCATATACAAATTTAAAACAAACTGAAGGAATTTGGCCATTTGTTGA
>JBKBIN010000032.1:0-241 GCA_046296715.1 Candidatus Ratteibacteria bacterium
ATGGTGAAAACACCAAATTTTGTATTATCTTTTAACTCAACATCTCCAATTTGATAAATATTTTTGAAAATGTCTTTCTCATAATTAACTAATCTCTTTTCATAAAAATTAAAATTTTTATTCTTTGTCTCAAGAATGCTCTGAAGTTTATCAATAGAAAAGGCGTAAATAAATTGTTCTATTTTATCTTCAAGCATTATTTTCTTTCCTGTTTTCTATTGCAACTATCACTGTTTCTTTT
>JBKBIN010000032.1:251-15034 GCA_046296715.1 Candidatus Ratteibacteria bacterium
ATCCTTAAAGTATTTTGAAGATTTCTCAATAAAATCTTCACCTATCTCTTTTTTTAGGTTTTCAATTTTTTCAGCAATTTTATCAAACTCATTCCTATTCAAATATTCTTCCCAATCTATAATTTGAGATAAAATATATTCTGAAAGTGTTCCATAAATCTCTATATCCTCTATTAAATTTGATATAAATTCTCTGTAATCTTTCATTTCTTCTTTTCCTTGGATTGTTTTTAAAAGATTTAGTGCTTTTGTTGAAGTATCAGTGCCTTTCTTAAAATGAAGTTTTGAAAATTCTTTTTTTTCAACAATTTGAGTGTAATTTTTCCAGAAATTTTTACTTAAATTAAGTCCGGGTTCCCCTTTATTTTCAACTTTTACTTTTTCATAAATTTCATCAAAACTTACCACTTTTGGACTTTTTTCTTTATAATCTTTATATCCAATAAATAAATCATTTCCTCTTTTAATAAATACAAAAATCTCTTCCTTTTCTCCTTTTTTAGCAACTTTAACCCTTAAAGGCATATTTTTAATCTCTTCTTCAATTTCTGGATGCTTTTCCTTTATCTCCTCAAAATCCTTTCTCACTTTTGTAAAGAAACTTTCTTCTTCATCCTCTTTATATTCAGTTAATTTTCTATATAAAGCTGCTGGTTGTGGTTCTTCATCAGGTGAAAAAATCTTAGAATCTTCTCCAAGAACTTTATGAATCATAAACATTTTATTTGCTGCTATTTCCTCTGATTTAACGATATCTGCACCCTGTTCAGTTGGGAAGAAATTTATAATATAAATCTCCTCATAAACTTTTTTGGCAATTCTATTTATCCTTCCAACTCTTTGTATTACTCTTACTGGATTCCAAGGAATGTCATAATTTATCACTGCACCAGCTCTATTAAGATTAAATCCTTCTGAAAGTTTATCTGTTGCAAGAAGTATTTTGTATCTATCTTCCTGTTTTTCATACTGGGCATCAAAATTCTTATATATGGCTTCAATTGTAGATTTGCTTAGATTCCCGTAGGCAGGAAGAAGTTCATTTTTAAACTCCCTTTCTAAAACTTCCTCAAGATATTTGGCAGTATCAAGATATTCAGTGAAAATTACAACTTTTCTTTCTTTTAAAAGATTTTTTAACTCTTTAATTAACTTTTTTGCTTTTGGGTCATTGTTTAAAAGATTCAAATTATCAAATTTTTCAAGTATATCTTCAAATAGTTTTTTGTCAGTTTCTATATCTTCTAAAAACTCATCTTTGTGCTTGAATTTATCTACTTCATAAACTTTATGATATCTTTTATCAATTACTCCTTTTTTAAGTTCTTCCTCATATTCTTTTAGTTTTTCAAAAATTTTCTCTTCATCTTCTGCCTCAACTATTTCCTTCATAAGTTTTCTATTTAGGATAAATTTGCCTGTTTTTTTTATAAATTCTATAGCATATTTGTGAATAGTGATAAAACGGTCTATACTTTCTTTAAAAGCACCAAAACTACTTTCAAATCTTTTTACAAGAAGTCGCCTCATAAAATCATAAAGATTCCCCTGGAAGACAAACATAAATTGCTCTTCTTTTGGAAGTTTTTCTATTTCCTCATCAGGAAGAGCACCTTTTTCATATTTTATCGGAAAATATATAGCACCTTTAAATTTCCCACCTTCATCAATATCAGCAAAAGTGTTTATCACTTCATCATAAAACTCTGATTGCTCCTTTGTCAATGTAAAAAAACATTTCTTTGGCGATTCAACCTTTGAAACAGCAATCTCTTCTCCATAATGTTCAAGGTCCAGCCTATTCCTCCTTATAACTACAGGTTCCAATATCCCTCTTATTTCTTTTGCAAGTTTTTTGGCTTCTTGTTGAACTTCAGAAAGATTTACAGAACCATTTCCAAATATCTCTTTATAATACCTAATTGCTTTCTCTCTTTTTTTGCTATCTCGTGAAATGTAATAATTTCTTATATAAGATAATTTTTTAAATAGGTCTTCATAATGGTCAAATCTATTTTCCAAATCTTCATCTAAAATAATTGTTGACTTTTTTGGAATTGTAAAAAGTTTTAGAAGAGCAAATATATCTGATGGACGATTGTTAAATGGGGTTGCAGTAAGAAGAATAACAATTTTACCTCTACATATTTCATGAAGATAATGATACCTTTCTGTATCTTCATTTCGGAATCTATGAGCTTCATCTACAATCACTATTTCAATATCTTTGTGTTTTTTAACAAACTCAAGTGCTTCTTCAAGTCTTCCAAGAGAACGGACTTCCCAATCGGGCAGTTTAAAATCCTCAAGATATTTTTTCCATCCAAAAGTTTTATTTTCATCACCAATAAGATGTGGTGGACATATAACAATACCTCGCTTATCCAACACTTTCGCTAAGGTGCATGCAATTACAGTTTTGCCAAGACCAACTACATCAGCAAGTAAAATTCCTTTGTGAGTTTCACACATCTTTATAGCCTGTAGTACCGCTTCTACTTGATAATTGTAGACCTTATAACCAGCCTTTTCCAAAATCTCCTTCACATACTCTCTTTTTTCTATATTTACGCCAGCATGTAACTCAAGATAAATTTTTAAAAGGTATGCCCAGGCTTGAAATGGCGTAATTTTCCTTAAGAGAGTATCTTCTTTTAAAATTTTAATTATTTTTTTGACATCTTCTGGAGTAAATTCAACAGCATCTTCCCATAATTTATCAAAATACTTTTCCGCTTCTTTAAAACCGTAGTCCTTTATTTCAATATTGAATTCATCCTGACTTTTAAGTCCTCCCCTTGTTAAGTTACTACTACCAGTAATAAATAAGTGAGGTGCAACCCTATCTTGTAATTTAAAAAGATAGAGTTTTGAATGGTTAGGTTTTTTAGTTTTTTTGAGAACAAGTTTCCCTTCAGAAAGGAGATTTATGAAAAATTGTGCTTGCTCATAAACCTCTTTTTTGTCAAGATCTGCTGAATTGAAAGCATTTTTAATCGTTTTAAAAAATTCTTCCTTAAATTCATTTTGATTATAAACCTTGCTATCTTTTCCATATTCATAAATCCCATTTACCCCTTCGTCAACATCAAGACCAATAAGAATTTTAATAAATTCCTTGTTTAATCTACCATTTTCTTCCAAATTTTTTAAAGGTTCATAGAGTTCTTTTATTCCGGAAAAATAAAAAAATCCAGTAAGAAATTTGAGTTCAGCGCTTATCTCTATAAGTTCACTTAATCTTTTCCCTAATTTTTCTTCGCCTTTGTTTGTTATAAACATAATTTCATATTATTATTTAAAAGAAAATTTACAAAAAGTCAAATTAATTCCTATTTGATTGAAAAGTAGTGGCTTACTTATTAGATATATAAAGATAGAAGGATAAAAATTTAAACTGACAATAAAAATTAACAACTACACTAATTAAAGTCGCCTCATTTTTTGATTTACATTCATTTGGATTTTTTCCATAAAAGGAAAATAAAAATTAAAATTAAATTTTTGTTGAACTTGTGGAATTAGCAAAAATATATAAAAAGAAAGTTTGTTTCTTTCATAGAATTTTAGAGTAAAATAATAAAAGTTAATATTCTTGTTTTCGGTTGTCCTTTAATATCTAATAATAACCAAGTTTTTTAGTGCTTATAAACTGAAAGTAGTTTACGAGAAAAAGTATTGGTATAGATTGGTAAAACAGGTAAGTTTGAATATTTCTTTAATACATACTCAGTAATTGCTTTAATATTTTCTTTTGCTCTTTCCTTTAATTCTAATTTCTTCTTAAATCTCTCCCAGTGTAAAATAGTAATTCCTATAATTTCTCTTTTTTTAGTATCAAAATGAAGTGTTATATCTTCATCTAAATCAATCCCAACTGTTGAAGAATTTGTCGGAAGTCCTATATAAGCAATATCCATCTCTTTATTTATTTCCATAATTATTTTCTTTTCCATATTTCTATTGCTCCCTTTTTTCCTACATTTTGACAAACATAACAAGTTACTATTCTAAATTCATTTTCAATCTTTTTTACTACTACCATAATATAGGGTTTTTCAATAGCCATTAAGTCAAGTTCATCAGGTGTAATCTCATTAAAATAATACCACACTTTTTTCTCTTCTTCAACATTTACATCCTCCCATATAGAAATAGGGTATTTTATTGTCTCTTTCATTTTTTCAGTAAATATTGCCTCTATGGGATGGCACTTTTTTATATGTCTAAAAGCTCCTTCTTTCAATTTAATCTTTCTTTTTAGAGGGTCTATTTCTTCAAACAATACTCTTTCTTTTTTCTTTACCATACATTTAATTTATAATCAAACATCTCTACTGTCAAATTATTGTACAAATAGGGTACATAGGTAACACTTTCTCATTAAACACATTTCTACATATTTTTTCATTTCCATCAATTTTATTTTTATCAAATTTTTCTTTTTTACATAAAAACTCAATAGGTTAGATACTTGCGATTGATTTGGACGATGGAAATTATATTCTATCAGTCACTCTGTTAAAAGTCTATCTATCTGTCTGTACATAAAATTTCTTTTTATTAACTGCCTACACATCTACCAACCAAAATCTGCCATTTACATCTTCCTGTTTTATCTCTTTATTTTATCTATATCTTCTAATTTCCTCTAATTTTTCAAAGATTTTGGGAGGTTCCAAAATATCTCAAATTATCTGGCTTTTTAGCAATCATAGGTAATTTGATAGGGGATATTTGGTATTTTGTTTGGTGGGAATGGGTTTAGGGTTAAATAATTGGGATTGGTGTCTAATATCCAGTTTAACCATTTTGCGCGATAATAAATTATAGCATTACTTTGTATATTTATTTTTACATGAATGACTTGAATTTTTAATTTTTCTGATTGAGACCATAGATCATTAAACACGCAATGGTATGGAAAAGATAAGAGACTCCAAATGTATGAAATACTGTTTTGAACTATGTAATTCTGAAGTATTTTCCATAACTGGTTTTGTTGCCAGAATTGGTAGATTTTCATATTATTAAGTTTATCGTCCATTCTCAGATCGTATAATTTAAGTCCTTCATCTAATTTAGCAAGACCATAGAATGCAGACACAATTAATACATTAATTGATGGATATTGACCAGTCATAATTTTTCTTAAGTTCTCACCAGCAACTTTATAAAATCTCCCATTATAAAGATCTATTGCTTTAGTTAAAGATGCATTAAGGTTTAAGATCCCTTTTTGATTTTCTGGCTTTTTTGAAAGTTCGAAAGCCTTCTTAATGTATTCAAGTAACTGGTTTCTCAATTGTTCAATGCCAGTAAGTGGAGTGGAATAATCGCATGAGGGATGTTCTTTTTTTCGTTTGCAACACGGAATCAAAATTAAAACATTTTGATTTTCTTTCATAATTTTAAAATTGTTAATAAATCTTCACCTATCTCTGATATACCTAAATCTTTAAAATAAACTTGTAGTTCACATTTGCCCATTGGAGATATTTGCCAGATCAAACTGTCAAGATGAACCATTGTAATATTTGGATTTTCTTTTTTTAAATTTAACAGTATATCTTTCCAGAACTTTCGGACATCCTCATCAGATGCAATTTCAACTCCCAATAAATTTGTAAATTTTCTTACACGAGAATCTATAGGTATTGGAATCGGAGAAAAATCAAATTCATACTCCTTTGCAATAAGTAAAGATATAGCCAGACATTTCATTGCAAAAACAATAGTTTTATTCTTTTTCTCTTGATCCATTATTTTTGCAAGATTATTCCATATATTCAAGAAATCTTTTGCAATTGCGCAGGAAGAACTATTCCATAATTTTGATGCTAATTCACTTTTAAGAAATTTCTTTAATCGGTTAATTTTATGTGTATATAATCTTTCTTCTTTATAAAACGGCATTAAAACATTATAAAGTTCATCAGGAGATTTTGGAGGTGGTGATTGTTTTAAAATTTTACAAATATTTGGCCAGTAAACTATATCGGCTTTACCTTTCAATTGATAATCATTCAAACCAGTAACAACCATCAAAACTGCGAAAGGACCAAAATTATAATTTTGAAGGAAAAATTCCATATTTTGCCACTCTGGTTCTTTTTCAACTATTCTATTCCATATATTGAAAGGTATCTTTGAAAGAATTTCAACTAATTTTTTACTTATATTTATTTCTTTCATTTATATTCCAATTTCCCTTTTTTTACAAAATTATGTACAAATAGGGTACATAGGTAACACTTTCTCATTAAACACATTTCTACATATTTTTTCATTTCCATCATTTTTTTTAACACATATTTTTATTTTTGTTAAGTTTTGAAGATTTTACAGTAAAACAATTATTCCTCCAACCGGGTTTGGGGATAGAATGACAGTTCCCATTTCAATTATTTATTATTTTATTTTTTAAATATATTCTTCAGTTGTTTATCTTCCCAGTTGTATCCTATTCCGGATTGCCTCAAGCCACTTCTGTGTAGCTTCATAAGCTTTTTGGCTATCAAGGTCCATCACCATTTCAAATCCGGTACCCCTATTAGTAAGTATTTGTAGCACACCATATATTCTTACACCGTTAGATTCCTGAACAAATGTAAAAATCAACCTATACCACGACCGATAAAGATCAAACTCACTGCTCCACAAAAATCCCCACTTGTTATCGCAGATATGCGCAGCTTGAACTATATAATCTGTTGCTTTCTCAATCTGCCATCCATTTGCAGCAAGTAAACCAATTGTAGCATTGATTGCATCTTTAACTCTCCCCTTCAATAAACTTTAATCTCCCAATAACACCTACGAGGTGTTAGTTGGAAATGTAATATTATATCAAAACTCTAAAAACAAAGAAAAGAGATTTAGTTCTTGGATCGTTATAATGAAGTAGTTCTTCCTGTCCCAAAAGGTTTTGTCAAAGAAAAGAGATTTAGTTCTTGGATATTTGAAATTGGAGAGAAAAATTTAATTAAAATAAAAATGGACCCGGGCGGATTCGAACCACCAACCAACGGATTATGAGTCCGCTGCTCTGCCGTTGAGCTACGGGTCCTTTTTATAATATTATACCCCTAAATTAAAATTTTTCAACTTATTTAGATTTATTTATCGTCAAAAAATTTATCCTCTAAATTTTGGAACAATGTCTAAATTAGCAGAAAGTAAAGCTTCTACTGGATGAACTCCAAGAAAGATATCACAAAATAATGAAATAGCCAATTGACTTCCTTTTCTACCTTCCGGTATATCAACTTTTGCTGATTTACATTTATTATCAAGGATTTGTTGAAGTTTTTCTGGCCTTTCTTTAAAATTAATATCTTCTTGTTCTAAAATCCATTTCAGAGCATAAAGAATGTACTCTAAATCATATCCCGGAAGATTGGTTGAATCTTTAATGTATTTTTCCAAAACCTTTTTTGCTGATGCACCTTGCCAAACTTCAATAATTGCTCTAAACACTTTTTCAGCTTTTTCTGGATCATGGCAAAGTTTCCCATAAAAATCTATAGCAAAATGAGCATGTTTTGGAGTATAAAATTTTAATTTTTCTGGTTCATAAATCGTTCTGACCTTAAAATCGTTTTTTGATTTTGAATTTTCTGTTTTAACTAAAATCCAACCATTTGAAAGTTGGACAATTTCTAATACTTTTTTTCTATTTTTCCCTTTTCCTAAATAATCTCCAACTTTAATCATAAATTATTATTCCAAATTAAACTGTTTTTATAAGGGGTTAATTTTTCTCCTTTTTCTGGTTTTCTAAAAATGAATAAGTGCTCATGAGCCAAAAGTAAAAAATCATACTTACTTCCTCTCCATTTTTCTCTTGTGCTTTTCATTTTCCATTGAAGTTTGATTACATCTTCCCGTAAAATAAATCCAACTTTCAAGAAAATTTCCATCACTCTTGCTGTAATTGGAACAAAATGTTTCTTTTTTCTTGTATCACCAATAAGAATGGCGCAATGTTTTCCAGGTTTTAATACTCTATAACATTCTTTGGCAACTTTCACCATTTCATTGATAAATTCGTCAATATTTTTTACATTAGAAAGGTCGCCTTCAATTTTATTATTGGTAAATCTTACTATATTAGCATATGGTGGGTGAGTAGCTATAAGATCTATACTTTCATCAGGAATTAAATCTAAATTTCTGGCATCTCCAACATAAGTTTTTATTTCTGGTTCATATTTATATTTAAAATCCAATCTATTTCTTGTTAATATTATTGCGTCAGGATTTATATCTACACCAATACCTCTTCTATTTAAAAGCTTACATTCAATAAGTGTAGTGCCAGAACCAACCATTTGATCTAAAACCAAATCATTTTCTTTTGTATATCTCAAAATCAAATTTCTCGGGATATATGGAGACCAATTTGCCCTATAATTTCCTTTATGTGTTGCCCATTCCCCTCTTTCAGGAAATGACCAAATAGTTGTAGTTTCTAATTTAAACTCTTTGGGTTCATATTCTTTGATATTATGATTTTTTATCAAAGGAACTTTAACATTTTCAATCACAACAAAATCATAAGTTTTCAAAAATTGAAAATATTTCTCCTCTGTAATTTCCTGCATTTCTTTATAGATAGGAAAAAGTATCTCTGTTTTGGTTATGTTTTGTTTTGCCATTTCTTATTTTAATTATAGCAGATCTTTTTAGTATTGAAAAGGTTTCTTTCAGATATTCTTAATTATACTTAGGTGTTAATGTTCGTGTTTCAGCAAATATGAAGGTATACCGAAGATGTTTATTTTTTTTGTGAATGGATTTTTGTAAACAAGGACGCGTGTGTTATATACTTCTTCTATATTCTGGTAAGTTAAAACATCTTCAACATTTCCCTGTTTATAAATTTCTCCATTTTTAAATAGGATAATTTTTGAACAGTAATTTGAAGCAAGGTTAAGATCATGAAAAATGCTTATTATTGTTAGCCCTTTTTCATTTAAATCTTTCAGAATATCCATTATTTGAAACTGATATCCAATATCAAGATGGCTTGTTGGTTCGTCAAGTAAAATAACTTCTGGATTTTGAACAAGTATCTGACCTATATATATTCTTTGTTTTTCTCCTTCAGATAATTGTGTAATTTTGCTTTCTAAAAGACCCTTTATATTCAATCTTTCACTTATCTGTTCAATTATTTCTTTATTTTCTTTTCCAAATCTTCCAATATAAGGGAAAAAACCAAAACTTAAAAAATCAATTACTTTAATTTCAAAAGAAAATTTTATTTCAGATGGTAAATAACCAACCTTTTTAGCATAATCAATATTTTTAAAATTTTTGATATCTTCTCCTTTAAATAAAACAATCCCTTTTTGTGGTGATAAAATCTTGGATAATATTTTTAAAAATGTTGTCTTTCCACTACCATTTGGACCGACTATTCCAATAAATTCGCCTTCCAATATTTCTGTATTTAAATCTTTTAAAACTAAATTTTTGCCATAACTGAAATATAAATTTTTTACTTCATAAATTTTTACCATATCTTTTCTGTTTTTAATAATAGAGTTAAGAAGAAAATTCCACCAAAAAATCCAGTTATAACTCCAACAGGTATTTCAACAGGTCTTATTATAATCCTTGAAATTGTATCACAGATTATTAAAAAACTTCCACCAAATATAAATGAAATAGGAATAAGTTTTTTATGAATTGAATTATATAAACTTCTTACTATATGAGGAACAATTAAACCAACAAATCCAATAATGCCTGAAAGAGAAACGCAGAGAGAAGAAATTAAACAACAGATAAAATAAGCAAAATTCTTTTCAAAATTTACATTTATTCCAAGAGTTTTTGCTTTGTCTTCATCAATACTTAAAATGTCATAGATTCTTCCAGATAAGAACAAAAGAATAAAACATAAAAATATCAAAATCACTGAATAAAATAAAATTTTATCTGAAAATGATGATAAATCTCCGAAAAGAAAAAATAAAGTTGAATGAATCTTTTCATACTTTGAAACTGAAATTAAAAATAAAACAAGCGAAGAACAGATAAAGTTTAAAGAAATTCCAGCAAGAATAATTGAAGTAATAGAAAGTTTTTTAATTATTGAAAGAGAAAGGATAAGAAAAAGAGAAGAGATAGAACCAATAAATGAAAAGAAAGGGATTGAATAAACTCTACCTATAATCACTCCAATAGTTATTCCAAGTGATGCTCCTCCTGAAATTCCAAGTGTATAACTTTCGGCAAGAGGATTTTTTAATATACTTTGTAAAACTGCTCCTGAAATTGAAAGTCCTGCTCCAACTATAAATGCACATATAACTCTTGGAATTCTGATTTTTAAAAATATTGTCTTTTCTAATTCTGAAAGATTAAAAATCTCTTTTATCGTATAAATTTTAGTTCCGAAAAGTATTCCAAAATAGATTGAAAATAAAAAAAACAAAATTAGAAAAATGTATTTCTTCAATATTCAATTCCCTTTCTTGCTTTTATTCCTTTATCAAATGGATGTTTTATTTTTTTTATTTCACTTACTAAATCTGCCTTTTCTATAATTTTTTTAGTTATATATCTACCTGTTAAAACAAGTTCAATATCTTTTGGCTTTTCTTCCATAATTTCAATAATCTCTTCCTCTTTTAAAAATCCATCTCTCAAAGATATCAAAATTTCATCGCATATAATCATATCATATTTTTTTTCTTTGAAATTTTTTTTTATAAAATCTAAACCTTCTAAACACTCTTTTCTTAATTTCTCTTTATCAATCTTTTCAAAAAATGGATGCTTTCCTGCAAAAAAAAATACATCTATTCCAACTTTTTTTAATATTTCTGCCTCTTTACATTTTTTAATTTTTTTATGAAAATAAATAAAGCAAACATTCAATTTATTAATTTTGGCTCTTAAAGCAAGTCCTATTGCTGCTGTTGTTTTTCCTTTTCCATCACCAGTATAAACTTCAATCAATCCTTCTTTCATCTTTTACGATAAGCAAGTTTGTAAAAAAAATTTACAACTTCAACAAAAGTTAATGGAGTAGGGCTGCATATCTTATCACTGTCTATTAGAAAAATTTTATCATTTTTAACTGCATTTATCATATTATATTTTCTCCAAATTTTTTTCTCTTGTTCTCCATCAATTCCCATCAAAGTTATTATTATCACATCTGGATTTAATTTTATTATCTGTTCATAACTGTAAATACCACCTTTTTCAATTACATTCTGTCCACCTGCAAAATTAATTATGTCATTTATAAAAGATTCCTTTCCTGCAACCCACAATGGCTTTGCTCCAACCTGAACAAGGATTTTTGGTTTTTCTCTGTTTTGTGTTTGTTTTTTTATTACTTCAATCTCTTTTTTTACCTTTTCAACTATTTCTCTTGCTTTTTTTTCTTCTCCAATTAATCTACCAATCTCTATAAAATCATCACAAAGTTTTTCAAAATTTTCTGGATAACTAAAAACTAAAACATTTATTCCAAGTGACCTTAATTTTTCAACATCTTTTGGATTTGTTAAATTTGTTGCAAATACAATATCTGGTTTTAAAGAATAAATCTTTTCAACATTTACATCAATCACATTTCCAACTTTTTCTATATATTTTGCTTTTTCAGGCCTTGTGCAGTATATAGTATTTCCTACAATTTTATCACCTTTTCCAAGAATAAAAATATCTTCTGTAATTGCTGGTGAAAGAGAAACAATCCTTTCTGGAATTTTTTCTGCTTTTATAAAATTTATAAACAAAAATAATATTATAAAAATCTTTTTCATTTTGAAAAAATCCTTACCATTATACCAGAAATAAGTCCTGAAACAATATCATCTAAAAATGGTGGAAGTTTTTTAATTATTCCGGGTTTTATCCTATCAACTCTTGCATATTCAAAAAGTGAAAGTGTCCCTCCAATATATTGAGCAATCTCTTTTCCAATAATCTCATCTGCAACAATAAATACAGCATCATCTTTATATGATTGATTTGATAAATTTGGAATATTCCCTTTTCCTGCTTCTTCTTCAATCTTTAGTCCAGAAATTACAAGTGAGGATACATTTACATCTTTTGATATTTTTTCAAGTTCTTGCTCAAAAATCTTTCTTACCTTTTCTTTATTCCCAAATTTTTCATCTTCTATATAAACTTCCATCGCTGCTTCTATAATATCTTCCTTTTTAATACCTCTCTCTTCTAATCTTTCAATAAATGGACGATTTTGAGAAATACTTGACTTTTCTAAATTGTCTTTTACTGAAAAATAAACTGCCTTTGCTAAAATTTCACCAAATTTTGAATGGCCTCCTGTATATGTTATTTTTCCAAAATTTCCTGAAACAAAAATTATATTATCAGTTCCAGTTCCTGTTGCTTGATTTATCATTGGTGTATAACTTGAACGAATATCTAAATCTTGAAGGACAGATGTTTTTGCTTCAGTTATATTTATTAAACTTGATGTTAAAGCACCTTCTGTTAATCTCATATTTGTTAAAACAATTATATTAATAGTTCCCAATATTTTAAATTTACCATCTTTTTCCTGATAGTTTTTACCTTCATCAACTCCTATTCTTAATGCATTTGATTTTACACCAACTGTTGAAAAAACATAAATTTCAATATCTTTAAATGACTCTTTATGGATAGAAATTGTCTCAACATCTTTTCCTGTAAACAAAAATGAACTTTGATTTTTTGAGATTTTCAATGAAGAATAAAAATATTTTTTGTATTTTTCAAAATCCATATTAACAAAATCCCATAAAGAAGAAGGAATATAACTATTTCCAACATAAAGAACTTTTTTAAAACCATCTAAAGTTGAAATAATTCTAACTTTTTCTTTAAATGACATTAAAAATGTTTTTGTATCAAAATTTTTTATTTTATGAGAGATAATTCCTGCTTCTTTCACAAAATCAACTTTTACATCAATTTTTTTCACAAAACTAAAATTTCTTCTCGTCATCTTTACCCCTAAATCTTAAAAACTGAAAATATTATAACATTTTGATAAAATGTTGTGGTTTTTAAACACTATGCGAAATATCACTTAAATCTTTTATGCTTGTTATATTAAGTTTCGCAATATAATCACTCAATTATAAGTATATTGGATGGGATCCCAAATTTTTCTAATAGCCGCTTGGCATAATTGATACAACCGGCTGTGCTATAATGTGTTTAATTTCTATGAAGTTCTAAAAAAAATTTTTTTCATAAATCTCTTGTCAATCTATCATAAATCACATTTTTCTCTCCTGCGATAAGCCCAACCACTCCCAGGCGAGAACATCTGCTTTATTGAAGTTATTTGTTCTGCATTCAATAACTACTTTCTCAACTTCTTCCATTGTAACTGGAGCGTTCAAAGGCCCGATATGAACTGCTCTGTCTCCTTTTCTTCCATGGATGTATTTAAAACCGGTTAAAGGTTGTGCCTGATAAAGTTTAAGCATAAAAGCAAGGTATTCGTCCTGCCTTTCCTGCCAATAAACAGTTTCATAATTTCCTATATTCCATAGTTCAAAAGGTCTTGCTGGTTTTCCATATTTTTTAATAGGCATGTTTATCTCCTCTATATTCCTGGTTCAAAAAATTCTCAATTTTTTCACCAACCTCGTCAGTTTCAAGAATTCTCTTAATCACTTTTTCAACATCTACTTTCTTCATTTTTGTAATTTATTAAATCTTCTTCTCCTATTCCTAATTTATTAAACACAAAATCCTTAACCTTTAAAGCAAGTGTAAAGTATTCTTTTGTTTCATTCAGAGTAGGAATATAAAATTCTTCAGGATACCTGACTTCCACTGCAAAATCTGTTAATTGTGATGCTTTTTCTCTTTCTATCAAATTTATGAAATCATTATCCCTTTCAATACACAAATCTAAAAGATATTCTATATCATGAGTTTTCTTTGCCTCAATTTTATGGAATGTAAGAAAGGCCTTGGATATTTTTCAACTGCCTGCTGACAGAGAAAGCAGATAACATCTGTAGGAGGCCTATCAGATTTTAACAAAATCTTTGCTGCGTTTAAATCACTTTCTGCCTTTGCACACCATCTTAAGACATATTTTCTATTCATAATTGCTTTCCTTCCATAGCGACTTCAGACGAGATAGTATTGACAACTTCCCTTTCTTCCATAAATGTTTTTAAGGATTTTACGATAATGTCAAATGGAACAAATTTAATTTCTTTGTGTAAGGCAGCAGAAATTTTTGCTCGGAGATTTTTTTTGACTACAATGGGAATTTCTTCTTTAACTATTATCAAGATATCATAATCACTATCTTTCTCAAAATCTCCTCTTGCCCTTGAGCCAAAAAGAAAAACACTATCTAAAGTATATCCATTTTGTGCGACAACATCTTCAATTATCTCCTTAATCTTAACTTCTATCTGCATTTCTAATCACCTGCCATCAAATCTTTTGAATTATGAATATCTAATAATCTTTTCCTTGTAATCTGAATAGCAAATTTTGATAAATGTATGTCTGCTAATCATAAGTGACATTAACACAGTTTAATTTTTCTTTCAATTTTTCATCAAGTTGTTTTCCAGATAAAGAAGTATGACTTCTATAGTAATTATAAAATTTCTCCCCTTAGCTTAACTTCTCATTTAAAATCTCCATACTATTTATTATAACACCTTTTGTCATTTTGTAAAACGCTTCTCTCTTTCAGGTTAGGACATAGTATACAGGTAGATAATAAAATATGGTATAGAAGGAAGGTTGAAGTTTTTATTCCA
>JBKBIN010000033.1:0-12937 GCA_046296715.1 Candidatus Ratteibacteria bacterium
TGTCTTTTCATCAATATCAACATCTGTACAATCAGCAGTTAAACCTGTTTTAACCTTAACAGATACAGCAGGAATAAAGCTTCTTCCTATCATAGTTGCAGCAGCAATTACTATATTTGGTTTATATTTTTTTATTAAATAACTCAACGCATCAGCATAAACTTCTTCTTTAAATTCACAAAAAATATCATCATCTATAAAATAAACTTTATCTGCTCCTTTCTTTAATAAATTGCTTACTTTATCTTTTATATTTTTACCAAAACAGACACCACAAATTTCTTCATTCAATTTCATTTTCAATTTTTTGGAAGCATTTAACATCTCATAAGAAACTGAAGATATTTCTCCATCCTTGGTCTCTGCAAAAAACCATATCCCTTTAAATTGAGATAAATCAATTTTTTCTTTCTCTTTCTCTTTCTCTTCTTTTATAAGCGCTTTTTCAGGACATATTTTTATACATAATCCACAGATATTACATTTTTCATTTATAAAGATTTTATTATCTATAATTTCAATAGCACCAAAAGGACATTTTTCAACACATTTTTTACATAGATTACATTTTTCATAAATAACTTTTATGGCCATTTATAAAACTCCCAATTTCTTTAATTCTTTTATAATTTCTTCAGCCATTAAATCAGGAGCACCTTCAACTTTTCTTCCTTCTTTTTTTATTTCTTGTGTCCAAACATCAATAACTCTTGTAGGAGAACCATCCTGACCAAATAAACTTTGATCTCCACCAAGCACTTCAGCATTCCATACAGGTATTTCAACCTTTTTAGCCCTTAACATATTTTTTAAAGATGGAATTCGCGGCTGATTTATTTCCTTAATAACAGTTATAAGAACAGGTAATTTTGTTTTTATAACTTCATAATGGTCTTCCATAAGACGAATGCATTCAATTTCGTTTCCTTTTATATCAACAATTTTACTTACATAAGTTATATAAGGTATTCCAAGATGGACTGCTATCCCAGGGCCAACCTGTCCTGTGCTTCCATCAAGTGTTTCTCTTCCACATATTATAATATCAACATCTCCAATTTTTTTTATTGCAAGAGAAAGAGTATAAGAAGTTGCAAGAGTATCACTTCCTGCAAACTTTTTATCACTTAAAAGAATGCCATTATCAATACCCATACTTATCGCTTCTCTTATAGCACTTTCTGCCTGAGGTGGTCCCATTGAAATAACCCAACTTTCTCCTCCAAATCTTTCTTTTAATCTAATCCCTTCTTCAATAGCATAAAGGTCATACGGATTGATTATACTTTTAACTCCCTCTCTTATAATCCTTTTTGTTTCAGGGTCAACCTTTACATCAAAACTTTCTGGAACTTGTTTAATACAGACAACTATTTTCATTTTTAAAACTCCATTTTTGATTTAAATAAATAATTTTATCATAAAATTTCAAATTTCTAAAATTTTGTTTTCAAAGTATGACTTGTAAACCAAATCACTTAATAATGCTACATTCTCCACTATTTTCCAATCAGTTTGAGGTTGTTTTTTTCTCTTTATACATTCAATTAAATCCTCTGCAGGGCTTTTAACTTCTGGTTCTAAATCTTCTATGTTTTTTATCTCTTTTTCTCCTTTAAACTGAACATAAGAATTTTCCGTAGCAGATAACTTTAAAACATTATTTTTGTCATCCCATATAAAAAGACCTTCTCTAAAAGATGGATCAAATGCAAGAATACTAAAACTTCCTATTGCTCCTTCTTTAAATTTAACTATAAAAGCAGAATTCATATCAACTTTTTCACCTTTAAAATCAATAAAAGAAGCAACCTTTTGTGGTGTAAAATTTGTTAAAAAGAATATTAAAGCAACAAAATGACTTCCAGAATCAGTTAGTTGTCCCTTACCTGAAAGTTTTGGATCCATTCTCCAAGGCCTTCTTATACTTAAAGGTTCGTAATAATATTGCGAAAGAAAACCTGACATAAATATTATATTTCCAAACTTTTCTTTTAAAATTTTTTTTGCACCATTAAAAACTGGCATATAATGTCTCTGGTAAGCAACAACTACATTTTTGCCCGTTTTTTCCATTGTCCTTCTTATCTCAACTGCTTCATCATAACTAACTACTGCTGGCTTTTCAACAAGAACATCTATCCCATTTTCAAGAGCAATTTTTATCTGTGAAAAGTGTAAAGTATGAGGAGTACATATAACCACACCATCAAGTTTTTCCTTTTCAATCATTTCTTTTTCATCAGTATATAAATTCAACTTTTCTCCATATGTCTCCTGAAATTTTTTAAAATTATTCTCATTTGGCTCAATAACTGAAACAATTTTAACACCTTCAATTTTTTTCAAATCATTTAAATGTCTATAAGATATTCCGCCAGTCCCAATAAATCCAATTTTTATCACTTTTCCCTCCTTTTTATAAAATTATTGGATTAGTCCATCCTTTTTTATTTTCTTTATTTGTTATCTCTATCCTTATGTATTTCTCTATTCCTTTTATTTTATATTCTGCATAGTTAAACTCTTTTCCATTTTTATAAATTCTTGTACCAGTTGAACCATAACCAATAAAATCAACAATAATAGATGGAGAAAAAGAAATTTTAATTGTACTGTCTTCAACTTTTAAATCTTTAATTATAACACCACTTGATGAATAAAACAATCCATTTTTAATTGAACTACATATTTCTTTTTCATTAAGAGAATTTGATTTTACCATTATAAAACCACCAAAAACATCTTTTTCACTGTGGCAATCATCAACTGCAAATCCTAAAATATTCAATCCTTTTTGTAGAAGTTCATCATAATGAGTAGTTGAATATCCTTTCCCTTTCTCAATTTCACAACTATTATTAAATATTTCAATACCAATAAATCCAGATAAAGAAAAAATATCAATACTTGTTAATGCACTCCAATAAGGATGACAGATAATTGCAAAACCACCTATATCATTTATTTTTTTAATTATTTCCTGTGTAGATAGATTGTCAGTTGAAAAAGGTTGTTCAATTCCAAGTCCAAGGATATGAAAACTTTCTTTATTAAATTCAACACCTTTAATTGTCAAAAAATTATTTAAAGGACTTTTATAATCAGTAATTTTATTATGGTCTGTTATAAAAAGAAAGTCATAAAAATTTTACATATAGATTTTAACTATTTCCTCAGGCGAAAATTTTCCATCCGAATTTTTTGTATGAGTATGCAAATTCCCTTTAAACCATTTCCCTGTCTTTTCAAAAGGATTATTAAATTTCATATTGCTCCTTTAAATTTTAAAACTTAATTTAGTATAATTCTCAAAAGGTGGGATTTCAAGAAAGTTTTCAATTACCTCATCATCTTTATCATAGAAAATATACAAGTAAATAGGGATCTTTGTTTTGCCCTTCAATATAATCTCAAGATTTTTATCAAAATTAATTTTTTCTATTGAGACACCTTGTAAATTTTTAGAATACAAACTTATATAATCATAACTTTTAAAAATTATGTTCTTCGTCTTTATTGAGTTTATTATTCCCTTTATTATTTCTTCCCATTCTTCAATTTTTAAAAATGAGATCCTTTGTTCATGAGTCATTAAACATCCAAAAAACTTATTTTCAAGCCCACTCTCAATCTGAAATATCCCTCTTCTAATTGCTCTTTTAATATCTGTTGAATTGTTCTCATTCCAAAAAATTGTGCACTTATAAAGAAAATCAAAATCTACTTTTTTCTCATCTGATAATTTTTCCTCTATTTTTAATGGAAGAGATAAAACATTAAAGAAATCATTATCTTCAGGTAGTTCACTTAAAGAAAAGTTAATTTTATTGTATGGTTTTAAATCCCATATATGACCTTTTGGATCAGAATATGCTTTCCCAATCCTTATAATATTCATTAAAAAATTCTGCTTCCTTTCTTTTAAATATGGAAGTGATTTAATTCCAACTTCTCCAAAATGGGCATTTAAAGTTATAGATGGTCTTATTCCAAATAACTCAAATTTTCTATCAACTCTACCAAAGTTTTCTTTTAATTCATTGTCTGAAAACTCCTGTCCATTATGTTTCATATAGATTGGATACTCATTTATATTGTTTGGATCTGAAAAAGCATGAGGAGAAAATTCTGCCTGTTTTTCAAAATATTTTTCTCTTAATACTGGTATATCCTCATTTTGTATGTCATCAATAAAAAGTCCAAGATTTGGGATTATTTTATACTTATTTAAAATATCAACATATTTAAACCTTTCAACTGTCTCTTTATATTTTGCAACCTTACTTCCAGAACCAGAAACATCGTCAATCCTTGCAGTTATAAAAGGTGGCATTGTCTTTGTTATAAGTGGTTTTTTACTTGCCCAGACTAAACTTCTAAAAAAAATATCATCAAGTCCTTCTGTATGACCTAATATCTCATCTTGCCATAATCCAGCAGATGTAAGGAATAAAACTATTTTACCTTTACCAAATCTTCCATATATTCCACACACTTGCCAATCTTCACTGTAAAGAAAGGCATTCCAAAATTTATTATCAAATTTAACAGAATAAAACATCAATTCATTTTTTAATTCAATTTCATCATTGTAAGTTCCCTGACATATCCATGAATTTTTTTCAAGTTTTATTTTAGAAGTCCTTTTGGGAATAATTTCTTCTATTTTAAGACTTTTTAAAAAATCAGAAGGATATGATGAAATATATCCATCAAAAATAACAATTCCAATTCCTGAATAAAGATTTTTTAGCAAAATATCTGTTTCTAATTTCCCAAGTGAAAACCCAAGACCTTCCTGACCAATAACAATTAAATTTGTATTTTCAATCTCCCTTTCAAAAAATCTTTCAAAAGCAAGGTCAATAATCTTATAGTGAAATCCAAAATGTTCTATAGCAGAAAAAATCCCTTTTTCAGATCTTGAATATTGAACTGTCTTTAAAGAATCTATAATAATTTTTGTTTCCATTATTCTAAATTTGTATGCCTTTCTTTCATTGTATCAAAACTGATTTTATACTTTTCAATATAAAATTGGATAAACTCTTCTAAAAACAAAAAGCATACCTGTTCAAATAAAGAATTCCCAAATTGGATTGTTTTTTTGGTAGGTATATAAATTAAGCAATCAGAAATTTGAGCAAGTTTACTTTTCTTATTTGAAGTTATAGTTAAAATCTTCCCTTTCTCTTTTTTACATATCTTTGCAATTTCTAAAATTGAAGTTTTTTCTCCAGAACCAGAAATAAAAATTATAAGGTCATTACTGGTAAATCTTGGTGTTATTGTTTCACCTAAGAAGAAAGAATTCAAACCAAGATGAAATAATCTCATACAAAAACATTTACCAATCAATCCACTCCTTCCTACACCATAAACAAAAATTTTTTTACTTTTTGAAATTAAATTTTCAATTTTTTCAAATCCTTCTTCTTTCTTTATATTTCCATATACATTTAATACTTCATTAATTACATTTCCCATTTTTCTAAATTTTAACACTATTTATAAAACTTTCAATCTATGATATAATTATATTTGCTTTCAAAAGAAGGAGGCAAAAATGGCAATAAATTTAGAGAATAGAATTTTAACAATTATGGAAAAAGGCGCCTCTCAAAAAGTTATAACAGGATTATTAAATGCTTCTTTAAAAAATTCAATAACAAGAAGAGCACTGATAAACGCGATTGATAAAGCAACATATAAAATGTCTCTTCAAACATATGAAAGGCCAAAAAAAGTTTTAGAGGAAAGATACTATATGGGAAGAGCACTTTTACATTCAATAGAGAGATTGTTTGATACAGATAGTATTTCTCCAAACTGTGTAAGAGCACTTTCAAATATATTTCTTGGAAAAGTTTTTATTCAAGGAATTTATACAAGAAGGACATTTGAAGAAAAACATGGATTTAGACCACCATGTTTTGTAACAATCTCACCAACAAATATATGTAATTTAAAATGTAAAGGTTGCTATGCAGGTGAAATTTACGAAAAAAATACTTTAAAATTTGAAATCTTTGATAGAGTTATAAAAGAAATAAAGGAGCAATTTGGTGCATATTTTTTTGTTATTTCTGGAGGAGAACCATTTATGTATAAAAGTGATGGAAAGACCCTCTTTGATATACTTGAAAAACATAATGATGCTTATTTTATGGCCTATACAAATGGAACTATGATTAAAAAAGATGTTGCAAAAAAATTATCCGAACTTGGTAATTTCACACCTGCTATATCTGTTGAAGGATTTGAAAAAGATACAGACGATAGAAGAGGAAACGGTGTTTTCAAAAGATTGATGGAAGTGATGGATGATTTAAGGGAAGAAGGTGTTCCTTTTGGAATATCTGTAACTCCGACAAGATATAACGCTGATTTACTTTTATCAGATGAGTTTATTGATTTTTATTTTGAAAAGAAGGGTGCTTTTTATGGATGGTATTTTCAGTATATGCCTATAGGAAGAAAACCTTCGGTTGACTTAATGGTAACACCAGAACAAAGATATAAAATGTTAAAGAGAATATGGCAACTTGTTATTGAAAAGAAAATTTTTATTGCTGATTTCTGGAACTCTGGAACTGCTTCTGATGGATGTATGGCTGCTGCAAGAGGTGGTGGATATTTTTATATAATGTGGGATGGAACAATAACTCCTTGTGTATTTATTCCATTTAAGGATAAAAACTTAGGAAATCTTTATAAGATCTATGAGGAGGGTAAAACAATAACTGATGCAATTAAATCACCATTATTTGAAAAAATAAGAGATTGGCAGAATAACTACTGGATAAAAAGAAGTAAAAAAGAATGTGGAAACCTTCTCACCCCTTGTATAATAAGAGACAATTCCTTAGAGTTTTATAAGATAGTAAAAGATACTCAAGCTCAACCTATTGATGAAGGCGCGAAAGAATATCTGAAATTTATAGAAGAAGGAAAGATGCCAGAATATAACAAAAAATACAGAGAATTAACCGATCCTCTTTGGATAAATGAATATTTGAATGAGTAAATTTATAAGAACCATCCGAAAAATTAGAAGAATTAGAAGAATAGTAAATGTTCTTGTAAAATATGGGTTTGAAATATTTTTAGAAAGAATTCATATCTCAATATTTCCTCTCAAAAAGAAAAAAAAACTTGAATATTCATTGCCTTTAAGGGTTAGAAAAATTTTAGAAGAACTCGGTCCAACATTTATTAAACTCGGACAGATTTTGAGCACAAGACCTGACTTAATACCTTTTGAATACATAAAAGAACTTGAAAATCTTCAGGATAATGTAAAACCAGAAAAATTTGAAGTAATGAAAGATACAATTGAAAAAGAATTTAATAAGAAATTAGAAGAGATTTTTGATAAATTTGATGAGCAACCAATTGCTTCTGCTTCACTATCCTGTGTTTATAAAGGTGTCTATAAAGGAAAAGAAGTTGCCGTTAAAGTTCAAAGACCAAATATAAAACAACAGATTTTTACTGATATAGAAATTTTGTATGATATTGCTAATTTAATAGAAAGATTTATAAAGGAAAGTGAAATATACCAACCAATAAAGATAATAAAGGAGTTTGAAAAAAGTATCAAAAAAGAACTAAATTTTCTTATAGAATTGAGACATATTGAAATTATGAAAGAGAAAATGAAAAATTTTGAAAATTTGTTTATTCCTGATGTTTATAAAGAAATCTCAACTGAAAAAATACTTGTAAGTGAATATATAGATGGTATAAAAATCAATAAAGTTGACCAGTGGAGTAAATATGTAAATAAAGAAGATGTACTGAAAAATGGGATTGATATAATTTTAAAACAGATTTTTGATGTTGGATTTTTTCATGGAGACCCGCATCCAGGGAATATCTTCATTCTTAAAGATGGAAGAATTGCTTTAATTGATTTTGGAATTGTTGGGCATCTTGATGAAGAAAAAAAGTATTATATTGTCAATCTGCTTTCAGGTATTATAAAAGGACAAGTAGATAGAATTATATATACTTTAAAACTTATGGGTTCACTAAATGAAACAATTGATATTCAAGAATTAAAAAATGATATTGAAGATATGATTGAACTATATAAAGATCTTCCTATCAAAAAAATAAAAATTGGAGAAGTTATGGGTAGTTTCTTTGATTTAATTAGACAATATAAAATTAAAATCCCTGTGAGTTTTTCTTTAATGAGTAAGTCAATAATTACTCTTGAAGGTATATGCCACTTTATTGAACCTAATTTTAAACTTACCGAAGCAATTGAACCATTTTTCATTGAAATTGTTGAGAAAAAAGTAAAACTTTCCTATTTTTTAAAGGAGTTTCAAAACATAATTACAAGATTAAATTATACAGTTAAAGAGATACCAGATACTATAGAAACATTTATTGATGCAGTTAAGAACTTCAAAAGAAAAAATTATGAAAATGAAAATATTTTTCAAGATATAAACAAAGAGATTAAAAGGACAAGCATAAAAATTTCTTTCTCAATTCTAATTTCATCTTTTCTGATTTGTTCAACTTTTCTTTTTATTTCTAATTATTTTATTTTTGGTATTACTGGCTTTACTGTTTCTGCAGTTTTAATTCTTATATTTCTTCTAAAATTGGGAGGATGAATATGAAAATAGAAAATAAAAGTGCCTATCATAATTATGAAATACTTGAAAAGATTGAAGCAGGGATTGTCCTTAAAGGAAGCGAAGTAAAATCAATAAGAGATGGGAAAATTTCATTTAAAGATGCATATGCGAAAGTGGAAAATGGAGAAGTATTTCTTCATAATTTTTACATTGCTCCATATCAATCATCATTTGAAAAAATAAATCCTTTGAGAAAGAAAAAACTATTACTTAATAAAAATGAAATCAGACGAATTGAAAGAAAAGTATCTGAAAAACACTTGACACTTATACCTCTTTCAGTGTATTTTAATAATAAAGGATTGGCAAAAATTGAACTTGCAGTTGCAAAAGGTAAAAAGCTCTTTGACAAAAGGAGAGAATTAAAAGAAAGAGAAATAAAAAGAGAGATAGAAAGAAAAATGAAAAATATGGGGGCGAAATAGGGTTCGACAGGAAGAAATCTTTGATAATGTTGCCTGCCAAGTTTGTCAGGAACTTGTAAAAACCTGACAAAAAATAACTGCCGCAACAGCAAATACTTTGGCTGCATAAAAGCAGTCACCCATTTACAGAGTTTGCCTCTGACTCTGTAAAATGGGTCGGCAAAGAGGCATCTTGTTTGAGGTTATCCTTTCTTCCTCAAACAAGATTATCAAAAAGGATGCGAGTAAAAAGGTCTGTCAGAAGTACCTTTTTACTCAAAGATTAAACTTCTGACTACGCAGGTAGAGACATTATCAAAGATCTTCCTGGACGCGGGGGCAGTACCCGCCGCCTCCACCAATTAAAAATAAAGGTGAAAAGATGCATAGAGAAAAAAAGTATTTTATATTTTTTTTTATTTTTCTTTTATTATCTTTAAACTTACATTCGTTTAACTTAGAAGAAGAAGTAAAGATAAAAAAATTGCCTACCTATTTAATAAAAAATGTTCAATATATATCATTAAAGTCCTTTCTTAAAATTATAAATTCAGATAATTGGGCAAAAATAGAAGATAGAGTTTTTTTATTTACTGATGAGACACAGATAAAATTTAGAATAGATGATACGAGTGTACTTGTAGGTGGGAAAAGAATTGAAATTAAAAACCCTCCGAAAGAAGTTGAAGGTGAAGTTTTAATTCCAATTGAAGATTTTTCAAGGATATTTTCTGATTTAAAAATTTCAGAAAAAAAGGAAGAAACAAAAAATATAATTGAAGAAAAAAAAGTAGATAAAAAATTTGTTATAGTAATAGATCCTGGACATGGAGGTCATGATTCAGGTGCAATTGGAAATTTTGGCCTTAAAGAGAAAGATGTAAATCTTGATGTCTCCTTACGTCTTGAAAGATATCTAAAAAAACAACTTGAAAATTACAAAAATATAGAGATTTATTTAACAAGAAAAGAAGATATTTTTATTTCTCTTGAAGAAAGAGTGAATATTGCAAAGACATACAATGCTAATATTTTCTTTTCTGTTCATACAAATTCCTCAAAATTTAATAGATATGAAGCAACTGGATTTGAAACCTATTTCCCTTATAGTAAAGTAGAAACAGATATTCTGCCTAAATCTAATAATAATGAGGAACTGTCTAATGAGAAAATTAATGATCCGGTTTTAACTGAAATATTGAATAATTTAAATGAGACAGATGTTATAGAAGAAAGCAGAATCCTTGCTGAATATGTACAGGAAAAACTTGCAGAACGGCTCATAATACCAGATAGAGGTGCTAAAAGAGGTAATTTCTATGTTTTAAAATATACACCTATGATCTCAGTTTTAACCGAAATTGGTTTTATTTGCAATCCAAATATAGAATTTAATCTAAAAGATATTGAAGTAAGACAAGCAATTGCAGAAGCACTTGGAAAAGGGATTATTGAATATCTTAAGAAAAGAGAAATAATTAAATGAATAAGAATCCAATAGGTATATTTGATTCAGGCGTTGGTGGTTTAAGTGTTGTTAGGGAGATTATAAAAGTTTTACCAAATGAAAATATTGTTTATTTTGGAGATACAGCAAGAGTTCCTTATGGAACTAAATCTGAAAGGATAATTAAAAAATTTGCACTTGAAAATGTTAACTTTCTTTTAAAATTCAATCCTAAACTAATAGTAATTGCCTGTCATACTGCTTCTGCCTATGCTTTTACATATTTGAAGAAAAAAATAAAAAGAGTTAAATTTATTGATGTTATTGAACCAACAGTAGAAAAGGTTGTAAAATTAACAAAAAGTAAAAAAATTGCTGTTATTGGAACAACTGCTACAATTTCAAGTATGAGATATCAAAAACTGTTTTCTAAATATGAGGGATTGACTGTTTATACAAAAGATTGTCCCCTTTTTGTTCCTTTGGTAGAAGAAGGATGGTTTGAAAATGAGGTAAGTTATAAAATTGCAGAAATTTATTTAAATAAATTCAAAGGGAAAAATATTGATACACTTGTTCTTGGATGTACACATTATCCATACTTGAAGAAAACAATAAAAAAAATTATTGGTGAAAGTGTAAATATAGTTGATTCTTCTTATGAAGTTTCCTTAAAAGTTAAAAAATTTCTTGAAAAAAATCGTTTAGAAAATAAAAATGGAAAAGGGAAATTGCAACTTTATTTCAGTGATATAAGTCCACATATAAGAAAAACAATTGAAATTCTTTTTGGGAAAAAAGTAAAATATAAACTAACTAAAAATGTATGAATTAAGAGTAAATGGAGAGTTTTCATCTGCTCATAGTTTAAGAAATTATAAAGGAAGATGTGAAAATTTACATGGCCATAACTGGAAAGTCGAAATTATTGTATCTGGAGAATCTCTTGACAGTATTGGTCTACTTATAGATTTTAATATCTTAAAAAGGAAACTTAATATCGTTTTAAAGATGCTTGACCATAAAAACTTAAACTTAATACCATTTTTTAAAGAAAGAAATCCAAGTTCAGAAAATATTGCTTTCTTTATATACAAAAAGATGGAAAAACTTCTTAAAGTTTATCCTATTAAAATAGAAAAAGTCACTGTTTGGGAAAATGAAAAACAATCTGCAAGTTACTACGAATAAAAATTTCTGGATAGTTGAAATATATAAGAAAAAAAATCTGAGAGATGTCTTTGGACAAGATATTAAAAAAAGTATTGAAGAATTAGGTATTTCTAAAATTGAAGAAGTAAAAGTTTCTAATCTATATAAAATTGAGTGTAAAGCAGATAAAAAAAAAATAGAAAAGATTGCAAAACAACTTCTTATTGATAATATTTCTGAAAACTTTAAAATTTACAAAAAAACAAGGGCAAAGAAAAATTATTGGATTGTTGATGTATTTTTAAAAGATGGGGTTACTGATCCTGTTGGTGAAACAACAAAAAAAACAATAATAGAGAGTAAGATTTTAAATGATGTTGAAGTGAAAACAGGTAAAAAATATTATATTAAAGGCAAGTTAAATCAATCTCAAATAAAGAATATATGTGAGAAAATTCTCGCAAATACTTTAATCCATAATTATTTTATTTTAAAAAGGACTTGATAGATGAGTTATATAAGAGAAATTGATATTTTAAATGCAGATGAAAAGACACTAATTGAAATTTCTGAAAAGAATCTTTTATCACTTGATATAGAAGAAATGAAAAAAATAAAAGAATATTTTCTTTCCCTTGGAAGAAATCCAACTGATTGTGAACTTGAATGCATTGCTCAAACATGGAGTGAACATTGCTATCACAAAACATTTAAAGCAGATATTCAGTATATTGAAAAACTTGGCAAAAAGGAAGAAAAATTTAATATCTGTTTACTAAAAGAAGTTATGGAGGTTACAGAAAAATTAAATTATGATTGGTGTATATCAGTTTTCAAGGATAATGCTGGGATTATAAAAATAAATGAAAAATATGGTGCTGCTTTTAAAGTTGAAACACATAATCATCCTTCGGCTCTTGAACCATATGGAGGAGCAGGAACAGGTATAGGAGGAGTTATAAGAGATATACTTGGTGTTGGTCTTGGAGCAAAACCAATTTTAAACACAGATATTTTTTGCTTTGGTCCTCTTGATTTTCCTTATGAAAAATTACCAAAAGGGATCTTGCATCCAAAAAGAATTTTCAGAGGGGTTGTAAGTGGTGTAAGGGATTATGGAAACAGAATGGGTATTCCAACAGCAAATGGAGCAATAATTTTTGATGATGGATATGTTTATAATTGCTTAGTTTACTGTGGATGCGTTGGTATTATACCTATTGATAAAGTAGAAAAAAAAGTAAATGATGGTGATTTAATAGTTGTTATTGGTG
>JBKBIN010000033.1:12945-14678 GCA_046296715.1 Candidatus Ratteibacteria bacterium
TGTGGATGCGTTGGTATTATACCTATTGATAAAGTAGAAAAAAAAGTAAATGATGGTGATTTAATAGTTGTTATTGGTGGGAGAACTGGAAGAGATGGAATTCATGGCGCAACTTTTTCTTCTGCAAGTTTGAAAGAAAATATCCCAACAAGTGTTGTTCAAATTGGAAATCCAATAGTTGAAAAAAAATTTCAGGATGTTTTACTTATTGCTCGCGATTTAAACCTTTTTAATTCTATAACTGATTGTGGAGCAGGTGGTTTTTCTTCTGCAATTGGAGAAATGGGAAAAGACCTTGGTGCAATTGTTTATCTTGAAAAAGTTCCTCTTAAATACGAAGGTTTGCTTCCATGGGAGATATTTTTGTCTGAATCCCAGGAAAGAATGGTTCTTGCTGTACCTGAGAAAAACCTTGAAAAACTTATAAATCTCTTTTCTTCTGAAGATGTTGAAGCAACTGTAATAGGAAGATTTAAAAAGACAGGGAAATTGACTGTTTATTACAAAAATAAAATTGTTTGTGATATTGATATGGATTTTCTCCACAGAGGAATACCTAAAAAAAATCTTAAATGTTTTTTTGAAAAGAAAAAGGAAAAGGGAATAAATTTCAAATCTAAAAACTTGAAAGATGAGATTTTAAAACTCCTTTCAAGTCCTATTATATCTTCAAAAGAAGAAGTTGTTCATCAGTATGACCATGAAGTTGGAGGAAGAACGATTTTAAAACCCTTTGTTGGATATGAGGGTAGAGGTGTATCAGATGGAGTTGTTCTAAAACCATTTTATGAATCTTATGAAGGTCTAATTATATCTTGTGGAATAAATCCTTTTTATGGAGAAATTGATCCTTATTATATGGCTGGATGCTGTATTGAAGAATGTATAAGAAATATTGTAAGTTGTGGTGGTAACCCTGAAAAAATTGCAATACTTGATAATTTCTGTTGGGGAAATATTTCTGATGAAAGAGAACTTGGAAATCTTGTAAGATGTGTAAAAGGATGTAAAGATTATGCATTAAGATATAAAGTACCTTTCATTTCAGGAAAAGATAGTTTAAATAATTACTTCCGAACAACAGATGGAAAAATTATTTCAATACCCGGAACTCTTCTTATTTCAGGGATTGGAATAATTGAAGATGTGAGAAAAATCTGTTCTACTGACTTTAAAAAAGAAGGAAATCTTATTTTTGTCCTTGGTAAGACATTTAATGAACTTGGTTCATCTCAATTTTATAGAGTAAATGGAATAAAAGGAGGAATTGTCCCAAAACCAAGGCCTGAAAAAACATTAAATTTAATGAAAAAAATTCATTTTGGGATTAAAAATCAATTAATAAAAAGTTGCCATGATTGTTCAGACGGTGGTTTAATTACAACAATATGTGAAATGATGATAGGAGGAAATCTTGGTTGTAAAATAGATTTTAGCAATGTTTTAACTGAAGAAAAAGAACCAGAAATAGTCCTTTTTTCAGAAAGTTGTGGAAGGTTTGTTGTAGAGATTGAGAAAGAAAAGTTAAATGAATTTGAAAAACTATTTAAAAATGAAGAATTTAGCCAAATAGGAGAAGTTACTAAAGAAAAGGAAATAAATGGTTTTTGGAGCAATAAACAATTATTTAAAATTCCACTTGGATTAATATACAAGAGTTGGACAAGTTTAAAATTTTAAAATGAAAGTAAAAGTAATAATTTTAAGAGTTGCAGGAACAAATTGTGATTTTG
>JBKBIN010000034.1:0-14529 GCA_046296715.1 Candidatus Ratteibacteria bacterium
CCACCGCCTTTTTCAAATCTCCAGGTAATAGGTTTTTCTTTTTCAACACTTCCAGAATGATAATAGGAGATTTTAAAAATTGTTGGTTGTCCAATAAATCCACTTTCAATTAATTCTTTTGTTTTTATTGTTGCAGGAATAAATCTATTATGAAATGTAACTTGATGTATTTTGTTAAAGTTCTTTAATTCCTTTTCAAGTTCCTCTGACTGTTGAATATTTGAAACAACTGGTTTTTCACAATAGATGTGTTTATTTTTCTTTATTGCATATAATAATTGCTCATAATGATAATTATTTGGACTTGAAATGTCTATTATATCTATTTCTGGATTTTCAATAAGTTCTTTATAATCAGTTGTGATAAATTTAATCCCATACAATTCTTTCGCTTTTTCAGATGTTTCTTTTTTGGATGTGCATACTCCAAAAACTTTTGCTGTGAAAGGACTATCTGGATAATAAAATTTTAAATTTTCATATCCATATGCATGAACTTTGCCAATAAATCCAAAACCAATTATACCAACATTATAATTTTTTTTCATTGATTTTATTATATCATATCTCTAAAACTGTTTTAGCAAAAATAGACTTCTTATAAATTGTGAAGGAAGAATAGGAAAAGTAAGGTAAGCATCAATTGAATATTCAGTTATAAAATCTTCTATTGCCTTATCAATTTTTGTTAGAAGTATTAAAATTTTACAATCTTTAAATTTGCTTTTAATATCTTTAATTAATCTTTTCACTTCTAAAAGAGGTTCTACAATTTCTATAACAAGGATTTCAATAGAAGTAAAATTATCCAATAAATTTTTTAATATCTCTCTTTCTTTCCACAAAAAACCTTCACATTCATATCCATATCCACAAGCATAATTTAAAAATTTTTCAAGCAGATTTTTCTCTTCCACAACAATTAAAATTTTTCCCATAAAATTATTTTAGCATAAATACTTACTAATAGTCAATAATAAAAATAATAACTTTTGGTTTGTTCAAAATAAAAATATATAAAGTATAATGAATTTATGAAAAATTATAACTTTCCAAAAGATTTAGGTAAAAAAATAAGAGAAATCAGAAAAGCAAAGAAATATACTCAATCTGAACTTGCATGGGCAATTGGAGTAAGTCCAAATTTTATAGGCCTTATAGAAAGAGGTAAAAAAATACCAAGTTTAAAAACATTACTTAAAATAAGCAAAACTTTTCAAATCCCAATTTCTTATTTTTTTGAAGAATTTAAATATCAAATCCCCGAAGAAGATTTATTAATAAAAAAGATAAGTTCACTTTTAAAAGAAACATCTGAAGAAGACAAAAAGGTTATCTATAAACTTGTCAAATCTATTATAAAAAAGAAAAAATAATTTTATTTTTCTTTAACAACAAAATTCTTCAATCTCCCAATCTTCTCTATTTCAATTTCAATTATATCCCCTTCTCTTAAAAAAACAGGAGGCTTTCTTGCAAAACCAACTCCAGAAGGTGTGCCTGTTAATATAATTGTTTCTGAAAGAAGTGTCATTTGTTTTGATAGATAACTTACAATTTGATAAGGGTTAAATATCATTTTAGATGTATTTGAATTCTGCATAATTTTCCCATTTAAAATAGTTCTTATTGTTAAATTCATTGGATCAATTTCTGTTTCTATATATGGGCCAATTGGGCAGAAAGTGTCAAAGGATTTACCTCTTGCCCATTGTTTATCTTTTTTTAATTGACAGTCCCTTGCACTTACATCATTACCACAGGTATAGCCAAATATATAATTCTTCGCTTCTCTCTCTTCAATATTTTTACATTTTTTCCCAATTACAATTACAAGTTCACATTCATAATCAACCTCATCTGGTGCCTCTTTCGGTAAAATAATTGGAGATAGATGTCCTGTTAAAGAAGTGGTTGCTTTCAAAAAAATTACTGGATATTCAGGAACTTCTTGCCAGCCCTCTTCTGCATGTTCTTTATAGTTCAAACCAAGAGCAATAATATTTGGTGGTTGACAAGGTGGTAAAAACTTTATTTGCTTCAAATTAAATTTTTCACCTGTAAATTCAAAATTATTATTAAAAATTTCGCCTCTTATAGCATAAACTTCATCATCCTTCAAAATCCCTGAATATTCTTTATTTTGAACAGTAAATCTTAAAAATTTCATATTTTTTTGTCTGATAAATATTCTTTATATTCCTTTGAGATTTGGCTTATTTCAAAAGATATTATTTCTGGGACTCTATAAGGATGTATTTCCTTTATCTTTTTCTCAATCTTTTTATAATTCTGCTTTTTTGCTTTTATAAAAATTAGATATTCACTTCCCTTTTCAATTTTGCCTTGCCACCAGTATTGACTTTCAACTGGGCCCAAGATTTGACAGCACAAAGTTAATTTTTCTTCAAGAAGATTTTTAATAATTCTTTCTCCAGTTTCTTTATCAGGGACAGTTGTGAAAATCTGAACAAACTTCATAATCTTTCCTTAAATTTCTTTATTTCTGGATAATTTTCTTCTGTTTCTAATTCTTTTATTTGTTGATATAAATTTTGTATTTGTCTTGAAATCCTTTTTGGCATCAAAATCTTTATCTTTACTATTAAATCTCCTTTACCATATCCATTTAACTTTGGAAGTCCCATATTTTTCAACCTTAATAAATCACCATTTTGAGTTCCTGCGGGTATTTTAACTTTTGCTTTTCCTGTCAGCGTTGGAATTTCTATTTCATCTCCTAAAATTGCTTGACTAACTGTAATTGGAACTTCTATATAAACATTCTCTCCATCTCTTTCAAAAATTGGATCTTTTTCAATAAAAACAGTTACATAAAGATCCCCTCTTTCACCTCTGTTTATACCAATATCTCCTTCCTTTTTTAACCTCAAACTCATTCCGGATTGAATACCTGGTGGAATTTTAACAAGTATTTTATGCATATTCCTCACTCTTCCTGTACCTCTACAATTTGAACAAGGATCTGATAAAATCTCTCCTTCTCCTTTACATTTTGGGCATGTCTGAGAAATTGTTATAAATCCTGAAGTTCTAATAACTTGACCTACTCCATGACAAGTTGGACATGTAATTTTTCCTGTTTTCCCTCTACTACCTGTTCCATTGCAGATAGGACATTCATCAAATCTTGAAATATTTATATATCTTTCTGTTCCTGTTGCTGCTTCTTTTAATGTAATATAAATTCTATATTCAAGATCAGAACCTCTAACTTTTGCCTTTTGTCTTGTCTTTGTTGAAAAATCTGAACCAAAAATATCACTAAAAAAATCACTAAATAAATCACCAAAAATATCCGAAAAATCCATTCTTACCCTTGAAAAATCCTGAGTCCAGTCAAATCCAGTTGGACCAAATCCAGCATGACCATAAGTATCATAAATTTTTCTCTTTTCAGGATCGGAGAGGACTTCATATGCTTCAGTAATTTCTTTAAATTTCTCTTCTGCTTCTTTATTTCCAGGATTTCTATCAGGATGGTATTTTAAAGCTAAATCTCTATATGCTTTTTTTATTTCATCTATTGAAGCATCCCTTGAAACACCTAAAACTTCATAATAATCTTTTTTTTCTGCCATTATAATATTATTTTAGTGTTATAAAATAAAAAAAGCAAGGGAAACCCTTGCTTTTTAAAAATCAGGGGTATCCGGAAATATCTTTCAACTCCTTAAGAAAGGAGGTGATCCAGCCGCACGTTCCCGTACGGCTGCCTTGTTACGACTTCGCCCTCCTTGCCGAGTGTACTCTAATACCCTCCCTCCCTTGCGGGTTGGGATAAGGTATTTCAAGTACCCCCGACTCAGTTGGCGTGACGGGCGGTGTGTACAAGGCCCGAGAACGTATTCACCGCGGCCTGGCTGATCCGCGATTACTACCGATTCCGGCTTCATGCAGGCGGGTTGCAGCCTGCAATCCGAACTGGGGCCGGCTTTTTGGGATTTGCTCCGCCTCGCGGCTTCGCGTCCCTTTGTACCGGCCATTGTAACACGTGTGTAGCCCTGGGCATAAGGGGCGTGATGACTTGACGTCATCCCCACCTTCCTCCGGTTTAACACCGGCAGTCCCTGTAGAGTTCTGCCCTTTAAGGACGAGTAACTACAGGCAGGGGTTGCGCTCGTTCCGGGACTTAACCCAACACCTCACGGCACGAGCTGACGACAGCCATGCACCACCTGTCCGCCCTCCTACCTAAAAGGTAGGTCATCGGAGTTTCCTCCTCTTACCAGGCGGATGTCAAGCCCAGGTAAGGTTCTTCGCGTATCGTCGAATTAAACCACATGTTCCACCGGTTGTGCGGGCCCCCGTCAATTCCTTTGGGTTTTAGCCTTGCGGCCGTAGTCCCCAGGTGGGGTGTTTAACGCGTTAGCTTCGGCGCTGATCCTTAACGGACCAACACCTAACACCCATCGTTTACAGCGTGGACTACCGGGGTATCTAATCCCGATCGCTCCCCACGCTTTCGTCCCTGAGCGTCAGTTCAGGAATAGAAGACCGCCTTCGCCACTGGTGTTCCTGCCGATATCTACGCATTTCACCGCTACACCGGCAGTTCCGTCTTCCTCTTCCTGACTCTAAGTTAAATAGTATTGGTTCCAATTCTTCGGTTGAGCCGAAGGATTTCAGAACCAACACATTTAACCGCCTGCGGACCCTTTACACCCAGTCATTCCGGGTAACGCTTGCCCCCTCCGTATTACCGCGGCTGCTGGCACGGAGTTAGCCGGGGCTTTCTTTGGAGGTACCGTCATTCGCACAAAGGCGAATTCTTCCCTCCTAACAGGGTTTTACGACCCGAAGGCCGTCATCACCCACGCGGTGTCGCTGGGTCACCCTTTCGGGCATTGCCCAAGATTCCCCACTGCTGCCTCCCGTAGGAGTGGGGGCCGTGTCTCAATCCCCCTGTGGCTGGCCGTCCTCTCAGACCAGCTACCCGTCATCGGCTTGGTGAGCCATTACCTCACCAACTACCTGATAGGACTCAGGCCCATCTCACGGCGTTTTACCTTTTAGGTAAAACTTTGCTTTTCAGGAATTTCACCTGAAAAGTTTATCCGGTATTAGCCCGCCTTTCGGCAGGTTATCCCGGTCCGTGAGGTAGGTTACCCAAGTGTTACTCACCCGTCCGCCGCTTTCCCCCTTTCTGATTGATTGAAAAACCAATCAGAAAGAGTTCGTCGCCCGACTTGCATGTGTTATGCACACCGCCAGCGTTAACCCTGAGCCAGGATCAAACCCTCTGGAAATTTTCCGGATACCCCTAATTTTCAAAGAACAATTTTTAAACCATATATATTATACCTATCCCTCTCTAACCTGTCAAGGGATATTACTCAGCAGGTGGTGTTTCTGGGGCTGTCCCTCCTTCTGGTGGTGGTGGAACTTCAGGTGCTCCTGTTTCAGGTGTAGGTGCAACTGGAGCTCTCTTTGGCATTGCCTGCTTAATTATGAAAAACAAAGCCACCAGAATTATTATTATCAGAATAACCACAGCTGCTGGATTTTGTTTTTTTTCCGCCATTTCTTTTCACCTCCTTTCTAAAATATTATAAAATTATACCCCTTTTTTTGAAATTGTCAAGTTAAAATTTATTAAAATGCAAAATATCTTTTAATCTTCTTTTCGGTACATGCATAATACCTTTTTCATCTTTCCAATATTTTATAGAACCAGAAAATTCCTCAACAAAACTTTCCTCATCAGGATATCCTAAAGCAATGATTGTGTCAATTTCATAATTTTCTGGAATCTTTAAAATTTCTCTTAATTTCTCTCTATTTATAGAACCAATCCAACAACTTCCAATCCCTTCATATGTTGCTGAAAGTAAAATATTTTCAACACTTGCGCCAGCATCATGTTTTGGTGTTGGTGACTTAATATCTTTATTTATCAATACAACAATATATGCAACTGGCCTTTTTCCCTCTGGTGGTGGTCCATCTTTTCCAAGATATCCTGCCCAACCAGTCAAAGGGAAAATTTGCTCAAGTAAATTTTTATCATTTACAATTATATATTCAAGTGGTTGCATATTTGCTCCACTTGGTGCAAGTCTTGCCATATCAACAAATTTTTCAAGTAATTCTAATGGTATCTCTTTCTGCTTAAATCTTCTTATTGTTCTTCTTTTTCTGATTATTTCGTAAATATCCATTTTGAATTATTATATTACAAAAATTTTAAAAGGCAAATTTTAAAAAGTCAAATTCGGGGCGTCCGGATTTGAACCGGAGACCCCCAGAACCCCATTCTGGTGCCCTAAACCGGACTGGGCCACGCCCCGTTAAAAACATTTTTCTCTTATATTCTTTATATATTTCATACAAAATTCATCTTTACCTGTCAACATCTCACTTACACATATTGCTTCTCTTATGTCTGATATTGTTGGATCAACTATGGCAGAATCAAGTCCTTCATATATACATAAAGCAAGAAAATACTTATTAACGATTTTTCTATGGGGCAATCCATAAGAAACATTAGAAAGTCCACAGGTTGTTTTAACATTAAGTTTTTTTATTTCTTTTAATGCCTTCAAAAAAATAATTCCATTTTCATAGTTGACACTTACTGGTTCAACAAGACAATCAACAAAAATATTTTCCTTTTTAACACCTACTTTTGTTAATATTTCAATCAATCTTTCGCCTATTTCAACTCTTTTTTTATAATCAGAAGGAATACCTCTTTCATCCATTGTTAAACAAATAATTTTAACTTGGTGATATTTTTTTATAATTGGTAAAAATTTTTCTATCTTTTCTTTCTCTCCATTTATTGAATTTATCATTACATCTTGATTTTTAATCAAAGATAAAGCGAAATCAATAACTTCAGGATCTGAACTATCAATTGATGGAGAAAAATTGCCAACTTCATACAAACATTCAATTAGCCACTTCATATCTTCTTTCTCTCTTTCTCTACCTTTCCCAATTCCTGCGTTTAAATCAATATAATCAGAGCCAAAATCAACTTGTTTTTTTATTTCCCTTTTTATAAAATCCTTATCTTTTTTTTCAATCGCTTCTCTTATATTTTTTCTTGTCCCATTAATCCTTTCTCCAATTATAATCATTTTTTCTCCTTTTTTATTTTATCTCTAAAATAAAAGGACCAGAAATAAATGGAATTTCAATTTGTTTATTGTTAACTTTTATTTTTGTAATTTCCTTTTTACCAAAATCGCTTCTTATTATTAAAAGTTTATTTTTCAATTTTAGCCCCGAAACAACATTACTTGGCTCTTCTGGTACATTCCACAAAATTGGTTCTCCTTTTAGAATAAAATCATTATATTTAAAAGTTTCAGTATAGAATTCATGTAAAACTTTAATTTCTTCTGTAATTTCATTTAAAGGAGACCACAGACAAAATGTATCAAATCCTCTAAATAATAGATGCCATAAAAGTTCTTTATACTTTTCTCTGCTTAAAGGAACAAAATCAACTGGTAATTGTTTTGGTTTTTCAACTGTCTGCCAGTGAACAAAACTTATTATAGGAATGTTTTTAGGAGTATTTTTTCCAACAGATGTTGCTTCTTTTAAAAGAGGATAAAACCATCTGTATTCCTTTTCTTCAAAATTAAAATCATTAAAAAACCTGTACCATGTATAAATTACAGGCATCGCAATTGTATATCCGCTATATTTAAATTCATCAAACCATTTTCTAAAAAGTGCATTGTCTTTCCTTTGATAAGTTGCTCCTTCAACTTCTTTTTCAAAATAATCCCACCAGTATCTATATCCATCTGTTGGATTTACAGCATAATTACCTATTAAACAATCTGGAAAATATTTTTTAATTGTATTAACAAAAACTTCTCTTTGTAAATCTGCTCTTTTTTTCCTTATAACCTTCTGGAATTCATCAAAATTTTCAATATTTTTTATATTTTTTCTACAGATAACACATTTTTTTGAACTTTCCCATGCCGAATTCCATTCAATAGGTCCATCTATTTCCCAGTCAATAGCCCAATATCTTATTTCTATCCCTTCATTCTTATATGCTTTTAAAAACTTTTCTAATCTCTCTTTTATAACATCACATCTTTTTTCAATTCTAAAAGGACATCCCATCTTCACATTAGAAGAAAATGACATATCAAAAAAAACTTCTCCTTTTTGATCAATATGTCCTGTTTCTTGACTTCCATCAAAAAATCTATGAACTATTGATGTAGCATCTATTGCAACTGGGAAATTTAAATCTTTTTTAATCCTATCCATTTTTATTGCTTCTTTTATTCCAATCTCAATTCCTTCTTTTGGAATAGACCATTTCGTAAAAACAACAATATTTCTTTCAATAAGTTGATTTAAATATTCCCTTACCTTTTCTTCTGTTAAATTTAAAGGAATAGAAACCCAGACAAAAAGAGGTAATCTTCTACTTTCTTTAATTTCAATTGGTTGAGTATTTTCTATTATTATATCAATCACATTTTTAGCACAATCCAGATTTTTTAAAAACATTAAAAAAAATGGTAAAATCAAAAAACTTTTCCATTCTTTAATCATTTTTTATCCTTTTGTTTTAGTAAGTTTTATTGTAATATAAATATATGAAAATATCAAAAGAAAAGTTTGAGGAAATAGTTTATAAGAAATTTATCTCAATACCAGAAGAGATAAGAAAAAAAATAGAAAATCTTGAAATTATAATTGAGGATAATCCTCCTACAAACTTTCTTGGATTATATCATGGAGTCCCTTTCCCAAAAAGAAAAACATCCTCTTATTCTCTTATTCTTCCTGACAGAATAGTTCTTTTCAAAAAAACAATTGAAAAATTTTGCAAAACAGAAGAAGAACTTGAAAAACTGATAGAAAAAGTACTTCTTCATGAAATCGGTCATTATCTTGGCCTTGATGAGAACTCACTAAAAAAATTAAACCTTTGATTTACAAATTCTTCTAAATTTTATGTCTTTTTTGGAAGTGTTAAATTCCCTTTAAAACCAAAAATTTCTGCTTTTTTTAAATAAAATTTTAATCTTACATTTCCATCTAATCTTAAAAGCGAATTTTTAAACTTGATGGGTGCAAGAATATAATCTCCAGAAACAGGAATACAATTTTCTCTTTCACATCCTGAAATTACTTTATTATCTTCAAGAATTTCAACTTGAACATATCCATTAGGTGCTTTCAAATTAACAAAAATCTCAGGTATTCCAGAAATATAAAGTGGACAAGTTATTATATATCCTTCATTTTCTGCTTTCAATGAGATAAATCTATCAAGTCCTATTTTACCAGTCCCAATACCTCCTTTACTTGCAACCCAGTGTTCTCCTTCTTTTCCGCCATACCAGAACCTTAATTCATTACCTTCAACTACAGGATAAATTGTCATAAGAGTCATACCAGAATCCCACTGTCCTTTTTCCCCTCTTGGTATAAAAGCTTTTCTATCTCCTACTCTATTCCAGTTAATTAGATCTCTACTAAAAGTAAGTTGAACCTCAAGAGGTCCTTTTGATAGAGATGGGTCAACATCAAAAATCTGCAAAAATCCAATATAACCATGTCCATAAGATAAAATAAACATTTTGTAAAATTCTCTATTTTCAGGGTCTTTTTCATCTGGTTCAAGAATTGTTGTCATTGGTGTCCAATGAATTAAATCCCTGCTTTTACTAATTGCTATATGTCTTTTCTTTTTCATCCCAAGTCTTGAGTAAATATTATATTGTTGATACGACCTTGTTGTAATCAAATAACATTTTTCTACTGGATTCCACATAAAACAATGAGCATCTCCATCATAAGGTAAAACAGGAGGAAAATGAAAATCCCAGTTTATACCATCTTTACTGAAAGCAACTGTTATACCATGAAAATAAAGTTTATCATCAAATCTTGAAAAATTACTACAAACAATTTCTGCATCAATTTCATTTGAATAATTAGGAACAACGCAACCAAAATCAATACTTAAAGCAGGATATTTAGGGAAATTTATTATATTATTTGCAGAACTACCATTGAACCATACCTGATTTAATTCTGGTTTTATCCAATTTATACCATCTGGACTTTCTGCAAGGCATAAATAAGAGCCAAACCTTCCGTATACCTGATAATAACAGATATATTTTTCTTTTTCAACATCATACACAATACTTGAATAAAAAGGGTCATAGATATAACCACAATCAAAATCTGCTAAATAACTTTCCCATAATCTATCTGTTTTAATAACTGGATTTTTCTCATATTTTTCAATTTGATAAAAAATTTTTTTTACACCATCTGCCTGTTCAATAAGTTTTTCGTCAACAAAAACAAACTTATTAATATCTGCGAAATTCTGCTGTATAAATTTCCTTTCCATTTTACTTATTCTATCTCAAATACAAAATCCTTACTAATTCCAGAAATAATTTCTTTAACTCTTAATATATATTTACCTTCTTTTTCATTTAAAGCAAAATAAACATTCCCTTTGGTTTTTCCCTTTTCTCCTTTTAAATTTTCCATATAATGTTTTATTTCTTTCCCTTCAGGTGAGATAATATTTACATTAAAAATATGTGTTTCTGGTGCATTTGGGTCTGTTTGAAGTTCAATTTCATAATTTAAAACCTCTCCCTTTTTAATTTTTTTTGGTGAATTAATTTTTAAATCATTTATTTTATATGGAAGAAAACCTATTATCTTTGCCTCTTCTGGTCCAACTTTTATATTAAGTGTATCACTGAAACCTAAGTATTTCCCTTGCCTAATATCATAAATGTGAAACTTTTCAGGTAGTGTTAATTTACATTCTTTTTCTTCTCCTTCTCTCCATCCAGAAATTATTCCAAGATATTTATGAGAACCAAGTTTATATCTATATGGAGTAAAACCAACCTCCATATTATCTGGCTCATATTTTATCTCTTTTCCAATACTCGCTATTTCCTCCATTATTTTATTTAGAATATTCCTTATTCCAGGCATATTTTCATCAGGATAATTTTTAAAACTTAAATTTAACAAAATCCCTTTCCCTTTTCCATAATTATTAAATATAAAAACAGGGGTATTTTCTATACTTTCTTTTGCTATCCCTTTATTTAAACTTATTGAAGAATCAAGGTGTATTATTGGTAAGTTGGACACAAATTCTCCATATTTTATATCAAAATTTTCTAATTTTTTTACCACAAAATTTTCTGTATTCTGTTTTATACCAAAAATTTCATCAAGAATTCCTCCATTTTTATAAAAAATCCCATTCTCATCACAAACACCTACTCTTATATCAGCAATAACTATTCCACCATTATTGACAAAAGAAGTAATCTCTTTTGCCTGTTTCTGTGAAATTGATTGAGTATATGGAAGAAGCAAAACTCTAAATTTTTCTTTATTTAAAATACCTTCTTCAAGTTGCTTATATGATATTATCCGGAATTGATAACCACTTGTTTCAAAATATCTGACAAAAAAGTTTAAGTTTTCACAAATGCAAGGAAGTTGTGGAGTTAAAGCAGAAGCATGAACACTTGTATTTGAATATAAAATACCTATTTTATCATCCTCTCTTTTACAATTCATAAACAGTTTACCAATTCCTCTCTTTATTTCTGGCAATTGTTCAACATAAGGTTTAAAATATTCATAAAAAGAAAGGTCTGGAGAAACAACTGATTGTTCTCTTGGAGGCCCATGCCATATCCAGATACTGTTGGCTCCAAAGAAAACAACCTGCCATGGTTGAATCTTTCTATTTTTTATCCCTGGTCCATATGAACCCTGCCATCCAAGTCCTAAAAGAGAATTCTCTTTTGAAAAATCCTTAAATGCATATCTTATAAATGGATGGCTATATGGATTATTTAAATCCATAACTTGGGAAAGTTTATAATAATCCTCAGCAGTAAAACTATTTGTAAAATTATAACCTCTTTGGCTTCCTTCATATCCAGTTTTAGCATCTGGAACAATAGATTTAACTATTTCCCTTGCATATGCAAAAATACTTGCCCATGTATCTTCCATAAAAATTCTATAATTTATCCATAATGGTCTTAATTTTGGATTTTCAATCGCTTCTTTATATGTAACTGGTTTAATCTCTTCAAATGATTTATAATCTGTCTTCCAGATTTGATTTAGATTTCTTATATTACCATATTTATCCTCTAAATATTCATGAAATTTTGAAACGCATCTATCACACCAGCAAAGTTCATATCTATCATATGGGGGTCTCCAACTTGCAAAATGGCATTCATCTCCAAGAGAAAACTCAAATGCTGAAAAATTTAATTCATTCTCAATTTTCCCTTTTAAATTTTTTTCAACTTTTGATAGATACTCAGGATCATTTAAACATGGTTGTCTTATATGGTCTTCTGGTTTTCTATCCATTGTTCCCCATGGGTCTGTTTTTAAATCTACAAATCTTTCAGGATTTGAAACATACCATAAGTTTTCTAATATAGCAGTTAAACCAATACCTGTATAATATCTTGAATCAAAACCAGATTCATAAATATTTCTGCAATACCATCTTTCTGCATAAGGAAGATTATAATAAGGAAACCATAAAATTGCTCTGAAATCATCTTTTGGTCTTAAATTTGAAATTGAAAAGTATTTTATATTTCTATCAACTATATCATCCTCTCTGAAAAGTTCAAACTTTAACCATTGAAGTATTGAAAAATAAAATTTTGGTGGAGAAATTTTAAAACTTATTTTTTTCTCATTTATCTTTTCACCTTTAAAATCATAAACTGTTTCATTCTGCAACCTTCCAAAATTATCAACCAAACTTATTTTTAACTTCAGATTGTCTTTCCCTTCTTTACTTATTATATTCACTTCTCCATTAATCTCTTCTTCCTTTTTATAACTTTTATTTATTAAAATCTCTCCTATGTAATCATTTGAATTTACTTCAATGAAAGAACTACCAAAATTTATAATCTTTTCATTTTCTTTAACCCATATATCAGCAAAATAATTTCCTTTCGGTATTTTACTTTTTATTTCAAACTTAACCTTATTTTCTCCTTTTTTTAAATTTAAATCTTTTTTTTCCAAAAAAATTATCTCATTATCATCATTTCTTAAAAGGAATTCACATCTAACTTTTCTTTGCTCATCCGATTTCAGGACAAATTCAATATCAGAAAAAGAATTTATATCAGGATTTATATAGTCACTTCCTGAAATTTCTATCTCTGTTTTTTTTACATAAGAAATCATAAGTTGAATTATATAAGAAAGAAGATAATCATATTCTAAATATTTTGTTTCAAGAGGGCTCCTTACACTTCCAGGTGTTAAATTTTGAAAATGCGGAACAGAATATCCTTTCAAAAGTAAAATTTTACCATTTCCATAAGAATAAACTTCAAGAGTTGAATTTATGAAATCTCCGAAATCCTTATAATTTTTAAACTGTGGAAGTCCTTTAAACGGATATAAAAATTTCCTATCAAAACTAATTTTATTTTCAGCCGCTTTTTTTAAATCTTCTGACTTTATATCATCTCCTAATTTACTACCATACCAATCACCAAAATATGCTAAAAGTATTGTTCCTTCATTATTTACTTTATCTAAAATCATATCCCTAAATCTTTGAGGGAAAACAATCCATCTTACTTTACCAAGAACAATGATATCATATTTCTTTTTAAGTAGTTCCTCTAAGTAGTTTTGATATTCCTGGTCAGAAACAGATACTGGCTTATAATAACCTGACCATACTTGAAATTTATCAGGTGTTGCAATTGTAAAAATTTCATAATTTATATCCATTCTTTGAGAAAGTTCAATTATTTCTCTAAAACCACCATCTCGCCTATATGTAATCCAAAGTATATTAATCTTTCCATTCTTATAAGGTTTTAGAAATTTTATATGTGGAGTAATAAGGTCTGTTTTTGGTTTAAAATAATCAGTTTGATACCAAGGCACTTGTGAAAATAGAAAATTTATTGAAAATATAAAAATAGAGATTATTTTTTTCATTTTATCCCCCTTTTTTAAATTATATAAATTTTTTCTCTTTCAAATGGAAAATAAGGAATCCTAAAATCCCAGTATTTTCCTATCTCTTTTTCATCACCAGCAAAAAGAGAATAAATAATTGCTTTATTTGCTTTAATTTTAAATCTTATATCTCTGTTAGTAGTTTTTAATATATCTGTATTACCTTTCCATTTACATTTATGAAAAAGTGAGTTACCAGTTATAGGTATTGAATTTTCTATCTCAAATCCTTCAATAGGTTTACCAGATATATCTGTAATTTCTACCATTAAATAACCTTTAATATCAGCATTAACAAAAAATTTCCCTGTCTCAGTCCAAAAAGGTCTTGTTATAAGTAGTCCATCATCACAAACCAATCCAACAAATCTATCTGGTTTAATAGAAGCAAATCCAATACCACTTCTCGGTTCTGGTTTATCCCATTCTTTTAAACTTTTTCCATGTTTTGCTCTTTGTCCAGCATAATAAAAACGAATCTCATTTTCAAGA
>JBKBIN010000035.1:0-14241 GCA_046296715.1 Candidatus Ratteibacteria bacterium
CCACCAGAAGAAATTACAAAAAGACAACCTTGGTGGAATAAAGATTTCTATCCAATTCCTTGTGAGACACTTGAGGAATTTAATGTAAAGATGGGACATGAGATTGCTTATGAAATATGTTCTGCAAAAGAAGAAGGAAGAAATTTAATTTTAATTTTACCTGTTGGTCCAATGGGGATGTATAAATGGACTGTTTATTTTTTAAAAGAGTGGGATGTTGATTGTAAACATGTATGGGGATTTAATATGGATGAATGGAGTGATAAAGACGGAAATACATTACCACCGGATAATCCAGGTGCTTTTCAGAATGCAATGGAAAATGCTTTTTATGGTCCTCTTGGGAAATTAACAGTTCCAAAGAATCAAAGATTTTTTGCAACAAAAAAATTACTACCTAAATATCCTGAAAAAATAAATGAATTAAGAGAAAAAGGTGCAAAACTTGTTGTAATATTTGGGATAGGAAGGGTTTTTCATATTGCTTTCTGGGAACCACATTTTGCAGAAGAATTTAAATCAGAAGAAGAGTGGAAAAAACAAGAATATCGACTTGGAGCAAAATTACATCCATTGACAATAGAACAGAATGCAATTACAAGTTTCAAAAGTAGAACAACTCTTGTTCCATGCTTTGCAAATACAATAGGTCCTGGTATATTTTTGAATGCAGATAAAATTATAGGTGGTGCTGATGGAACACTTGGAAGAGGAATGATGTGGCAGGGAATGAGTTTATGGGTAACTTTAAGGTATGGTCCTGATATTTGGGTTCCAAGTAGTTTTATGCCAACTTTACCAGGAAAATTATTCTTTCTAAAAGAACTTGCTGGACCATTAATTCCTGAATGTAATTAATATTTTTTTAATGTTCTTATTGATTTTAAAATTGTTCTTATTGATTTTAAAATTATATCTTCTGAATTTTTGCCAACTTTACAAGCAAGGGGTAATGTTTCATAACTTGAATTTATTCCTATTGCTTCTGAAAGACATACATTGTCAAAGTCAGGTTTAATCTTTAAATTATTCTTATGCTGTAAAAATGCTTCTTTCGTAGGAATATAACCAAGATGGAAGTTTGAATTTTGAGCGATTATTATATTTTCAAATGGTAAAGTTTCTCTTATTTTTTTTCCTATCCCTGCAAAAATTTCTCCTGGTAATGTCAATATACATAATTCTTTATCTATTGAAAAACCATTAAAATACAAGTTCAATTTTTTTTCTTTCTTTTTCTGTTTGTCAATATTAATAATTGAAGTTGCTATAAGATATTTTAAACTATCGTGAGGAATTTTTGATTTTAAGATTTCTTTTGCTTTTTCTATATCTTTTTTCGTATAAGGGTAATAATTAAGAGTGAAACTTTTAAAAAATGGCTTTATGGATTCATATTTTTTAAATTCAATGTTATTGAGTATTTCTTTTGTTCTTTCAAAAATTTTTTCAGCAATAATTTCCTTAATCTTATTTGTTCTTGTTGTATCATCTAATGGATTTATATGATTTATATCTCCACTTGGTCCATTAAGAATTAAAGCATTACACTTAAATTCATCTTCAATTTTTTTTCTTAAAGCTCCAGGCCAGTCAGCAGATATTAAGTTTCCTCCTATTGTATTGGGATGAAGTGCAAAATTTAATATAAATCCAATATAATTTTTGTTTCCTTTGAAAACAACGACATATAGTGTATCATCAACTTCTCCAATACTTCTTACTATATTTTTCTTTTGGGTAAATGGATTTGTAATAACTCTACCATCTTTCATTAAATATCTTCTGTTAAAGGCAATCTGTTCTACTCTACTTTTCCCAAATCCTATTTCAATTTCTTTTAAATTTTTAAATGCAACCTTTATACTTTCCGCAATTAATAATGGCAATATTTTTAAGTAGGAACTGTCTACATAAAAATTCTTTGTATATATTGAATTATCTGGTCTTGATGGTAAAGGACCTGTATGTGTATGGGTAGCATGGATAGAAATATTTTTGGGCTTAATTTTTAGTTTCTCTTTAACAATTTCTTTAACTCTTTTAACAATTTCATTCTCAATCCATATAAGGTCACAAGAAACCAGAGCAAATAAATTTTTTCCATCGTCAATAACCATGGAAGTTGCAAAAAGTGGATCCATAATTCCTTCTGATCTTCTATCAACAAAATATCCCACGAGAGAAAAACCAACTGGTGGAGTTATACAAACTTTCCCAAATCCAACTTTCATCTTTCCCTCCTATACTTAAATTTAGTTTCTATTTCAAATTTGCTATCATTTTACAAATTTTATCTTTGATTGTAAAATGAAATACTAAATTTAAAAGAGAAATTTATGGAAAAATTAAAATTGGGTTTGATAGTTGGTTCAAGAAATATTGAGGAAAGTTTTAGTAAAATTAAGATGTTTAATTTATCTATTTGTCAGATTGGTTTTATTGCAGAGGAAGTTGAAAATTTTGATCCATATGATATAAGAAAAAAAGCAGAAGGTTATGGTATAGAAATTTTTGGCGTTTTTATGTTGTTTAAAGGACAGATATTTAATAATAAAGATGGTCCTTTAACAATGGGATTTGTTGCAGAAAAATTTAGAGAAGAAAGATTAGAATTATCTTATAAATTTTCTGACTTTGTGAGAGAAATTGGAGTTAAAAATATTGTATGTCATGTTGGTTTTATACCTGACGATGAACAAGACCCAATTTATAAATCATTTATACCTGTTATGAAAAAGGTTATTGAAAAATGTAAAAGTAATAATCAGAATTTTTTATTTGAAACAGGTCAGGAATTACCATCTACCTTAAAAAGAACTATTATTGACATAGGAATGGAAAATGTTGGAATAAATCTTGATCCTGCAAATTTAATATTATATGGAAAAGCAAATCCACTTGATGCAGTTGAAATATTTGGCGAATATGTTAGAAGTATGCATGGAAAGGATGGGCTTTGGCCAAATAGAGATGAATATCTTGGTAAAGAAGTTCCTATAGGTGAAGGAATGGTAAATTTTCCTGTCCTTTTAAGGCGTCTTAAAAACAAAGGATTTTCTGGGCCAATAATAATTGAGCGAGAAATAACTGGAGAAAAACAAATAGAAGATATAAAAAGGGCGATTGAATATTTACAGCCATATCTATAAACTAATATGCAGAACTTATAATACTATAAAAATCTTCTCTTTTTAAATTAAACTTCATTCTTTTCATTGCTCTTTCACATCCTTTAATTGACAGTTCCAAAAGTTCGTTGATATCATTTTCTTTTACACCTATTTCCTTTAATTTTATTGGTAGTCCAAGTTTACTTATGAAGTTCTTAAGTTCTGAAGTTGTACCGATTATCTTTTCCATTTCTTCTATTTCTTTTTTATATCCATTTTCTTTCATAAATTCAAGGACATAAGGAAGAAATAAGGCATTTGCTGTTCCATGGTGGGTATTATATTTTATTGTAAGTGAATATCCAATTCCATGTACAATAATTGTTCCAGTTTTATTTATTGCATATCCAGCCAAAGTTGATGCAAGAAATACTTTTTCCTTTGCTTCTTTGTCTCCTTCAACTGCTTTTTGTAAATTCTGATAGATTAATTTTAATGACTCAATTGCAAAAAGTTTAGACATATAATCTGCAGTTGTTGCAAGAAAACTTTCTGCCGAATGACAAAAAGCATCCATTCCTGTTGCACCAATTAATTTAGGCGGTAAATAGTCAAGAGTATCCGGATCAAGGATTGCTAAAACAGGAATTATCTTTTCGCTTGCAACTGTTTTTTTTGTATTTTCATTTTTATCTATTATTACAGCATATCTTGTAACTTCACTTCCAGTTCCACATGTTGTTGGTATTGCTATGATTGGTAATGGTTGATTTTCTAAATTTGCTTCACCAAAATAATTTCTCAAATTCCCGTCATTTTTTACTCTTAAAGCAATACACTTTCCAACATCAAGAGCACTTCCACCACCAATTGCAACAACTACATCACAATCTTCTTTTTTGGAAAACTCAACACCTTGTTCAACATTTTCTATATCAGGTTCAGGGTTTACGCTTGAGAATACTGAATATTTGATTTTTCCTTTTTCAAAAATATTTTTTATCTTCTCATAAAGACCTGATTTATATATGAAATTTTTTCCAGAAACAATTAAAACTTTCTGCCCATAATCTTTTACAATAGGTAAATATTTTTCAATTGCATTTCTCTCAAAATAAATTTTTGTTGGGCAGTAAAAATAAATACCATTCATTTTCTATCTCCTTTTTGGTTAGAAGTTTCAAAATAAACTCCAAGTTCTCTAAATTTATCAAAAAATTCAGGGAAAGATATTTTAACACATTCTGCATTTTTTAAAACTGTTTTCCCATCCGCAATAATTCCTGCAATAAAAAGAGACATAGCAATTCTATGGTCATCCCATGATTCAACTTCAGCAGCAGTTAATCTATCAACACCTTCAATAATAAAACCATCTTCTTTTTCAAAAATATTTGCTTTCATCTTTTTTAATTCTGTTGCTATTGCCTTTATTCTATCTGATTCTTTAACTCTTAATTCTTTTGCACCTGAAACTATTGTTTTGCCTTTTGCAACAGAACCTAAAACAGCAATAAGTGGTATTTCATCAATAACATTTGGAACTTCTTCTGGGGTTATTTCTACACCATTTAATTTCCCTGAATAATAAACTTTTATATCACCAACTGGTTCATTACAAATTTCTTTTTGATTTAAAATTTCAAATTTACCACCCATCCTTTCTATAATTTTGAGAAAGCCAATTCTTGTTGGATTTAAACCGACATCTTTTACTATAATTTCAGATTCAGGAATAAGTAATGATGCTGTAATAAAATAACATGCAGAAGAAAAATCTCCTGGAATAAAAATTTTTCTACCTTTCAATTTTTGATTACCTTTTATAAATATTCTTCTTTCTTCTATTTCTATCTGTCCACCAAAATATTTAAGCATCCTTTCAGTATGGTCTCTTGTTTGATATTGCTCTTCAATTTCTGTATTTCCTTCAGAAAAGAGAGTAGCAAGGATTATACAACTTTTTACCTGTGCAGATGCAATTTCCATTTTAAAATTTATTCCTTTTAATTTTTCCCCTATAATTGTAATTGGTGGAAATCTATTATTATTTCTTCCATATAATTTGCCACCCATCATTTTCAATGGTTTTATAATTCTATCCATAGGCCTATTTCTCAATGAATTATCACCTGTAAGAACTGAATAAAATGGTTGACTTGCTAAAACTCCTGATAAAAGTCGTATAGTTGTTCCTGAATTTCCACAATCCAAAATATCTTCTGGTTCTTTTAATTTATCACCTTGAATAATTACCAAATCCTGTTTTTCTTCTATTTTTACACCTAACTTTTTCAAGCAATTTAAAGTTGAGAAAACATCATTACCTCTTAATATATTTGAGATTTCTGTTATCCCTTCTGATATGGCTCCAAAAATCAATGCTCTATGTGAGATGGATTTGTCACCTGGAAGCTTAATTTCACCTTTTAATCTTTTATTTTTTTGAATAATTATATCCATTTTACATTTTCTTTTTCATTAATTTTACAAGCGGAATAATTTCTTTCATAAGATTTTCAAACATTTCAAAATTCAATGACTGAAATCCGTCAGAAAGTGCTTCTTCAGGTTTTGGATGGACTTCAATTAAAAGTCCATCTGCACCTGCAGAAATTGCTGCTTTACTCATTGGAATAACTAAATCACTTCTTCCTGTTCCATGGCTTGGATCAACCACAACTGGCAAATGTGTTTCTTTTTTTAATAATGGGATAGCACTTAAGTCAAGGATATTTCTTGTAAATTCACTATCAAATGTTCTTATCCCTCTCTCGCATAGGATTACTTTATTATTTCCTTCTTTAAGTATATATTCTGCACAATTAAGAAACTCTGAAATTTTAGCAGAAAAATTTCTTTTTAGTAATACAGGTTTGTTTGTTTTTCCTACTTTCTGTAATAATCTATAGTTAAACATATTCCTTGTTCCAATTTGTAAAATATCACTAACTTCACTTACCAAATCTACTTCTTCGGTTGATAAAACTTCTGTAATAACCAAAATATTAAGTTTTTCTTTTATTTCTTTTACTATTTTTAAACCTTCTGTTCCAAGCCCAAGAAATGAATATGGAGATGTTCTTGGTTTAAAGACAGCACCTCTTAATATTTTTACTCCTCTTTGTTTTACAAATTTTGCTGTTTTATAAAGTTGTTCTTTACTTTCAACCGAACAAGGACCTGCCATTACAACAAAATACCCTTCTCCGATCTTTACTCCATTTATATCAATAATTGTATCTTCTGGATGAAATTCCCTACTTGCAAGTTTATATTCCTTTAAAATACTTATTACTTCACTTACTCCGGGCATAATTTTAAAAACCTCATCCGATATTCCTCTTGTATCTCCAATAATCCCTATTATTGTTCTTTCTGTCCCTTTACTTACATGTGGTTTAAATCCAAGTTTTTCTATCTTCTTAACAACTTCTGATATTTCTTTTTCTGTTGCTCCTAATTTCATAATAATTAAATCAGCCATATAAACCTCCTATTATGTCTTTTATCCATCATTTTTACCTCCTTTCCATTGGATATGAACCAAGCACTTTTAAAAAAGCAGTTGATTTTTCAACTTCTTTTAATGCTCTTTTTACAGTTTCATCGTCTTTATGTCCAACAAAATCAACAAAAAAAACATACTCCCACGCCTTTTTTTTGCTTGGTCTTGATTCAATTCTTGTCAAATTAATTTTTTCTTTTTTGAATGGAACAAGAATGTCATGTAAAGCACCAACTCTATCTTTTATTGAAAAAAGAATAGATGTTTTATCTTTTCCTGTTCTTTCTGTAAAATTATTTCCAATAACTAAAAATCTTGTAAAATTTTCTCTGAAATCTTCTATTCTTTCTGCAAGGATATTTAAATTGTACATAGAGGCAGCAATTTCTGAGCCAATCGCTGCCGATTTTTTTTCTTTCATCGCTTTTTTTACAGCACTTGCAGTACTTTCAGTTTCATAAATTTCAGCATCAGGTAAGTTTTCACTTATCCAGTTTCTACACTGAGCTATTGCTTGCGGATGAGAATATACCTTTTTAATTTTTTTTATAGAATTTTCCTTTGAAAGTAAAAAGTGATGGATTTCAAGTAATATCTCAGAAGTAATTTTCAAATCACTCTCAACAAATACATCAAGAGTATGAGTAACAACACCTTCAATGGAGTTTTCTATTGGAACTACTCCATAATCTGCTCTTTGTTTTTCTACTTCTCTAAATACTTCATCTATTGTTTTTACTGGAACATATTTTGCCTTTTCTCCAAATTTGTTCAATGCTGCTTGATGAGTAAAAGTTCCTTCTGGTCCAAGATATGCAACAACTATTTCTCTAAACATACCTCTATAGACCTTCAAAATAGTTTCCATAATGATTTTTATATCATCTGGTTTTAAAAGTCCTTTGTTTTTCTCAATAAGTTTTTCTATAATTCTTCTTTCTCTTGATGGATCAAATAAGGGTTTTTTCTTCTTGCTTTTTATTTCAAATACTTTCTTAACTTCTTCTGCTCTTAAATTTAATAGTTTTAAAATTTGCTCATCAATTTCATCTATTTTTTTCCTTATATCTTCAATTTTCTCCATTTTTTTGCATCTCCTTTAAAATTTTTAAAACTTCATTTTCTTCAAGTTCAACACCTATCTTAACTTTTCCAATTTTTTCAGGCAAAACAAATCTTAATTTGCCCTTCCTTACTTTCTTGTCATGTCTTAAAAAGTTCATTATTTTATCAAAATTAATTTTATCAAAAGAATTTAAAAGTTGAAATTTTCTTCCAAGATTTTTAATTCTCTGACAAATTTCTTTTTCTCCTATCCCAAGTTTATAAGAAATATAACTTTCTCCTATCATACCAAGACATACTGCATCTCCATGTGAAAACTTTCCAACATCTGAAATTTCAATTCCATGTCCAAGAGTATGACCAAAATTTAAAATTTCTCTCAATCCTTTTTCTTCCTTCTCATCTTTTTCAACAACACTTACTTTTATCTTTATACTTTCGCCTATCAGAAATTCATACTCATTTTTAATTTGCTCTGGTTCGGTTTGTTCAAGTTTTTCAATAATTTTTTTATTTTTTATTACCCCATATTTTATTATTTCAGAAATTCCTTGTTTTATTTCACTATATGGAAGTGATGAAAGTGTATTAAGGTCAATATAAACAAAATATGGTTGATAAAATGAACCAACTAAGTTTTTGCCTTCTTCCAAATTTATTCCTGTTTTCCCACCAATTGAAGCATCAACCTGAGCAAGTAAAGTTGTTGGAAGATTTACATATTTAATCCCTCTCATATATATTGAAGCAACAAATCCACCAATATCACTTATAACTCCGCCACCAAGATTTAAAATTAAATCATCCCTATTAATATTAAAATTTACAAGGTCTTTAACTATTTTTATTACAGTTTTGAAATTTTTCTCTTTTTCTCCTTGCTTTATTATTATTTCATTTACTTTTTTTCCTCTTTTTTCAACTGACTCTTTTACAATCTTTCCGTAAATTGAATATATATTTTCATCACTTAAAATCACAATTTTGTTGCCTATATTTTTGTCTTTTATTTTTGTTCCTATTTTTGTAAGAGGATAGTTTAGATAAATAAAGTATGATTTCTTATCCAGATTAACTTTAATTTTTTCCATTTCTTTCAATAATTTTAATTATCTCATCAACAACTGCTTCAATCTTTTTGTTTGTTGTATCAATTGTATAATCTGCCTTTTCGTAATATGGTTTTCTAATTTCAAGCAACTCTTTTATCGTTTCTATCACATTTTTTGATCTCATAAGCAATGGTCTATCCTTTTTTGGTAATGTTCTTTTATAAATTTCTTCAGGAGTTGCTGTTAAACATATTAAAATTCCATTTTTCTTTAAATTTAAATAATTCTTTTCTCTTATTAAAGCACCACCACCTGTTGCAATCACACAGTTTTCATATTTAGAAACTTCTTCTATAACCTGCTCTTCAAGATTTCTAAAATATTCTTCTCCTTTTACTTGAAAAATCCTTGCAATCCTATCTTTTTCTCTTTCTTCTATAATTTTATCTGTATCAAAAAATTTCCTTTTCAATTTCTCTGCAAGAAGACAACCTACTTCTGATTTCCCAGTTCCCATAAATCCAACAAGAACAATATTTTTATCCATTTTTAAAAGGTTTTTAATACCAGAAGTGTTTTATTCTCTCAATATAAGAATTATAGTTATTTTTCAAATCTTCAAGACAATCTCCACCAAACTTTTCTATATATTCAGAGGAAAGAACAAAAGCAAGTAGATTTTCAGCAATTATCCCTGCAGGAACAACAGCACATATATCACTTCTTTCATATTCATATTTTTTTTCTTGGAAATTTCTTATGTCAATAGAATTTAAACTTTTTTTCACTGTTGGGATTGGCTTGAAAAAACATTTAATCCATATATCATTTCCATTTGTTATTCCGCCTTCAATTCCACCTGAATTATTTGTTTTTCTAATAATTCTATTTTTATAAAAAATTTGGTCATGAAATTCAGAGCCATATAAAGAGACACCTTCAAAACCAATGCCAATTTCTATTCCTTTAACTCCGGGGATACTCATGAAAACATATGAAATTTTAGCATCAATCCGTTTATCCCAATGAACATAACTCCCAAGTCCAGGACAAACTCCTTCTGCTATAACTTCAAATATTCCTCCTATTGTGTCTTCTTTTTCATTTGCTATATCTATTTCTTTAATCATCTCTTCTTCTTTTTTTAAACATCTTACAGGTGAACTTTCTATTTTTTCATAATTCTTCTTAACTTCTTCTATAATTCCTTCATCCTCAACTTTCCCTATTTTTTTAACTCTACTATATATTTTTACATTAAATTCACTGAGAAATTTTTTACATATTGCGCCAATTGCAACTCTCATAGTTGTTTCTCTTGCACTTGCTCTTTCAATAACATTTCTAATGTCTGTGTAATTATATTTTAAATATCCCCATAAATCAGCATGTCCAGGTCTTGGCATATACCTTTCTTTTCCTTCTTTTTTCTTTTTTATATCCATATATTCTTTCCAATTTTGCCAGTCCTTATTTTCTATTAAAATTGATATTGGAGAGCCAGTTGTTTTTCCATCCCTTACACCACTTAGAATTTCAACCCTATCCTTTTCTATTTCCATCCTTTTTCCTCTCCCATAGCCTTTCTGTCTTCTTTCAAGTTCCTTATTTATATCTTCTACATCAAGTGGTAAATTTGAAACCATCCCTTCAAGTATTCCAATCAAGCATTTTCCGTGTGATTCTCCACCAGTTAAAAATCTCAGCATTTATTGTTCCTTTTACATAATATTATAACTCATAATCCATATTAAAAAAAAGCCCGCGGTCGGATTCGAACCGACGACTTGCGCATTACGAATGCGCTGTTCTACCACTGAACTACACGGGCTTTTTATAATTTTACCATCTTTACCTTTAGTTTTAAATTAAAAATTAACCTTACAGACAAAATTTGAGAAAGTTCAATATTTTGAAAAAAGGATTTAAAAAAGATATAATTAAATGGATAAACAAGGAATTTTTAAAAAATAAAACAAAAGATGATAAAACAAAAGATGAAAACTTACTCAAAAAGTAGAGAAAAATAATTTATGGGTAAAGAAAAGAAATATCAAAAGACAATTTATGACTGGCCTGAAAATGAAAGTTCAAGAGAGAAATTGTTAAAATTTAGCACTGATAAACTTTCTGATACAGAATTATTGGCTATACTTTATCACTCAATTGCAGAGGAACTTGAAGCAAAAGAAAGGTAAAAAATGGATAGAAAAGATGAATTAAGAAAGATGGCTTATAAAGTTGCACGATTACTGAAAGAGAAATATAAAGTTAAGAGGTTAAATATTTTTTTCTGGTCAGTTTAGTTGATTTTTATCTTCAGAGATAAAAACTTCTGCCTTCTTTCTACACAATACTTTATTATTTCCTACCATACTATGTCTGAACCCGAGAAAGCATACAATTTGACAAAAAAATGAAAATAAATTAAAATAGCATTAGATTTATTGAATGTAAAGAATAGAAAATGAAATATGATAGTATTCGCAATTCCATAATTTTGGCTGCTCTTCTACATGACATTGGTAAATTAGCCCAAAGAGGAGGAGAGGAATTTGGTCAAGAAGAGCAGAAATTAGCCGAACTTTTTTGTCCGAAAAAATTCAATAAACCTACACATCTACATGCTGTTTTAAGTGCTAAATTTATTAAAGAAATATTTGGAAAAACATGGGAAAAATCAGAAAATTATGCAATTCGTCATCACTACCCAATGGAAGATGAAGATAAGATAATTCAACTTGCAGATTGGCTTTCTTGTGGTGAAAGGAGGGATAGAGATTTTGGAGAAGAAGTTGTTGAAGTACAGAATGAGCCATTAATATCAATTTTTTCACAGATAATTATTGATGGTCAAAGTATCGAAGAGTATTATTGTTGTTCAACACAACTTATAACAGAAATAGAAAAATTATTTCCAGTTAAGAATAAAAACGAGGCAATTAATAGTACTTATAATTTCAAGAATTTATGGGATGATTTTAAAAAAGAAAGTAAAAAGTTAATGTCAGATAGCCAAAATTTTGAAATTCTGATTTCAAAGGTACTTTTTCTACTTGAAAAATATATTTTGTTTGTTCCATCTTCTGCATATTTAGATAAACCAGAAATTTCTTTATTTCATCATTTAAAATCTACAGCAGCAATTGCGACCTGTTTATATGATTTAAAACTCTCAAATTTAGAAGAAATTATTTCTGCATATCAATTAAATGATGCTTCTTTTCTAAATAAGAAAGATTTTATTCTGCTTGGAGGAGATATATCAGGCATTCAGGATTTCATTTATTCTGTGACATCTGAACATGCATTAAAAGGTTTAAGAGGCAGATCTTTTTATTTGCAACTTTTATCCGAAATAGTGGCTAAAAACATACTTGATGAATTTAATTTGACATTATGTAACCTTGTTTTCCTTGGTGGTGGCAATTTTACTATTCTCTTACCAAATATAGAAGGTGTAAAAGAAAAGATTGAAAAAATTTCAGAAGAGATTAATTCAAAAATATTTAATGCACACAATGGAAAATTAGGAGTTATTATTGCTTATGTTGATTTTTCATATAATGAATTTTCTATTAACAAATTTGGAGATGTTTTAAAAAAACTTGGTGAAAAACTTGCAAGAGAAAAAAGAAGAAAATTTAAAGAAATTTTAGATGATAGATTTTTTATGCCTTATCCTGAAAAGATAGATAAAGAACTAAAAGGATGTGAAATATGTGGTAAAGAAAACGAAAAAGAAGGTATATGTGAACTTTGTGAGAGTTTTATAGAACTTGCAAAAAAAATAAAAAAAGCAAAATATATTGAAATTGAAAGGATAGAAAAACCGCAAATCTCAAAAGAAGTTAATCAATGGTATGAGTTAATAAGAAGTTTTGGATATAATTATTGGTTTAAGGATGATGAAGACGTTTTAGATTTTAAAAACCTAATTTATCTTTTAAACGATACAGAATTTTTAAACAAAAATTGTTGTGGATTTAGATTTGAAGCAATTTGGAGTCCAGAAGGCACACTGGAAGATATGAGTAAAAAAGCAAAAGGTATAGAAAAATGGGGTGCTTTGAGAATGGATATTGATAACTTAAGTAAAATTTTCAGTGAAGGATTAACCAATAAAACGATTTCCAGATTTAGTATGTTAAGTTATATGGTCTCTTTATTTTTTTCATTAGGCATTAGAGAAATAGTTGAAAAAAACTTTAAAAATTGTTGTGTTGTTTATTCAGGAGGTGACGATTTATTTATCCTTGCTCCTTGGTCTGATTTGCCTAACTTGGCTTATTGTATCTATAAAAACTTTAGAAAATATGTAGGGGAACATCCTAAAATTACCCTTTCAGCAGGTATATACATTTCTCCGACTAAAAAATTTCCTGTTTATCAAGCAGCAAAAGCAGCAGGCCAAGCCGAAGAAAAATCAAAAAAAGAAGGAAAGAATAAACTTACTTTTCTTGAAAAAACTATAGAATGGCAAGAATTAGAAGAACTTGAAAAAATAAAAGATAAAATTGTAGAATTGATTGAAGGTGAAAATCTAAATCAAAAAGAAGAATTAAAAGAAAAGAAAAAAAAGATGCCCCGCTCATTATTAACACTGTTGTATTCAGGTTTAGAAGATAAAGAAAAAATGAAAATTTCAAGAATATGGCTTTTTTTATATGGATTAAAGCGACTTATTGATAGATATATAAAAGGTGAAGATGAACAAATAAAACTTGCTATTGATTTAAGGGACAAATTTATTAAACATAACGAACTAAAAGAAAATCTTGAAGTTGCAGTTTGTTGGGCTGATTATTTAACAAGAAAGGAGGTTGAAAGATGAAAGAGCAAAAAAATGAATTTCGCACATTTACGCCAGATGAAAACCGACTTAAAAAAATTATTAAAGAAAAAGATATGGAAGAATTAAATAGTTATGCTGAAGAACTGGGTAATGGTATGAAAGAAGGTCTTTCTACATCCCAGATTAGGAGCATTTTGGATGCTATTCAAAGGATGAAGGGATTTGACAAAAATAAATTACAACTACTCAGACCAAAATTGGCTTATGCAGCAGGTAGGCATGGCGGAAGAGTTAAAGAGTTTCAAAAGATAATTGAAAAAGCAATTCAATTTGTTGAAAATAATGAAGAATTTGAAAACTTTAGAAATTTTGTTGAAGCAATTGTAGCATATCATAAGTTTTATGGTGGAAAAGAAAATTAAAAATGGAGGGCAAAATGCTAAAAGGTAAAATTATTATTAAAGGTTTTATTGAAGTAAAAACAGGGCTTCGTATTGGTGGAACAACGACTGGTCTTAAGATTGGTGGATTAGACCAACCTGTAATTAAAGATCCTTTAGGAAGGCCATACATTCCTGGTTCATCATTAAAAGGTAAGTTACGCTCCTTAATAGAAAAAAAAGAAAATGTCAAACTTAATGAAAAAGGCACACATGAATGTACAGAAGAAGAAAGTTATAAAAAGTGTCCTGTTTGTAGAATATGGGG
>JBKBIN010000036.1:0-14228 GCA_046296715.1 Candidatus Ratteibacteria bacterium
CTTAATCATTTATCTTAATTGGTCCTGCGTTAAAAGCCAAAAACTTTCTGTCCCCCAAACATTCCATTTATAAGCATAAAGGAGTTTATGATTCTGGTCATTTATCCACTTCGCAGAACCATCAAAAAATAACACATTTATTCCCATAGGTAATCTATCTTTTCCACTATGACTATATCCTTCAGAAGTTGGCCCAGGAGGATTCCCATAATTCCATGCATAATAACCCCAACAATCTGCAACCCACATATAACCCTTTTTAGCAGCCAAATCAACTTTACCTTTTGTCTCTTTCCATACATTTGAATCTGCATATGGTTTTAAATTTATTGAATAGTTGATATAAACTTTATTATTATTTATTGTCGTAGGATATTCAAACCAAGTATATATCCATCTTTTATGAAAATATGTTCTTGTCCAGTAAAAATAAGGCATATAACCTGGGCATAAAAGATACATAGGGTCTGACAAGTATCTACCTTTTCCTGTCTGTCTCCATCCTATGCATAAAATACCAAGTCCTACATATCCAGGTGCATTTGCAGGTTCTGGTGGTTGTTTCATCCATATTGTTGGAGTTGAGGTGCTCCATGTTGGAATTCCTCCTACTGGAATAAAACCGTCATAATCATTTGCATATATATGAGTTGCAATCCCTATCTGTTTTAAAATTGTTTAAACATACTGCTCTTCTTGCATTCTCTCTTGCTCTTGCAAGTGCTGGAAGTAGCATAGCAGCCAAAATCGCAATGATAGTAACTACAACAAGCAATTCTATCAAAGTAAATCCTTTTTTCTTCATAATATCACCTCCTTTCAAAATTTTTTAATGTATATTTTTTTATCCATAATATATGGTTTTTTATTGTTTCAGAGGCCTTTTCACTATCTTTTTCTATTAATGCTTTTAGAATTTTATTATGAGAATAGGGATTTGGGTCTATTTTATATGTAATTCTTTTAGGCAAAGATAAGAAAAAGGGAAACATATAAAGTTTTTTAATTAAATGTTTCAAATACCAATTACCTGAAATATCTATGATTTTCTCATGGAAATATATATCATATCTTTTGGCTTCTTTATTCTTCCTTTCTCTTCTTGCTTTATTATATTTCTTAACATAAGTTTTTAATTCTTTTATATCCTTTTCTTTTATGTTTTCAACTGCTTTCTTAATTGCATAACTTTCTATTAATATCCTTATATCATATACACTTTCTATCTCTTCTTTTGTAAACTTTCTTATCTTTATTCCTCTATTTCTCCTTACACTTATTATTCCCTCATTTTCAAGAATTTTTAAAACTTCTCTTACAGGAGTTCTACTTATCTTAAATTTTGAGGCAATTTTTTCTTCTGTGAGTTTCTTTTTTCCGTTCAAACTTAAATTTGTAAGCAGATATTCAATTATTTCTTCCCTTAATTCTTTTGCTTTTGTGTTCATTTGTATACATATTACCTTTCTTTTTAAATTTTGTCAAGTTTTTTTAATTTGTATACATATTCTCTTTTTTCAAATTTTGTTAGTTTATTTTTCTTTTCTATAATCTTTTATCAAATTTTTATTGGTAAGGTGTGGAGTGAGCAAATTACATTTAAGAAAGTTTTTCACTTAATAAAATCAAGAAAATTTACACCAACTATTTTTGTTTTATGTGCCAAATTTACAGTGAAAAAAGAATAAATTTCTTTTGGAGTTGATTCTCTTACTTAAAATTTTTAGTCCTGAACGACAAATTGACTTAAATGTCTAAATGCTATTATTAAACCTTCATCCTCTTTCCCTTTTTCTACTCTATCATGATAAACAGCATCATGCCAACCTTCTATATTTAAGTCATTTTTATAACCAACTCTTATAAGTTCTTTTATACACAAACGCCAGTCAGTATCACCAAGTCCTGGAAAACAATGTTCAATTGCTCCATAATGCCATATACCATACTTTTCTAATATGTCCTTATTTACATGAGCATCCTTTGCATGAACATGATAAATTCTTTTTCCAAAATCTCTTATTGTAATAATTGGGTCTATAAATTGACAGATTAAATGACTTGGATCCCATTCAAGACCAATTGCTTCTGACTTAACTTCTGAAAAACCAATCTCCCACATTTGTGGAGTACACATAAAGTTTATTCCATTACTTGGAGTATGAAATTCTCCCATAGGACAATGTTCAAAAGCAATTTTTACTCCATGGTCTTCTGCAAATTTTGCATGTTCACTCCATATTTCAACAAATTTTTGTATACTTTCTTTAAGTGGCTTCCCAACAATCCTACCTGAAAATCCAGCCACAACACTTACTCCCATCTTTTCTGCAAGAATTATTACATCTCTTACAAGTTTTTTATATTCTTCTTCTTTTGCAGGGTCCATATGATTAACATAAAAACCTGCAAGACAAGAAATCCTTATATCCTTCATCTTATAATATTCTGCAACTTCTTTTGCCTTTGTCTCCCAACCATCCTTACCAGGAAAAAATTCATCATTCGGACCAACTCTCAACTCACAACTTTTAAAACCTACTTTCTTTGCAAACTCAATCCTTTCCTTATCAAATGACATCATAAATCCAATTCTCATCTTTTCCCTCCTTTTTTGTAGTATTATAAACTTTCAAACCAATATGTCAAGAAATTTTTTTTCATACTTACAAGTTTATGCTCTTTCTAAGTTTTAATTTTTATGGTATCATTAAAATTTAAATAAACAGGAGAAAAAAATGGACTGGTATGAATATGAAAGAGAAAATGGTGTAAAACTGATATATAAAAGATTTCCTGAATTTCATTCTGTAGCAGTTGGAGTATTTGTTAAAACAGGAAGTAGATTTGAAAACCCACAATTTGCAGGTATTTCTCATTTTATAGAACATTTATTATTTAAAGGAACAAAAAATAGAAGTTGTAATGAGATAAAGGAAACAATTGAGGGAGTTGGTGGTAGTTTTAATGGTTTTACATCTACTGAAGCAACCTGCTATTGGATAAAAATTCTTGATAAATATATTGATTTGAGTTTTGATGTTCTCTCTGATATGATAAAAAATCCTCTTTTAAAAGAGGAAGACATTGAAAAAGAAAGAAATGTTATAATTGAAGAAATAAATATGTATCGTGATATCCCAGCAAGATATGTTCATGAATTATTTGATAACTTAATCTTTGAAAACCATCCTCTTGGTATGCCAATTTCTGGAACTCCTGAGACACTTAAAAATATTAAAAGAGATGACTTAATCAATTATATTAACTCAAAATATTCAGGAGAAAATATTGTTGTAAGTGTTGTTGGAAAATTTGAAATAAAAAAACTTAAAAAAATATTTGATAAGTTTTTCCAAGATATTGAAAAGAAAAAAGAAAATGAATTTGAAAAATGGGAGAAAGAAGCAAATGGACCAAAAGTTAAGCTTATGATTAAAGATACTGAACAAACACATATATCATTTGGTGGATTTGCATATTCGTCTGAAGATGAAAGAAAATATCCTTTAAGTATCTTAAATGTAATTTTAGGAGGAAATATGAGCAGTAGATTATTTAATAGAATTAGAGAGACACTTGGTCTTGCATATGAGATAAGAAGTTTTGTCAGGCAGTATAAAGATATAGGTATATTTAATATTTCTGCTGGAATATCACCTGAAAATCTTGAAAAAACAATGATTGAAATAATAAAAGAATTGAGAGAAATAAAAGAGAAAGGGATTAAGCAAGATGAAGTTGATAGAGCAAAGAGGTTTTTAATTTCTCAGATTTTGATGGGACTTGAAGATAATCTTGAATATATGTTATGGATTGGAGAACAAAAACTTTTAAAGAAAAAGATGGAAACATTAAATGAGATAGTTAAAAAAATTGAAAAAGTAAAAAAGAATGAGGTTGAACAAGTTGCAAAAGATTTATATAGAAAAGAAAATTTATATCTTGCAGTTATTTCAAAGAATGGTGATGAATCAAGATTAATAGAAATATTAAGTGAAGTTTAAAAAGGAGTAGATGATGGTAAAAAAATTATGGATAAAAATGTGGGAAAGATATTTTGAAATTTATGAATTATTGGGAATTACTGAAAAAATATTACTTTCAATTATATTTTCAATCTTAACTGGAATTTCTGCACAAATATATATAAAACTTCCTTTTACTCCTGTGCCTATAACTTTACAGACATTTACGGTCTTGCTTTCAGGAATATTACTTGGTAAAAATTATGGATGTCTATCCCAGATTTTTTATTTTATTGGAGGTATTTCAGGAATTGGTTGGTTTTATGGTGGAACAACTGGTATTTTAAGACCTACAACTGGTTATATTATTGGTTTTATATTTGCTTCTTATATTGCTGGATATTTTAGTGAAAGGAAAAGAAAAGTTTTTGGAATGGTATTTGCATCATTGGTAATTTATATTTTTGGGATTTTGTATCTTAGAATTTTTATCAACAAAAGTATAAAAGATTTGATTTTAATAGGTGTTTTGCCTTTCATTCCATTTGATATAATTAAAGGTCTTATTGCTGGTTTATTTGCAGAGAGTATTAAAGGGAGAAAGGGAGATGAAAAAATATAATGTATGTGTTGTCGGTGTTGGAATGGTTGGAAAAAAAATGGTTGAAATACTGATTGAAAGAAATTTTCCTATTAAAGATTTAAAAATTTTTGCAACAAGAGAAAGGGAAGAAGAGATAAATGGAAGGATTTTTAAAATAGAACAAACAAATATTGAAGGATTTAAAGGTATTGATATTGCTTTTTTTGCAGGAACTGAAGGAGAAAAAGGAGCCAGTAAACTTTTTGGATGGGAAGCAGTAAAAAAAGGATGTATAGTTATTGATAATGGAGCAGATTTTAGAATGGATGAAAGAGTCCCACTTATAGTTCCTGAGGTTAATTCTCATGCTTTAAAAAAACATCAAGGTTTTATTGCTAATCCAAATTGTTCTACAATCCAAATGGTAGTTGCTCTATATCCTCTTCATCTTGAATTTGGATTAAAAAGGATAATTGTGTCAACTTATCAGGCAGTTTCAGGAACAGGGAAAAAGGCAGTTGAAGAATTAGAAAAACAGGTTGAAAGTTATGTAAAAAGAGAAGAGATCGTTAATGAAGTTTATCCATATCAAATTTTTGGAAATGTTATTCCTGAAATCGGTTCTTTAAGCGATGAATTTTTTGGTTATTATACAGAAGAAGTTAAAATGATAAAAGAAACAAGGAAAATTATGGAATTACCTGATTTACCTATTTCTGCAACAACTGTTAGAGTACCTGTTTTCAATGGGCATTCAGAAAGTATAACTGCACAATTTGAGAAAAATCCTGATATAAAAAAGGCGAGAGAAATACTTGAAAAATCCCCTGGAATAAAGGTAATTGACCAACCAGAAAAAAGTTTATATCCTACTCCTTTATTTGTTTCTGGAAAAGATGAGGTATTTGTTGGAAGGATAAGAAAGAATCCAGCGCTTGAAAATTCTCTTGATTTATGGGTAGTTGCTGATAATATTAGAAAAGGAGCAGCGTTAAATGCTATCCAGATTGCAGAAAAAATGATTGAAATGAAACTTATATAATCCTTCAAAATTTTATTAAAGAGAAAACATCATAATCTTTCAATTTCTTTCTGCCATTTAAGTCAGTTAATTCAACAAGAAATAATATTTTATTTACAATTCCACCACATTTTTCTATAAGTTTTACTGAAGCCAACGCAGTTCCACCTGTCGCAAGTAAATCATCAATAAGAATAACTTTTTCTCCTTTTTCTATTGCATCCTGGTGTATTTCAATTGTATCTGTTCCATATTCAAGGTCATAATCCATTTTTACTTTTTTCCATGGAAGTTTACCTGATTTCCTTATCGGAACAAAACCTACTCCAAGTAAATATGCAAGAGCAGCGCCAAATATAAAACCCCTTGATTCAATTGCAACAACTTTCTTTATATCCTCTGGAGTTTCTTTTTTAAAAATTGTAATCACTTTTTTAAAAGCATTGCCATCTTGAAGTATAGGTGTAATATCCCTAAACAAAATCCCCTTTTTTGGAAAATCAGGAATTGTCCGAATAAGATTCTTCAATTCCTTCATTTTTTATTTCCTCCCATTCTTCTTTTAATTTTTTCAAACATATCTTTTTAATTTGATGAATTCTCTGTCTTGTTAAACCGAGTTTTTTTGCTATCTCTTTATAACTATATTGTATACCATCTTCCAGCCCATAGTGCAATTTTAATACTTTAAACCAGACATCAACATTTGCCCTTTTTTCTTTTTTCTTTAACCTTTCAAAAATTTTATTCAGAATATCCTTATTCCTTAATATTTCCCAGAGTTTTTCTGTCTTCTTTTCTGTTGTATTTATTATATCAAAAAGATCTACATCTTTCTCTCCATTATAAAAATCAGAAGAAATAATAGTAAACTTGTCAGCATACTTTTTAAATTTTTTAACAATGGTTAAAGGTATTTTCAACTCTTTTGCAAGTTCTTCATCTGTAGCATCTCTTCCATATTTTAAATTATAGATATTGTTAATCTCATCCATCCTTTCTTTAAATTCATGATATCTTTCTGGTATTTTCAAAATTTCAAATTCTTTCATTATTGCTCTTAAAACAAACCTTTTTATCCAGAAATATGCATAAGTTCCAAATTTTACTTTTTTCCTAAAGTCAAATTTTTCAATTGCTCTAATTAAACCCATATTTCCTTCTGCAATTAAGTCAGGTAAGATCTCTGGAGAAAATGCATATTTTTTGGCTATATGAATAACAAGCCCTTGATTTTTTTTAATAAACTCCTCTCTTAATTCCTTATCTCCTTTTCTAATCTTTGTTATAATCTTTTTTTCATCTTCAAGTGTTAAATTCTTTTTCATTTTATCCATTTTCTAAATTTTTTTTAATTTCATTCACAATAAAATCAAAATTTACATCATTTTCAACAATACCACTTACAAACTTTTCACTACCTCCTCCCTTTATATATTTAGATAAATTTTTCACAATTTTGATTGCTGAAATTTCTTCTTTAATTGCATCACCAATTTTCAATATAAAGATTTTCTTTTCACCAACATCAGAAAGTAAAAAAACTACACTATTTTTTATCTTTTCTGCGATTATATCAGAAATTTTTGCTACATAATCTCTCTTTTCAAAATTTACTTTGTGATAAAAAAATCTAATCTCTTTCCCATTTCTTAAAATTATCTGTGGCGATTTTAAAATCTCATCTACAATTTTTTGAATATTCATATTTACAAATTTCTCAATTGTCCTTTCTTTTTCTTCTATCTCTTCCAAAAGTTTCTCAATTCTATTTATAACTCTTTCTTCGTCTGTTTTTAACAAATTTGTAAGATTTTTTAAAGTAATTATGGATTTTGAAAAATACTCAAAACATTTTTTATAAGTTATTGCTTCAATCCTTTTTAAATTTTTTCCAATAGTTGTAAAGTTAGTTATGTGAAAAAGAAAAATATCACCTGTATTTTTCAGATGGGTTCCACCACAAACCTCTTTATGAAAGGTTCCTGTTGAAACTACTCTTACTCTCTCTCCATATTTTTCTGTGAATAAAGCGATTGCTCCTTTTTCAATTGCTTCATTCAAATCCATTTCTTCAACAGTAACAGGAACTTTTTCAAAAATTTTCTCACAGACCATATCCTCAATTTTTTCAATTGCATCTTCTTTTATTTCAGAAAAACAAACAAAATCAAACCTCAATTTGTCATTTCCAACATAAGAACCCGCCTGTCTTACCTCTTTCCCTAAGATTTCTCTTAAAGCATAATGAAGCAAATGTGTGGCAGTGTGGTTTATAGAGACAGACCTTCTAAACTCCTTGTCAACATTTAAATAAAACTCATCTCCTATTTTTAAATCATCAATTTTTCCATTTAATACATTTCCAATGTGATAAATCAAACCTTTTTCGTCAATTTGAGTATCAACAACTTCAAATTTAAATTTATCATTATAGATTATGCCTCTATCTCCAATCTGACCTCCTTTTTCAGGGTAAAAAACAGTCCTATCAAAAACAAGATAGAACTGATTATTTTCTCCTTGATAAATGGCAACGAGTTTCCCTTTTTCAGAGAGTTTTTCATATCCTAAAAATTCTGTATTTAAAATTTTATCGGAAACCAAAATCTCATTTTTTCTCATACCTATTTTTGATTTTGCCCTTGATAACTCCTTTTGCTTTTCCATATATTTATCAAATTCATCCCATTTTGGTTTTTTATTATATTGTAAAGATAATTCATCTATTAAATCCTTTGGTATGCCATAAGTATCATAAAGTTTAAATAACTTTTCTCCTTTAATTTCTTTCTCATTCTTAACAACTTCAAAAAATATTTTTCTTGATGAAGAAATTAAATAAAGGAATCTATCTTCCTCTTCATAAATTATCTTTTCTATCAACTTTTCATTTTCAACAAGTTCAGAATAGACATCTTTCATATTTTCAATTACAACCTTTGAAAGGTTAAAAAGAAAAGGTTCTTTTAATTTAAAGTCAAGCCCACTAAAAACTGCTCTTCTTATAATTCTTCTTAAAACATATCCTCTTCCTTCATTTGAAGGTAAAATTCCATCACTGATTGCAAAAACAATTGCTCTTATATGGTCTGAAATAATTCTAAAATTTCTCTTATTTTGCTCATAAATAAAACCACTTAATTCTTCAATCTTTTTTATAATTGGAACAAAAAGGTCTGTATCATAATTTGTCTCAACTCCTTGTAAAATCCTTGATATTCTCTCAAGCCCCATTCCTGTATCAACGCCCCTTCTTTTAAGAGGTGAAAGTGATCCATCTTTCTGTTTATCATATTGAGGAAAAACAAGATTCCAGAACTCAAGAAATCTATCACAATCACATCCAGGTTTACAATCTGTTTTACCACAACTTCTTTCTTCCCCAAAATCATAATAAATCTCAGTACATGGACCACAAGGACCTGTTTCTCCAGCAGGACCCCAAAAATTATCTTTTTCTCCAAGACCAATTAATTTACTTTCTGGTAAAAATTTTTTCCATATTTGTTTTGTCTCAATATCGTCTTTAAAATATGAAACCCATATTTTTTCTTCAGGTATCTTAAGTTTTTCTACAACAAACTCATAAGCCCATTCAATCGCCTCTTTTTTAAAATAATCACCAAATGAAAAATTACCAAGCATCTCAAAAAAAGTGTGATGTTTTCCACTTTCTCCAATCTTTTCAAGGTCGCTATCTTTTCCACCTGCTCTTAAACATTTTTGACAACTTGTTGCTCTTTTATATGGAAGGGGGATATCTGTTGCCCAGAATTTTTTAAACTGAACCATCCCTGCATTTGTAAAAAGTAAAGTTGGGTCTTCAAGAGGGATTAAACTACTACTTTTTATAATTTTATGTCCTTTACTTTCAAAAAATTTTAAGTAAAATTGCCTAATTTTCTTACTTTCCATTTTAAATTTTGAAAATGAAAAAATTTTATGTAGTTTTTATTTTATCATTTTTCAAGGTTATCTTTCAAAATTATAGTTATCATCTTTCATCAATCTTTCAATTGTTTGTTCAGCATATCCTTTGCTTTTCAAATTTAATACAATTTTGCTTTTATCTTTTGATTTTAATTTTTTTACTATTTCTTTACCTCTCTCAAACTCTTGTTCAAAATCATATTTCTTTTTAAAATCTTCAATTATTTCTTCGTTGATCTTCCTCCTTTCAAGTTCTTTAATTATATAATAGTATCCTTTGCCTTTATTTTTCAACTTATCAACAATTTTCTGACAAAGTTCTAAGTCATCTATCAATTTCTCTTTTTTAAGTTTTTTTAATATGGATGGATTAATTTGAGGGAATTTCTCCAAAATTTCTTTTTCTGAATAATCTTTTTTCCCGAGTAGTTTAAGAACTTCTTCAAATATTTCTTTATTTTTCACCTTTAATGATTATAAATCTTGAACGATTGCCGTATTTGATCAGAACCCTTGCATCTTGATTTTTAGAAATATTTTTTATAGCATTTCTATAATCTGAAATGTTTGAAATTTTATAACTATTTATCATTTTTATTACACTCCCTACTTTAATACCACTTTCATCTGCAGGAGAACCAGGTTCAACATAAGTCACAACAACTCCCTCTATGTCATCAATATCATACTGAGTTCTCATTTCTTCAGTTAAAGATGAAACCCTTATACCTCTCCATAGCTTTTCCTCTTTTTCTGAAATAACCGGCTCTTCTTCTGGCATTTCTCCAACTTTTATATTCAGATTTATTTTTTTCTTATCTCTCCATATACCAACAGTTACTGTTTTCCCTGGAGGAGTATTTGCAACTTTCATTTGTAAATCTTTTACACTTTCAACTTTACTTCCTTCATATTCAATAATTACATCTCCTTCTTTTATTCCACCTTTTTCTGCTGGACTATCTTTTATAACTTGGGAAACAAGAGCACCACTTATTTCAGAAAGACCAAATGACTTTGCAAGTTCTTCATCAAGTGGTTGAAGATAAACTCCAAGATAACCTCTTAAAACTTTCCCTCTTTCTTTCAACTGTGAAAAAACTCTTTTTGCAATATTTATAGGAATTGCAAAGCCAACACCTTGTGCAACATAAGGAGCAATAATAAAAGTATTTATTCCAATTACCTCTCCCTTTATATTTACAAGAGGACCTCCTGAATTTCCAGGATTTATTGCTGCATCTGTCTGTATAAAATCTTCATATTGTGTTATCCCAAATCCACTTCTTCCCTTTGCACTCACAACTCCAACTGTAACAGTTTCTTCAAGACCAAAAGGATTTCCAATTGCAATAACCCATTCTCCAACCTCAATTTTATCAGAATCTCCAAGTTTAACAGTAGGTAATTTTCTACCGGCATTTATTTTTATCAAAGCAAGATCTGTTTTAGGGTCTGTTCCTATAATTTTTGCTTCATATTTTCTTTCATCTCCAAGCAATTTTACAAGAATTTTATCAACTCCTTCAATTACATGATTATTTGTTAAAATATAGCCATCTTCATCAACAATAAATCCAGAACCAAGTCCTTCCTGTTTTTTTTGATATGTCTTTGGTTGTCTTCTTTTTGGCAGTCCAAAAAAATCATCAAAGGGAGATCTAAAAAATTCCTCAAGATCACCAAATGGATCCCAATATCTATATGTAACAATCTTTTCAGTAGTAATTTGAACAACCGCTGGTTTAACTGCTTTTGCTACCTGAACAAATGCACTTTGTAATGTCAGTGGTTCATCAAGAGAAGTAGATATAATTGGAACTGAATTAAATCTTTTCGTCTCTGCCCTTTTTTCAACAGCACTATAACCTGTAAAAACAAGAAAAGAAAAAACAAGCCCAAGAATAAAACCAATCAATATATTTCTTTTCATTCCTTCCCTCCTTTTATATTTAGTTTAGATGTAAATTTAGTAAAAAGGTTTATTTTACCTTAATCCATTTTCTTTCTTTTATTGACTGATCAACTGCTTCAAGGACCTCCTGACATTTAACTCCATCATAAAAATTTGGACTTGGATTTTCACCTTTTGCAATTGAATTGAATATATCTGCAACCATATTAACAAATGCTTCTCCATATCCGATTATATGACCTGCTGGCCACCAATTACCTGCATATGGATGAGAAGCATCAGTCGCAATAATTGTTCTAAATCCTTGTTCACCTTGTTGGTCTTCTCTACTATAATATTCAAGTTCATTAAGTCGTTCAAGATTAAATACAATACTTCCTTTACTTCCATTTATCTCAAATCTCTGTCCATTTTTTCTTCCAGGAGCAAATCTTGTCGCTTCAAAAGAACCAATTGCACCATTTTTAAATCTTACAAGAAAAATTGTAGCATCGTCAACATCAACAATCCCTTTTTCCTCTGCTTTTTCCTTAAATTCACCAAGTCCTGTTTCAAGTTCTTCCTTCAATTTTAAAACTGGCCTTTCTTTAATAAATGTTTCATTAATTCCAACTACTTCATCAAATTCACCTACAAGATATCTTGCCATATCAATTAAATGGGCATTTAAGTCTCCATGAGCACCACTTCCTGCAACTGCCTTCTGCAATCTCCAAACAAGTGGAAAATCAGGATCAACAATCCAGTCCTGTAAATAAACTGCTCTCATATGATAAATCTTCCCTATTTTTCCCTGTTCAATAAGTTTTTTAGCCAGTCCAATAGCAGGCAATTTTCTATAATTAAAACATATTGCATGTTTTACATTATATTTTTCCACTGCCTCAAGCATTTCATACGCATCTTTTAATGTTGAAGCAAGAGGTTTTTCACAGAATACTATTTTCCCATTTTTTGCTGCCTCTATCGCTATATCTTTGTGAGCATTTGGTGGAGTTGTTATATCAATTAAATCAATATCTTTTCTTTCAACAACTTTTTTCCAGTCGGTCTCATACTCAAGCCATCCAAATTTTTCTTTTGCCTGACTTACTGCTTTTTCTGTTCTACCACATATAACTTTCATAACTGGTTTTACTGGAAGGTCAAAAAACAAAGATACATTTTTATATGCAAATGAATGTGCTTTACCCATAAATTTATATCCAATAAGAGCAACATTAATTTCTTTATTCATTTTATCCCTCCTTTTTTTCGGATTTTAAAAGGCCTGCTTTTTCTCTTACTTTTCTTTCCAATTCATTATATAGGTTTGGATTTTTTCTCAAATTTTCAATTATATTTTCTAATCCCTGACCAAGTGTTTTGCCTTCGTAAGAAAAATAACTCCCTTTCTTTTCAAAAATCCCATAATTTAAACATGCTTCAATTAGAGACGATTCTTTACTTATTCCTTGTCCATAATAAATATCAAGTTCTGTTTCTTTAAATGGTGGAGCAACCTTATTTTTAACAACCTTTACCTTAATTCTATTACCTATAATACTGTCTCCCTTCTTTATGCTATCTATTTTTCTTACTTCCAAGCGAACTGATGCATAAAATTTTAAAGCCCTTCCTCCTGGAGTTGTTTCTGGATTACCAAAAAATACACCTATTTTTTCTCTAACCTGATTTATAAAAATTGCAGCCGTTTTTGATTTACTGATATAACCTGTTAGTTTTCTTAATGCCTGAGACATCAATCTTGCTTGAAGACCCATAACACTATCTCCCATTTCTCCTTCAAGTTCTGCCCTTGGGACAAGTGCTGCAACAGAATCAATAACAACAACATCTATAGCATTACTCCTTATAAGTGCTTCTGCTATTTCAAGAGCCTGCTCTCCTGTATCTGGTTGACTTACAAGTAAATCTTCAATATTTACACCAAGTGCTTTTGCATAATTTGGGTCAAGTGCATGTTCAGCATCTATAAAAGCAACAGAACCACCCTGTTTTTGTGCTTGGGCAAGAATTTGAAGGGCAAGTGTAGTTTTGCCACTTGCTTCCTGTCCAAAAATTTCTGTTATCCTCCCTCTTGGGATTCCACCAACACCTAAAGCAATATCAAGAGAGATTGCACCTGTTGGAATTACTTCTACTTCAATCAACTTTTTTTCTCCAAGTCGCATTATAGAACCTTTGCCAAATTCTTTTTCTATCTGAGATATCGCCATTTCAAGTGCTTTTTCTTTATCCATTTTTTTTCACCTCCCATTTCTTATAATAACTCTTTTAAATTCATCAGTCAAACGCTCATTCCTCTTTATAAATGAAATTTACTGTCTGAATTGAAACTTAGCAACTACTTTATAAATTGGACCTTCTGGCATTAATTTACTTTCAAACAACTGGAAAGATATAACTCTAAATCTACCAAATAAAAAGTTATTATACTTTTCATAAATCTCTTTTATGAAATTCAGATTTGGAATACTTTTAAATCTTGCAACAGTTACATGTGAAACAAAATTTTTTTCTTTTTCAAAACCAAATTCATCTATTGCTTCTACTATTTTTCTGTTGAGTTTCTTCAAATATCCTTCATCCTGTGCACCTACCCACAAAACCCTCACCCTCTTTTCAGATGGAAAAAAGCCAATTCCTTTTATCTCAACATCAAAACTCTCAAAGTTTAATATAGATTTTTCAAGTTTTTCTTTTATTTTATCAATATCTTTTTCTTCAACTTCTCCGAGAAATTTTAAAGTGATATGTAGGTTTTCGGATTTTACTGGTTTTGCTTCTTTTATTTTTTTCAATCTA
>JBKBIN010000037.1:0-14173 GCA_046296715.1 Candidatus Ratteibacteria bacterium
ATTGCTCATAGATATGCTGCTGTTGCTTGTGGACTTGGAGAAATTGGTTGGAATGGTTTATTTTTACATCCTGAATTTGGTCCAAGAGTCCGTCTTGTTACAATAATTACAAATGCAGAACTTTTTTCAGACCCTATGTATGATGGTGAAAAATTATGTGATAGATGTTTAGAATGTGTTAAAAATTGTCCGATAGATGCATTTAGAAAAGAGATAAAGAAAATAAATCAAATAGAGATTGGGGGTAAGGTTTTTAAATTCCCTGATACAAATAAATGGAGATGTGCTTGGGCTGAAAATTTTGGATTAAATCTTGCTTTGAAAATTCCTGAAAAAGTAGATGAGGATGTGATAATTGAAAATTTAGAAAAATATGGTTTTTTTAGTGGAGAGTTGGGTTGGTGTCTTAAATTTTGTATGGTTCCTAAAAAAAGATATTATGATAAAAATTATTGTAAAGGACCCAGAAGGAAAAAAGAGAAAAAGAAAATAAAGATTGAAGAAATAAAGAAAATTTTTGATAAATACCTGATTGATTTTTTGTCTATAAAAGATTTAAAATTTTTCAAAAATACAGTTAATCCTCAATTATATCTTCCAGATGTCTGTTCAATAATTTCAATAGGAATTAAAAACCCGAAATTTTCTAATATTGAGATTGAAAATTATATAAAATATAGATTGATGAAATATGCTTCTTTTGAGATTGCTCATTATTTTGATATAAATGGATATTCAGCAATAACCGATACAAAGATAGATAATAATTTGGTTGCTCATAAATCTGGTATCTGGCAGGAAAATACATCTTTTTCAATAATTCTTGTAAGTGCAAAATTACCTCAAATAAACATTAAAAGAAAGATTAAAAAAGAAAAAATTGAAAAGGAAAAATTTAGAGATTTCTGTAAAGAATATGGAGCAGATCTTGTTGGATTTTTTAACATAAAAAGATTCAATGAATTTAAAAATGAATTTCTAAAAAAAATTAAGTTGCCAGAACAAATTGAAAGAGGCTATGATATCTCGCCGATTTATAGACATACAAGCCCTACAATAAAAAAAGAAAAATTAAAATTAAAAGGGCCAAATGATTATTTAGAAGATGCAAAATCAGTAATTGTTATTGGACTTCATTATCCAGATGCAGTTATTGATTATGCAAAGATAACACCTGCAGAAACAGTTGGCCCTTATGCTTTTTGTCAGTTTGAATCATTAAATCTTTTAACAGATATTGCTTATAAAATTATTAAAAAACTGAATGATTTTGGATATAAAGGAGGCTATAGTTATGATTTAACTGGTCTTGCATCAAGTGTTTTAAGTTCAAGAGGACTTTTACCTGATAATAGAGCAAATTCTTATTCTGTTTTACTTTCAGGACTTGGTTATATTGGAAAAAATGGAGTTCCTATAACTAAACAATTTGGGCAAAGACAAAGATTTTTATCTATAATAACTGACTTTGAATTTGAAAATGATCCTCTTTATAATGGAGAAAATTTCTGTAAAAACTGTGATGAGTGTATTAAAAACTGTCCTACGAATGCAATAAAAGCGAAAGAGAGGAAAATTAAGATAGAAAATAAAATATTCCAAATACCAGTAATAGATGAGTTTTCATGTGATTGGGCAAAAAGATACGGGCTTGATGGAAAAGATGGAGTAAAATTTATGGGTATTGATACTAATTTTAAAGTTCCAGAAAAAAATAGAAAGGAAAAACTTATTGAAAATTTAATAAAAGTAAAATGGGGTGTTCAGAAAAGGCATTTAAATATATGTGAGGAATGTATAAGAAATTGTAAATATAAAGGGGGTAAAAAATGTTAAATTCAAAAAAGGTTAAAGAGGTTGCAAAAAAGTTAGGAGCAGATTTAGTAGGAATAGCAGATGTAAATAGATTTGAAGGAGCACCAAAACAGATGGATCCAAGGTATATAAATCCAGATGCAAAGGCATTGATAGTTATTGGATTAAGAATACCAAGAGGGGCATTGAGAGGTATTGAAGAAGGAACTTATTTTCTTTCCTACTCTTCTCAGGGATATGGAAGTATAAATATGATTTACAACCCTTTTATTCTTTATCATTTAACAAGGTTTATTGAAGATAATGGATATGAAGCAACTCCTATACCAAATGATTACTATGACTGGCCTGCAATAACATATCATGATGGAAAATTAAAAGAAAATTGGTCTCGTCCTGTATCTCCTGAAAAACCAATGCCTGACATCTTTATTCATTTCAGAATTGCTGCTTATCTTGCAGGACTTGGAGAGATTGGATATAGTAAACTTTTATTAACACCTGAATTTGGATCAAGACAGAGATTTGCTTGTATTTTAACAGATGCACCACTTGAACCAGATCCTATATACCAAGGACCTAAATTATGCGATAGATGTATGGCGTGTGTAAAAGAATGTTCAGCAGGAGCAATAAGTAGAGATGAGGTGGTTAAGGTAAGATTTAAAGCATTAGGGACTGAAGTTGAATGGGGAAAACTTGATATAGATGCATGTACAAAAGGATTTCAAGGGTATGAACCATATAAAAAATATAATCCATTTATAGGCCAACCAAGTAAGGTTATTATCTATTCAAGGGCACTTGAAGGAGCAAGAGGTTGTATAAGGGCATGTATGATACATCTTGAAAGCCAGGGAAAATTAAAGAATAAATTTAAAGGCCCATTTAGAAAGAGAAAGGCATGGTATATTGAATGGGAAAAATAAAATTTTCTGTTGGATATCAATTGTTAGAAGAAGAAAGTTTTTCTGATATTGTTGAAAGATATAAAGATAGGATTGAAGAGGTTTATTTTCCATGGTTAAATTTACCAACTGGAAGAGGACCTATTGCAGAAAAATCCGGATATATAAACTGGTCTGCACAGAAACAACTTGAATTTGAATTAAAAAAAATAAAAAAAATGGGAATAAAACTTAATTTGCTTCTTAATGCTTCATGTTGGGGTGAAAATTCTTTATCAATAAATCTTGCAAATCTTGTTTTGTCAGTTGTTGAATATTTAAATGAAAATATAGGAATTGATTCTATTACTGCTTTTTCTCCACTTGTTGCTTATATTATAAAGAAAAATTTTGAAGATGTTGAAGTAAGAGCAAGTGTAAATATGAAAATAGGAACAACGAGAGCAATGGAACAGGTTAAGGAATTGTTTGATAGTTTTGTAATGCAGAGGGAATATAACAGAGATTTTGTAAGGATAGAGGAATTAAAAAAATGGTGTAATGAAAATGGGAAAAATTTAAGTATTCTTGTAAATAGTGGTTGTATAAATTTCTGTCCTGTTCAACTTTTTCATGATAATGTTATTTCACATGAAGTAGAAGTTTTTTCAAAAGCAAATATTTTAGAGGATATACCTGGGAATTGCTGGAGTTTTTACAGAAATACAGAAAACTGGAAATATTTAATTACAGGTTCCTGGGTAAGACCAGAAGATTTACATTATTATGAAGAATTTTTTGATACTGTTAAACTTGCAACAAGGATAAATCAAAATCCTGAAAAAGTTATAAAAGCATATTATGAAGAAAGATATGATGGAAATTTACTTGATTTGTTTGAGCCATCCCATAGCAAAATTTTATATCCATATATAATTGAAAATTCAAAATTTCCTGATAACTGGTTTGAAAAGATAATAAAATGTGGTAAGTTATGTCAGAATTGTTCATATTGTCAAGAAATTTTCAAAAAAGTTCTTGTTAAAAAATTTTAAAGAGGAGATATATATGGAAATAACAAGTCAAATGGTAAAAGAAAAGGCAAGAAGTTTAGGAGCAGATAGAGTTGCAATTGGAAATATTGAAAGATGGGAAGGTGCACCAAAACAGATGGATCCAAAACAGATAATGCCAAATGCAAAAAGTGTAATAGCAATGGCTTTCAGAATTATGAGAGGGAGTTTAAGAGGAATAGAAGAAGGAACATTTTTCAGCAATTATTCTTCAATGGGTTATGGAGGTCTAACATATCTTTATATTCCAATCGTTGTTATAAATTTAAGTAAGTTTATAGAGGACTTTGGATATGAAGCAATACCTTATGGACATCAAAGCGATTGGAGAGCAATTGATAATGAAGGGAATTTGAGAAAAAACTATAGTAAACCTGTTGCTCCTGGGAAAGCATATCCAGATGTTATGGTTCATTTAAGAATTGCTGGTTTTCTTGCAGGACTTGGAGAGATTGGATATAGTAAACTTTTATTAACACCTGAATTTGGACCAAGACAGAGGATAGGTATAGTAATAACAGAAGCACCATTAGAACCAGATCCAATAATTGAACCAGGAACTTTATGTGATAGATGTATGGCGTGTGTAAAAGAATGTCCTGGAAATGCAATAAATCCAAAAGAAACAGTAAAGGTAATTTTCCCTGGTCTTGGTGGTAAAGAAGTTGAATGGAATAAACTTGATTGTAAAGCATGTGATATTGCTTTTAGAGGAGGAAGACCAGTAAAACCAGAAGAAGATGATGGGTCTTTACCTGATTATACAGAACCAATGTATGGATATAAAATAAAACCAAATTACATAACTCCATTTTATAAAAAACCTCGTAATCTTTATAATGTAGGACAAGCAATTTGTGGAGCAAGATGTATGAGAGCATGTATGGTTCATCTTGAGAAAAAAAGGGTATTGAAAAATAAATTTAAAGAACCATTTAGAAAACAAAAATTATGGGAAGTTAAATGGTAAAAAAGGAGAATAATATGGAAAAAGAAAAATTAAAAGAATTTGCAAAACAATTTAAAGCAGATTTGATAGGGATTGCAAGTATAGATAGATTTAAAGGAATAGATAAACAGCACCATCCAGAAAGTATTTTCCCAGAAGTAAAAAGTGTAATTGTAATTGGGAAAAGAATAACAAGAGGTGCATTGAGGGGTATTGAAGAAGGAACTCAGTTTGGACTGTACAATTTATATGGTTATCAATGGTTAAACAATAGAATTCTTGCCTTAACAACTTTTAAAATAGCCGAATTTCTTGAAGATAATGGATATGAAGCAGTTCCCTTGCCTGATATACCACACCAGATTCCACCTATGGGTATACCTGTTAAAAAAGGGAAACCTGCGCCAAATGTTTTAATAGATATTGAAGATGCAGCAATAAGGGCAGGACTTGGAGAGATTGGTTTTTGTGGAGTATTTTTAACAAAAGAATTTGGACCAAGACAGAGATTTCAGGTAATACTTACAGATGCAGAGATTGAGCCAGATGAAATAAAAAAAGAAAATGTCTGTGATTTATGTAAAGAGTGTATGAAAATATGTCCACTTGGTGCAATAGATGGAAAAGAAAAAGAGATTAAGATATATGGGAAAAAGATGATTATAGCAGAAATAAATTATGAATTATGTAAAAAATGTAAAAATGGAGTTTTCCTGAATATGTATTATGAAAAAGAAAAACCTGATAGAATTGCTGCATTATGTTCAAGGACCTGTCTTGCTCATCTTGAAGAAACCAAAAGAATAAAAAACTTATTTAATGAAAAATTTAGAAAAAGACCTGTATGGATGATTGATAAAAGTGGAGAAATTATAGAAGGAGATTAAAATGAAATTAACAAAAGAAATGATAAGGGAAACAGGTTATAAACTTGGACTTGATTTAATTGGATTTGCAAATATAGAAAGATTTAAAGATGCACCAGAAAATATGAATCCTAAAAATGTCTTTCCAGAAGCAAAAACAGTTATAGTTGTTGGGAAAAGAATTTTAAGAGGTGGATGGAGAGGAATAGAAGAAGGAACAAACTGGATATCCTATACTTACTTTGATTATCACGGGCTTTTAAATACATTTTTTATACCTGAACCACTTTATCAACTTGCCTGTTTTATTGAGGACTTTGGATATGAGGCAGTTCCTTATTATCCAGGAGTGCCTGAAGCACAGAATCCAGATACAAAACCGCTGAGAAAAAATCAAATTCCTCCAGATGTTCATCTTGCCATAAGAATTGCTGCTATCTGTGCAGGACTTGGAGAAATTGGCTGGAGCAAGGTATTTTTAACAAAAAAATTTGGTCCAAGACAGAGATTGCATGCTATTATAACTGATTTAGAAATTGAACCGGATGACCTTGTAAAACCAGCAAGTATATGTAAAAAATGTATGGAATGTGTAAAGGATTGTCCTTCGTATGCAATCCCTCATATAAAAGAAAATAAAAAAATTCAAATAAAAATTGAAAATTATGTTTATGAATGGGCAGATATTGACCTTGGAAAATGTACATTGAGTTATCATGGAGGAGATTCAAGAGTTTCTCCTTTTATACATAAAGATTTTCCTGGTTGGAAGATAGATGCAAGAAAACAGGAATTTTCAGAAGAAACAGCATATAAATTTTGTTGGACTTTATCAACAGATAGATGGAGAAAAACAAAAGAATATCCTTCTGGTTATATTATAGAAGGTCATGCAATGATACAAAAATGGGGAGAGGGTGGAAGTTATGGTATATGTGGCTCAAGGGGTTGTATGAGAAGTTGTTTTAATTATCTTGAGAAAAATTGTGTTATTGAGCAAAGATTTAAAGGAGGAGATTTTATAAAAAGGAAAAGATGGTTATTACCTTATAAAGTTAAAAGGAAAGATAAAGATGAATAAACTGAGAGAAGTTGGTAAATACGATGTTATAGTTGTTGGAGGGGGAATTGCAGGAGTAAGTGCATCTATTGCTTCTGCGAGAAATGGAATGAAAGTTTGTTTGATTGAAAAATTTTGTGCTCTTGGTGGACTTGCAACTATTGGAAATGTCTGTGTTTATTTGCCTTTATGTGATGGTAAAGGGAATCAGGTTATTGGAGGACTTGCTGAAGAATTACTTAAACTTTCTATTTCAGATGGATATAAGGATATTCCAAAGGCTTGGAAAGAGAAAAAAGACATAGAAGAAAGAAAAAAGGAAAGATATCAAGTTGAATTTAATCCTGTTTCATTTATGCTTTTGCTTGAAGAACTTGTTTTGAAAGAAGGAGTTGAAATAAGGTATGATACAAAGTTTTGTGGAGTAATAAAAGAAAATAATGAAATAACAGGTCTGATAATTGAAGATAAAGAAGGAAGAGGTATTATTAAATGCAAGGTTGTTGTTGATGCAAGTGGAGATGCTGATGTGTGTTATTTTTCAGGAGAAGATGTAGTTTCAGTAGATGCAAATGTTCCAGTTGCCTGGTTTTTCTATTTTGATGGTAAAGAGGTTAAAAGAAATGTAGTTGGTGAAAGATATGACCCTTATAATAAAAATGTTAAAGGATTTTCTGCAAATACTGCTAAAGAAATAACAGAGCAGATTATAAAATCAAGAGAGTATATAAGAAGAAAAATTAAACAATTGAGAGAACAAAATCCAAATATTTATCCTATTTCAATACCACTTATGCCAACACTTAGGATGACAAGAAGATTGAAAGGGAAAATAGAGTTAAGAGAAGAAGATAAAGGCAAAATTTTCCCTGATAGTGTGGGAATGACAGGTGATTGGAGAAAATCAGGGCCAGTTTACTACATTCCTTTTTCCTGTCTATATGGAGTTAAAACAAAAAACCTAATAACTTCTGGAAGATGTATTTCTGCTGAAAGTGCGTGGGACATTATAAGAGCAATCCCAACCTGTGCTTTAACAGGTGAAATTGCCGGAACTGCTTCTTCCTTACTTATTAAAGAAAAATCTGAAAGTTTTTCTTCTCTTGACATAAAAAAAATGCAAAAAATTTTAAATAAGCAAGGAGTAATCATTTAATCCGTTATAATTCCATATTGATTCATATATTGCAATTATATTTTTCTTAGGAAACGTCTGGTTGAATTTTACAAAATTGACAGAAATAAAAAATTTATCTTAAACTTTTCATAATGAACAGAATTTTTTTTTAAAGTTGAAGAACTTGTTAATGGTTTGGGATAGAACAGGATTCGTTTTGAAATTCCAAAAAGAGAAAGTAAAGAAGTTTTTAGTTACGATGAAAACCTATCTAAGAAAATATATCTTTGCTTTGACAGCAATTGAAATGAATAGAATAATTTTAGGGATTTTAATATCTTTCTTAATTGGAATGAAAGGGTTGCTCTACTGCGAAGTTGATATAGAAATGTTTGAATATAAAGATATTTTAGAGGCAAGAAAAAACTGGATTCCTTGTGAAAAAAGTAGAGAGATAGAATTGAAAAAGGAAAAGGGGAGAAAACTAATAAAATTTATATTAAATTTCCCAGAAGTAGAAGATAGATGTTACTGGGATAAATTTGTTTGTCTTGATTTGAGTAATTTTGAGAAGTTTATAATTGAGATGAAATCTGAAAAACCTTCTTTGACAACAAACTGCACAATATATTTTGAAAGTCCTGGTGGTTGGTATAGATATCCCTTTTCAATAGATAAAGATGGCTGGGAAAAAATAATTATTCCAAAATCAAAGTTTAAAATTGAAGGGAATCCTTCTGGGTGGAATAATATAAAAAGAATAAGGATTTCTTTCTGGAAAACAAATTCTGAACAAACAAATGTATATTTTAGAAGTTTAAAAGGGATTATTTCAGATTCAGAAATTGGCATTGTTTTCTGTGATACTGCAATTAAAAAAGGACAATATAGGCCAGATGATATAAATAGATATTTTTCTGATATGGCTGATATTTTTGAGAAGATCGGAATAGAATATAAAACATTAAATCAGAGCAAGATAGACAACAAATTAAAAATTCTGATTTTTCCTTACAATCCAGTAATTACAGATGAAGAGATAGAGAAAATTAAAATATTTGTTGAAAAAGGTGGGAAGATAATTTTTTTTTATTCAGCAAATCCTGAAATTTATAAAATTTTGGGTATAGAAAATGCAATTTATAGAAAGGAAAGTTATTTAGGAGAATTTGATAGTATAGAGTTTGATAGAAATATAATTGATGGACTTCCTGAAAAAATCAAACAATCTTCTTGGAATGCTATGATACCCGAAAAAATAAGTGAAAATTCAAAAATTGTTGGATACTGGATTGATTCTGAAGGGAAATCAACTACTTTACCTTCTGCAGTTATATCTAATAATGGATTTTATTTCTCCCATGTTTTGTTAAATAAGTATGAAGGTCAACAGATGATGGTTTCTCTTATTTTATATTTTTTACCAGAAAAGAGACAAGAAATATTTTCTTCAATAATTAAGAATACAGGAAAACTATCAGGTTTTCAGGATTTAGGAGAGACAAAAAGATTTATTGAAAAAAGATTGAAAGATTTGCCGGATAGAAAAGCAAAAGAAGTAAAGAATTTTTTGAATCTTGCAATGAAAATTTATAAAGAAATCAAAGTTAATTACAATATTGAAGATTTATTCAAAATGAAAAAGGAACTTGAAGAAAATTTAAAAAAAGCATATTTTAGTTCTTTCAAAGGTAAAGAAAATGAGTTTAGGGCTGTTTGGTGTCATTCTCCTTTTGGAATTGGTGGAATTTCGTGGGAAGAAAGTATTAAAAAACTTAAAGAAAATAATTTTAATGCTATATTTGTTAATATGGCGAGAGCAGGTATTGCATATTATAATAGTGAAATTTTACCAGTTACTCAAGAAATTAAAATAAAAGGAGATCAGATAGAACAATGTCTTTCTGCTTGTAAAAAATATAATGTTGAATGTCATATATGGAAAGTGAACTGGAATCTTTTTAATGCACCTATTGAATTTATTGAGAAATTGAGGCAGGAAAAAAGGTTACAGGTAAATAATGAAGGGAAGGAAGTTTTATGGTTATGTCCTTCAAATCCACTTAATTTTCAACTTGAGTTTGAATCAATGATTGAAATTGTTAAAAAATATGATGTCGATGGAATACACTTTGATTATATAAGATATCCTGATTCAAATTCTTGCTATTGTGAAGATTGTAAAAAAAGATTTGAAGAAAAATATAATGTTAAAATTGAAAAATGGCCAGAAGATGTAATAAAAGGGAATTATAAAGAAATTTATAAAATATGGAGACAGGAACTAATAACAAAACTCGTAGAGACAGTTAGCAAAGAAGCAAAAAAAATAAAACCTAATATAAAAATTTCAGCAGCAGTATTTCCAGATTATTCTGATTGTAAAGAAAAAGTTGGACAGGACTGGAAATTGTGGATTGAAAATGGATATCTTGACTTTGTTTGCCCTATGAATTATACAGATTCAAATTCAAAATTCAAAAATTATTTAATAAGACAGAAAGAAATAATAAAAAAGAAAATTCCTTTTTATCCTGGAATTGGTGCTTATATTTTATCTCCTGAGGATGTTTTAAGGCAGATTGAAATATGTAGAGAACTTAAAACAGAAGGTTTTATCTTATTTGATTATAATTTTCATCTTTTCAGAAACTTAGATTACTTTGGGATTGGCATAACAGGAAAAGATAAATAAAGAAAACTTAAACTCTTGGCATGACAAAAAGAAATAGCAAGTCGAAAAGATAAATTTAATAAAAATTGTTAAATGAATGTCTTAATTATATAATTGAATAAACAAAAGGTGGAAGATGAAAAAAGTATTGGTTGTTTATTATACTCTTGGAGGTAATACAGAAAAAGCAGCAGAATTTATAAAAAAAGGAATTGAAAGTGAAGGTGTAGAAGTTGTGATGAAAAAAGGGGTAGATGCAACTTGCGAAGACCTTTTAAATTGCGATGGGCTTGTAATTGGTTCACCTGATTATTTTAGTTATATGGCTGGAGGGCTTAAAGATTTTTTTGATAGAACATATTATCCATCAAAAGGTAAAGTTGAAGGTAAACCATATTTTGCTTTTTTAACTCATGGAGGTGGTGGTAAGGCAATTGAAAGTATTGAAAAGATTGCAGCAACTTTTAAATTTAAGAAAGTAATTGAACCAATACTTATAAAAAATGCACCATCAAAAAAAGATGGTGAAAAATTATTTGAGGCAGGGAAAGAATTTGCAAGAAAAATAAAGGATGAGTTTTAAAAAAAGATTTAAGATTTTAATAAAAGGAAAGGTTCAAGGAGTTGGATTTAGACCTACTATTTATAGATATGCGAAAGAATTTGGTTTAACTGGTTTTGTTTGTAATACTGGAAGTGGTGTTTTCATAGAGATTGAAGGAGAAAAAGAGAAGATTAAAAGTTTTTTAAATAAGATAAGAAATCAGCCACCACCAAAAGCAGAAATTAAAGAAATTAAGATTGAAGAATTAAAAGTTAAAGAGGATAAAGAGTTTAATATAATTGAAAGTAAAGAAGAAGGGAAAGAAGTAGAAATCTCACCTGATATTGCAACCTGTAAAAAATGTCTTAAAGAACTTTTCAATCCAGATAATAGAAGATATCTATTTCCATTTATTAACTGCACTGATTGTGGTCCAAGATTTACAATTATAAAAAAAATCCCATATGATAGAAAAAATACAACAATGAATGAATTTATTATGTGTGAACAATGTAGAAGAGAATATGAAGATATTTTTTCAAGAAGATTTCATGCTCAACCGAACTGCTGTTTTGAATGTGGACCTGAAATAAAATTGATTGATATAAGTGGAAGGGAGGTTGTAAAAAATATTGAGAGTATAAAAGAAACTGCAAAATTTTTAGAAAATGGGAAGATTGTCGCTATTAAAGGTATTGGAGGATATCATATTGCCTGTGATGCTACAAATCAAAAGGTTGTTAAATTATTAAGAGATAGAAAGAAAAGGTATAGTAAACCTTTTGCATTGATGGCAAGAGATATTGAAACTATCAGAAGATTCTCCTTTCTAAACAAACAAGAAGAAAAAATATTAAAATCATGGCAAGGACCAATAGTCCTTCTTAAAAAGAAAAACAATTTATTACCAGAAGAGATTGCACCTATAAATAATTATCTTGGTTTTTTCCTTCCTTATACACCTATTCATCATCTTATATTTCATTTTAATAAAAATTTAAATGTCCTTGTAATGACAAGTGGAAATTTTTCTGAAGAACCAATAATTTATGATGACAAAGAGGCTTTTAATAGATTAAAGGATATATGCGATTTTATATTAACCCATAATAGAAAAATTTATATTAACTGCGATGACTCTGTTTTAAGAGTTTTGAATAAGAAGATTTATTTTATAAGAAGGTCAAGGGGTTTTGTTCCATCTCCTATTGAAATACCTTATAATTCTAAAAAAAATATCTTTTCAGCAGGTGCAGATTTAAAAAATACATTTTCATTTACAAAAAATAATCAAGTTTTTTTAAGTCAACATATAGGAGACCTTGAAAATTTCCTTTCTATTGAATCATATAAAAAATCAATAGATCTTTTCAAAAATATACTTAAAATAGAGCCAGAAATAATTGTTTGTGATATGCATCCAGGTTATTTTTCAAGCAAAATAGCAAAAGAAATATTTTCTAATAAAAAAATTATTGAAATTCAGCATCACTATTCTCATATAATCTCTTGTATGGCAGATAATTTTTTAAGAAATCAAAAAGTAATTGGAGTATCTTTTGACGGGACTGGTTATGGAATAGATGGTAATATCTGGGGTGGAGAATTTTTAATATGTGATTATGAAGGTTTTGAAAGGGCAGGACATTTAAAATATTTTCCACTTCAGGGAGGTGATATATCAATTAAAGAGGTCTGGAGAATAGGTGCAGTTTATTTATACAAAATTTTTGGAGATGATTTTTACAATCTTAAAATTGATTTTGTTAATAAAATTGAAATAAAAAAATGGGAAATTATAAAAAAGGCAATTGAAAACAATATAAATATTTATTCGAATTCAAGTATTGGAAGATTATTTGATGCAATTAGTGCAATTTTAAATATTAGGGATGTTATTGATTATGAAGGACAGGCAGCAATAGAACTTGAAATGAAAGCAAAAAAAGATAAAAGAGTTGGAAAATTCTCTTATGAAATTAAAAAAGAAAATAATACATATATAATTGACCATGAAAATATAATAAAAGGTGTTGTAGAAGATCTAAGAAAGAAAAAAGAAATTGGGGAGATTTCATATAGATTTCATATAACAATTTCTCAGATTATTAAAGATATGTGTAAAATTTTAAGGGAAGAGAAAGGTATAAACAAAGTTGCATTATCTGGAGGGGTATTCCAAAATATGATTCTTTTAAATGAAACAATAAATATATTAAAGAAAGAAAAATTTGAAGTATTAATTCATCAAAAAGTCCCAGCAAATGATGGAGGTATTTCTCTTGGACAGGCAATTTATGGTGTATTTAAATCCTGATTTTCATTTTCAATATTTTTAAGATTTTGCTTAGCAGGTTTAAAATTTGGGTCTTTTCTTAAAATCTCTTTCCAAATACTTTTTGCTTTTTCCTTTTGTCCAATCATAGCATAACAAAAAGCAAGGTCATTAAGTGTTTCAAGAGAATCCGGTTTTAAATTAAGTGATTGTTGATATAAAGGTATCGCATTTGTGTATTTACCAATTGTTTTATAAAAAAATGCAAGATTCTGGACATTTTCCCATGTTAATGGATTCAAATTATAGGCAATATTTAAATGTTTTTCTGCAAGTTCTTTATTCCCTATATGAAAATACCCTATACCTAATAGAAGATGAGAAAAATCGTCATTTGGATCTAATGAAATTGTAATTTTAAAAAATTCTATACTTTTTTTATAATCCCCTATATCATGAAAAATTCTTCCTGTTAGAAAATATGCCTGTCTATATGTGGGGTTTTTATCTATGCAGATTTTTAAGATATTAAGGATTTCTGAGATATCTTTTTTCTTTTCATTATAATATATTGTTGCTAAAGAACAGAGTGCATATGGGTCGTAAGGTTCAAGTTTAAGGATCTTTTTATAAAATTCTATTGCAAGGTCTGTTTTTTTTAAATTTGCATAGCATCCAGCAATCGCATTATAAATTTTTTTCTTGTTTTTATAATATGGTTCTGTTTTCAAAAATATTTTCAGTGCCTTTTCATAATCCTTATTTTTGTAATGAAAAACTCCAATATTATAATAAATTTTCTCATTTCCAAAACCCCATTTCAATGTCTTTTCATAAAATTTAATTTCATTATTCCAGTCATAGTTTCTCAAAATTGTTCTTGTTCCATATAGTAGAAATATTAAAATTGTCA
>JBKBIN010000038.1:0-13594 GCA_046296715.1 Candidatus Ratteibacteria bacterium
GTAAAAGCATAGAAGCAAGAATTGCAATTATAGCAATAACAACAAGTAATTCTATTAAAGTAAAACCAACTCTTTCTCTAATAAATTTTATCATTTTCCACCCCCTCACTTTTTTTATCATTTTCCACCTCTTCACTTTTTATTAATATGTTAATCAAATTTTTCTTTCAAGTAAATAGATTTTTATGAAATTATCTATCCTAAAACGAACAATTTATAAAATTTCTCTATATTTTGTTGGAGATATACCCTCAATTCTTTTAAAAATTCTTGTAAAATAGTTTACATTTGAAAAACCACATTGATGTGCAATATATTTTATTTGTAAAGAATTGTCCTTTAACATTCTTTTTGCTTTTTCAATTCTATTCTTATTTAAAAATTTTGTAAAAGAATAACCAGTAAACTCCTTAACAATTCTCTGAACATATCTTTGTGAAACCATCAATTTCTTAGAAATATCTGATGACTTTATTCTTAAATCTTCATTAATATAATCTTGAATTTTAAGAAAAATTTTTTCTTTCTTACTTCTTTTTTCTTTCATTTGTTTTCTCTCTATAAAAGAAACAAAAAGAAGACGAAAAAGTAAATAGAAATAACCCTCCATTTCAATAACCCAACCTAATTCTTTATTTGCTACAATTTCTGAAATTTCTTTTATCATATCATCCATTTCCTCTTTTCTTTTATCAGATAGCAGCCAGTATAATGTTTTTCTTGAAAATAGAAATTCCAATAATTTATTACTTTCTTTAATTTTCTTCTTAATTATTTTTTTAACAATCTTAAATCTTAAAGCAAATATCTGACTTTCTGTATTAAATTCTGGAATGAATGAATGTTTTTTTAAAGGTGGAATTAAAACAGCCATCCCTGGAAAAACTTTAAATTCTTTATTTTCTACTTTTTCAATCCCACTTCCATTTAAAAAATAAAGAATCTGATAATCATTGTGAAAATGGGAAAATGTTGGAATGTTTATTTTGTGAATATTTAACTGGATACTTGAAACAAAAATTAAATTATCTCCTAAAACTAAAGGAAAGATTTCTTTTTTTATTTTTTCAAAACTTTTAAGTGTAAAATATTTCTTCCTCATTGATAACATATTAACATTTAGTTCGCTTTAAGTCAACTTTTTTCACACTAATCTATTTACTTTTCCATTTGTCTAATTATAATGATAAATAATGAAAAAAGAATCTTTTCTAATTTCTGAAAAAGGAATTTATTTTGTATCTGTTGTTTTATGGAAATGGGAAGATTGGACAGAAAAAGAAATTATTAGTGAACTTAAAAGAATAGAAAAAGCAGGTTTCAATACAGTAAGGGTTTTTTTTGATAGAAAGGATATAGAAAAAGAAGAAGAAAAATTTGATTGGACAAATCCAGATAAGTTTTTTAAATGTTTAATGCAGACAAATTTATGGGTAGTTGTTCATCCAAAATTTAGAATAAAAAAGAAAAATGAAATTTCAATACCCGAAGAAGAATTAGAAAAAGAGAAATATTTTTTAGAAAGATTTATAAAAAGGTATAAAGATAATCCAAGAATAATTTGTTGGATGCTTTTTGGAGAACCTGAACCTATAAGAAAATCGTTTGTTTCTCAAGAAGAGGCAGAATTATTTGCGAAATTTTTGAAAAAAAAATACAAGACGATAGAAAATCTTAATGAAAAATGGGGACTTGAAAATAAACCATTTTCATTTCATCCACCTTTAAAAGATTTTAAAGAATGCTATAAAATTACACAAGAAAGATTCTGGGAAGACCATGTAATTAGAAGGGATTTAATGAGATTTCAGACAGATATTTCAATTGAAAATCAAAAAAAGATAATAGATTTTGTTAAAAAGATTGATCCTTTACATCCTATCAGAAGTGGTGGACATAATCTTTTTTTCAATGCTGCTTTATATAGATGGGATTGGGAAAAGACAGCCGAAATTTCTGATATGTTTGTCTCATCAATCCATATACCTTGGCATTTTGAACAGGTTGAAGGAGAAGAAGATATCCCCTTATATATTCAAGCAAAAATGATAGTTGATTTTTCTACAAATTCAATTCCTTGTGCTCCTGAAACAACAGGTGGTTCAAGTAGATATAGTGGATATAGACCATTTACAATGACAGAAGAAAAGATTGAAAGATTTATTCTTTATTATCTTGCATCAGGTTTAAAAGGTTTCGGTTTTTGGCTATGGAATCCGAGAGAAAGAGGATATGAATGTGGTGAATATGGACTTACTGACCTAACTGGAAGATTGACAAAAGCAGGTAAAAGGGCAGGAGAGATAGCAAAACAGATAAATAGATATGGAAAGGAATTGTGGCAACTTAAACAGAAAGCAGAAGTATATATTTTTTATAGTTGGGATAATGAAAGTTATTTAGCAAGAATAAGCGAAGGGAATATTCAAATTCAACATCATGAACATGAACTTTCTGCTTCCTATGCAAGAATTGGAATAGCGAGAGCATTGATAAATAAAAATATTCCTTTCAAATTTCTTACAGATAACCAATTTTTAAATGGTATATTAGAACCAAAAAAAATTATATATTTGCCATGGCTTGAATCTATGTCTGAAAAAATTTTGTATAAACTTTACGAATATGCCAGAGATGGTGGAAAAATAATTGTTGATATGCCTTTTGCATATTTTGATGAAAATGGAAGAATTTTTAATACAAAAAAAGGTTCAATTTTTGAGAAATTATTTGGATGCAGTATATGTAATTTTTATCGTGTTGGAAAAGTTGAAGATAGAATAAAATATAAAGATTTTGAGATATTTGAAAATGAACAATGGGCAGAAATTTTACCAACAACTGGTAAAGTAATTGAAAGATTTGAAAACAATTATCCAAGTGTAATTGAAAATAGAGTTGGCAATGGTCTTGCTGTTGTTATCTGTTTTTCAATTTCAAAAATGTGTAGAAAACCAGGCAATTTGAAACTTGAAGATGAACTGATAAGGATTATTTTTAAAGATAGAGAGTTTAAAACAATTTGTAATGGTGTTTTACATTTTGCATTATATGGAGATTCTGTAGACCATCATTTTTTAGTAAATAATTCTCAACAAGATAAAGAGGTTGAGATTAGATTTGAAGGCAATTATAAAACAGTTTATGATATTTTTGAAGACAAAGAGATTAGTATAAAAGATAAAAATATTAAGGTTCTATTTAAAAAAGGGAGGGGAAAATGGTTAAGATGTTTAAAATAAGTTTTTTAGTTTTGATATTTTTATGTTTTTTATCTATAACCCAACAAAGAAGAGTTGATATTGACGAAGAACAATTTTCAAAATATTGGAAATTCAAAGGGGAGATAGAAGGATTTCCTAAGAAAGAAGGAGAAAAACCTCCAATTATAAAATTTTATCTATGGTATCCAGAAAATATAAAGATTATAAAAGGACTTATAATTACAGGAGGAATTGTAATAGAAGGAGACCTTTCAAGAGATGAAAAATTAAGGACTTTCTTAATAGATAGTGGTTTTGGAATACTTAAAATAAAACCGATGTTTCTTTTAAAATCTAAACAAGAAAAAGAGAAATTTGAAGAAATTCTAAAAAAAGCAGGTGAAATTTCTTCCCATCCTGAAATAGTTAATTTACCTTTTTTAACGATTGGACACTCAACAGGTGGAATATACGCAAGAAATATTGGCTATTTTTATCCAGAAAGAACCCTTGGAATAGTTCATATAAAAAGTGGAAATTTACAGGACCTTATACCAGATCCTTCTTTTTCTTTAAAAGGCATTCCTTTTGTTGCAATAAATGGAGAATTTGAAGAATTTGGGCCTTTGGGTGGAGGTAAAGGTGGAATAAGAGAAAAATATGGAAAACAAACACAATGGATAATGATAAGAAAACAGTTGTTATTTTTAAGAAATAAAGATGAAAATCATCTTTTCTCCTTACTTGTAGATCCAGGGGGTTCCCATACTTCTTGGAATGATTTAATGAAAGATTATGTAATAAAGTTTATTAGTAAGTGTATTGAATATAGATATCCAGAAAATTTTGAACCATTAAAAGGAAGTCCTAAATGTAAGAAAATAGATTTTAAAAAAGGATATTTGACAGATGCAAATATTAAATCTCCAGAGTTTTTACCTGCGCCTTATTCAGAATATAAAGGAGATAAAAACAAGACTTTCTGGCATTTTGATAAAGAAATAGCAGAACTTACATATGAGATACATAAAAAATTAACTCCTATTGACCCAAGTCAGGAAGGTGAAAATTGGTGGGAGTTAAATGATGAAATTTTAATTCCAAAGTATTCATGGTAAAAAAGGAGGGATAGATGAAAAAAATTTTTTATTTTATTTTTTTCTGCTCATCTTTAATTTCATTTTCACAGATAGAGTTTAAGATAAAAAATCCTGTAAAAAATACTTATTTTTCTACCTGTGTTAAGACACCTTTAGAGTTTAAGAATATAGAGGAGATAGAAATTGTTGATGAAAGTGGAAAAGTTATTCCATATCAATTTGAAAAGGATTTTAAGAAAGATGTTTATAATTTATGGATTCTTGATGATTTTCAAGAAAATACAGAAAAAAGATATAAAGTATTTAAAAAACCGAGTGAAATAGGAAAAAAGATAAATGTAAAAAAGGATAAAGAGTTTATTGAAATTGACAATGGACAGGTTGGTATAAGAATTCCTTTTAAAGTTTATAAAAATGAGGGACCGATTAGAGAAATATTAGTAAATAGAAAATGGATAGGAGAAAGTTTCTGGAAAAGAGAAGTTGAAAATTATAATTTTGAAATTTTATGTGAAGGCCCCCTCTTTTTTAAATCAAAACAAACATATGGATTTAAAGGAGGTGGTTTTTCTGAAATATTAATTACAGTTCTTCCTGAAAAACCTTATATAATAGTTGAAGAGAAACATAAAAATAAAGAAGAAAATTTTTGGGAATTAAATTTATGGAAAGATTGGAAAATTCAGGAAGGTTACATATATGGCTGGTTTACAACAGAAGCAGAAAATATAGGGTCATCTCCACATCCACCGATTATACAGGATAGTGACTTTAAAGCACCTTTCCTTTATGAAAAATTAAGGAAAGTTGTTTTTCCTTCCTATTTTAGGTTAGGTAATACCATTACCTATTTAGAACCAAGATGGACACAAAATTGTGAAAAATCATGGTTTTTTGGTTTTTCAGATCAAGAATATTTTGTAGGTATTATACCTTCTAAAGCAGGAAAATGGGTTTATCCATACAGTAATTCAATAGAGGCAAGATGTGATGAAAAAAAACAAGGCAAGTTTATCTTTCCATCTTTTCAAGGTTCAAGATATTATTTTATTGTTGTTGATCAAAATAAAAACCTTGAAAATTTGAAAAACTTTACTCAATATGAGGTTTTAACTCCATTAAATGAAATTCTGGATAAATATGTTGTAGAATGGGAGAATAAAAAGGGGAATTTTGAACCATTATTCTATTATTCTGACTGGATAGCAAATCCAACCAATCCTGGAACAAGGCATACAGGAAGAAATCTTGTTGCTGATATTAGAAAAAATAAATTTCCACCAGAAGATATTAATACTCTTTCTCGTTTTCAACAATATATTGACCCTGATTTTTGGGGATATCCATATAATGGCTGGTCTCCTATAAATCCAAATTTTTACACAGATTTTGTTAGAATACCTATTGCTTTACTAACTGGCCTTAAATCACATCCTTTTTATCCTAAATTTGTTGAGCATATAAAAAAACTTCTTGATTATCATCTTTCTGCTTCAGTTATTATGCCTAAAGGAACAGGAACAGAGTGTCCAGGATACTTATGGCATGCACTTGGTGTCTTTATGGATATGAATGATGCATGTATACATCTTGGCATTGATTTAACAAAAGATGAAAGAATAAAATCTGCAATATCTTTTCTTTTAAGAACAACTCAACCAATAGGAGATGGAAAGAGAAAAATTTTACCAATGGGAGATACACATCCACCAGGAGCTGATTTTGATACAATTAATGAACTTGCATTAGAAATAGGTATAAATGAAGATCCTAAAAATTGGACAACAGAAGAATTCCCAGGATTTGGCATTGTTTTCAGAAATAAATCTGGGACAGACAAAGAAAGTTTTCTTGCTTTTAAATCTGGACCAACAAGAGGACATTATCATGGAGACCAACTCTCATTCCATTATTGTGCTTACAATAAAAGAATTGCAATAGACCATATGTGCGGTTATGCACCAAGAGCAGACCAGGAACATATGCATAATAGAGTTTTTTTTAGTTTACCTGATTGGAAATTTTCAAATATGGATGGATATGAAAGGATTATAGGATTTAAAACTTCAAAAGATGTTGATATTGGTATAGGACAGGTTGAAAGTAAAAGGTTAAAATGGATGCCTGACCTACCTGAAAAAATCGTATGGCAAGCAAAATATCCTGTTAAATTTTATGAACAACCAATAGTTTATAGAAGATATGTGATATTTATCAAAAATGAAAATGAGGAACCTTTAGATTATTTTGTTATATGGGATAGATTTGAACTTCCATCTGACCAAATAATTCCAAATTACGCCCTTCATATTGAAACATCAAAAGATTTTAATAAAGAAAAAAATTGCTTTAAATTTGATGATAAACTTACTCTTTTTGTTGCCAATCCTAATACGTTTAATTTTGAAAGTTTTAACTGGAAACTTGAAAGAAGAAGGAAAGACGGTTCAATTTACTATAGCGAAGAAACAAAAGGTGTCTTTATAAAACCATCTGAAAAAAATATAAGTGAATTCATAACTGTCTTATATCCTTCAACTAACAATATTCCTCTGGTAAACTTTAATTTAAGTGAAAGAAAATTGAATGTGAATTTTAAAAATTTAAGTTATGAAATCGTGTTTGGAAAAGATTCTTTAAAAGCAAATAATAAGTCAAAAAATCTAATTTTATCAGTGAAGAAAAATGGAAAAGAAATTTTAAGTTTATTAGAAGAAGATATAAATTTAGAAAGAAATCAAGGAGATTTCTTTTATCCAGTTCTTGAAGCAGGATATAATTTTGGAGAAGAAGCAGATTTTTTAAAGAAGTATATAAATTTTATATCAGCAGAAGAATTTTATAACTTAAAAAAGAGGATGAAATGATGTCCTTAATTCGTAGTATAGCATTTTTTATTACTTTGTCTTTTATGATATGTCTAATTGGTATTTCAGAATCAAAGAAACCTCTTCCTGATTGGCCAAATTGTGTTGCATATAACTTTACTCCACCAAGTTCTGGCATTTCATTAACAAAGGATAAAAAACAGATAAAAAAAACTTGGTCTGTCCCCATACATACTGGAATTGGCAAAAATAGTTTTAGTGCTGTAAGAGATGTTATTGAACAAGGTTTTGAACCAACAATTGGCGATAGTGCAAGTCCAATAGTTTATGATAAGGTATTACTTGTCTCATGGACTCAAAGTTCTGGTGAAATAATTGCCAATCCAGAAACCCTTACTGACCGGTATTTCTTCAATAGACCAGAATTGTCAAATCCAAAAGTTCGCAATACTTATTTACGAATTGATGCAGATTGGATTACTGTTGCTCTTGATGCCTATACTGGAAAGGAATTGTGGCGACAGATAGAAAAATCAGCATCTTTAAACTTTCAAAGCAGCAAAAGAGGGCATAATGGTATAAGTGGTGCAGCAGAAAATGGTATTTATGTAACTGTTTCCATAACTGGTCATGTTTTTGCTTATGAAATTTCTACAGGAAAGCGTCTCTGGCATAATATATTACCAGAATGGCATCCATTTGCTCAAAAATACAAAGAAAAATGCATTTCTGAACGACGTTTACCACCTCTTCGTGAACAAATAGGTTATAAACGTTCAGGAGTAATGATTGTTGGAGAAATAGCAGTTGTTCCTGATCTTTATCGTGGTATCATTGGCTTTGATCTGAAAACAGGAAAAATGCTATGGAGAGAGAAAAATCTACTTGACGATGCAACAACACCACGACCATGGAAGGATGAAGAAGGGAAAACCTGGTTAATACTTAAAAACTCAACTTCTCGTTATGGACCATGTGAAATTTCACTAATTGATCCAAAAACTGGAGAGAAAAAATGGCTCCATAAAACAGGTATTAATCCTGGTGAACTTAATATGGGTGAAGGTCATATATTACTTAATACTGAAACTGATAGTAAAAAGGTAGGACTATGGACTTGTTATCTTATCACAATTAATGGTCTTGTAGAAAAATGGAGAATGCCAGATAAACCAGAATATAGATTTTGGATTGCACCAGATAGTGGCCCAAGAAGACGTGCAGTAATACATGATGGTGTGGTCTATGCTGTGTTAGGGGATTATGAAGATAAAGAAAAAAATATTAGAGTCCCTGGGCGATTGTATAGATTTTCTTTGAAAGATGGTCGTAAACTATATGTAGATGAAAACAGTGAAATAAGAGGTTGGATGCCTGTAATAATAGAAGATATGTTATATTTACAAACTGATCCATCTCACTCAGGAAATGGTGCTGGGTTGTTAATGTATCAAATTAGTAAAAATGGTATTTTTTTAAAAGTAGGTAAAGTAGATTTTATTGGAGATTTAGAATTGCTGATTATTACTGATTATGAACATCCAATAGAATTTCCTTATGCTTATGGTATGCATTTTGTTAGAGCGCTCAATAAAATTGCGGCTATAGACCTAAGGCAATAAATAAAATGATAAAGAAGGTTTAAAAATAGAGTTTTTAAGAAATTAAAAAGGGAGGACAAAATGATTAAAAAGATAGTTTTTTATATTCTATTTTTTGTTTTTTTTCTTTCTTCACAGAATAGGTTTAGATATTCAATATATCTTGAAAACCCACTTTATTCTAATAGATCAAATAATTTAACAGGACCACTTAATATTGATATTTATTCAGAGGGTTCAAAGTTTGAGAGATTTTTTATTGGCGATTGTCTGAATTATAATAGTGCTTTTTGTATAGGTAAAGTTGAGGATTTTGAGATAAAAAGAGACACTTACAGATTAAATTTAAAAGTTTTCTATTTACCAGATTCCTGGGTTAGTGGAGGGAAAGGAGTTTATAAATTAGAGTTTAAAGTAAATAATGAGAAAATCGAAGGGAAGTATGAAGGGAACTTTTTATCATTTAAAAATTCAGGATATTCTACTCTTTTACTTGATTTAAATCTTTTTGAAAATGATGGGAATTATATAAAAGTAAGTGGCAAAGTATATGGAGAGGTAATAATAGAGAAAAAATATGAAATAACAGGTCATCCAAGATTGTTAGTTATAGAAAAAGAGTTAAATCAGATAAAAGAAAAAATAGAGAAGAAAAATTGGAGAGATTGTTATGAAAAATTCACAAATTCTAATGATATAGTAGTTATTGGTTTTATGTATTTTCTGACAAAAGATAGAAAATATGTAGAAAAAAGTAAGAAAGTTGTTGAAGATATGATGAAAGATTTTACACCAGGACCATTTAATCTTGGTCATTACCATGGAGAAAGGTTAAGGAAAATAAGTATAGGGTATGATTTCTTTTATGAAGTTTGGGATGATGAGTTTAAAAATCGTGTTGAAACATATATAAGAAACTTAAGTGAAAGAATTCTTTTAAGACCATCATCTTTATCTGGGAAAGTAAATACACATCCTGTAAGTAACTATTCTGCGAAATTAAATCCAGGAGCATTTATAGGAGCCAGTGTTATTTTAGATGAAAAATTTGAGAAATTGCCAGAAATTCCTAAACCACAAATAATTGATATAGAACCATTAAAGATTAATTATGAAGGTTTAGATTTTTCTAATTTTGAAAGTTTAAAGATGCCAGAAAGATGGTTATTTAAAGGTCCTTTTGAAAATTTTTCACCTCCTTATGATAAAAAATTTTTTAAAGAGCCAATAGATATTTCAGATTTTTCTCAATTAAAAAATTTTTCTGCCTTAGATGAAAAGTATATAAGAAAAAAAGAAAATCTTGTTCAATCAATAGATATACTTGGCCCAATAAACAGAAAACATCTATCTTCCAGTTACTATTTAACAGGAATAGAAAATGATAAAGAGAGATTTGTTAAAGTAAATTTAAAAGGTGCTGGTGATATTTATTTAAATTCTCAAAAAGTGACACCAAATGACATTATTAAACTTTCAAAAGGGAAATATCTTATAGTATTAAAGATTTTAAATGGACTTGTTTATCCTTGGGGAGAAAGCAGTTTTTCATTTAATTTAGAAGAAGTAAAAGATGAAAATATAAAAGAATTTATAGATGAAAAGATGAAAATATATAAATTGGCAACTGAATATTACGAAATTTTAAAGGATTTATATATTGAAAGAGGAAATAAAGACCCATTCGCTTACATACTTTTTGAAATAGGGAGAAAAAGAATTGAACAATATGCAACTTTAGGACTTGGGGAATTTGGTTTTAATACAGAAGGAGATGGTTATACTTTTTATTCAATTGATGAACCAATGATAGCAACTACAATTTATAAAAAAATTACAGGAAATAATATCAATAAACACAATACTCTTGGAAAAATAGCTGTCAGTTCATTTGCATTAAGTTTATTCAATGGAAAGTTTGAAAAAATCTCATATGGTGGTGGAAGTAGTATTCCTAACGAAAGACATTTAGCAAGAATTTTTCCTGTTGTTCCTGATGAATATAAAAGTAGTATTTTATGGTTCTGGAATAAACTTATACACCAAAAAGAAAAAATTCCTTCTATAACTGACCCTGATATCCCTTCTATTCCTGAAACTACAGGTGGTGAAGATTTACTTTACCATTTTTTATTTTATCCTGAAGATTTAAAACCAGTCCATCCAGAAAATATATTCCCAAAAGTTATATTTGATAGTTTAAAAGGTGGTTTTATTTTTAGAAATAGGTATTCTGATAATAACGATATTATTGCGTCAATTTTTGGAAAAAGTTTACCTATCAGACCTTGTTGGCAAATGAATAATGCAGGAGATTTTAGAATATGGGGTCTTGGTGAAAAATGGTTTATTCAAGGAGCAAGTGATAAAAATTCAACTTCAAGTATATATCAAAATGTAGTCCAAATTCAATCAAGAAGACAAAATGGACTTGGCGGCAAAATTATATTTTCTAAAGAAGAAAGTAATTCAGGTGTTATATCTTTTGATTTAACAGACGCTTATCTTTTACCTTCAGATGAAAAAACTGATCCAAGAGATAGATATGGAAATAAAATTGACGAGAAGTTGAAAAAAGAAGATATAAAAATTATAAGGAGTTTTGGAGTTGATTTTTCTAATTTAAGTGGTGCTGATGCTTTATTTGTAATTATTGATTATCTAAAAGTAGATGGGGAAAAACTCTGGCAGGCAGTAGTTGGAAAGGATATAAATGTAAAAATAAATGAAAATGAGGTTATCTTATATTCAGAAAAAAGTAAAAGTAGTATGAAATGTTGGTTCTTCCCGAAGGAAAATATTGAAATCTTCTATGGTGATGAAATAGAGTTTGAAGGGAAAAAATATTCACCTTTTGGGAAGAAAGGTCTAAAAATATTATGGGCTAAAACTAAAGGAGAAATTATATTCTGTATAATTACATTACAAAAAGAAAATCCACCTGAAATAAAAGTTATTGGGAAAGAGATTCAAACTCAATTTATTATCAACAAAAGAAAAATTTCATTTGATAAGGATAGGATAGTATTTACAAAGATCTAAATCTTTGTTGAAAAATTAAAAATATTTCTGGCCATAAAAATTATGATGAGTTATTTCTCTTATGTCTTTTTTTACTTTTTTGGAAATTTCTCCTTTTGCCTTTCCAATAGGTAAAATTATTATAAATCTTTTTTCTTTAGGTATTTTAAGTAATTCCTTTATCTTGTCTTCTTTTGGAAGTAATGTTCCTTCTATCCAACATGAAGCATAACCAAGGTCTTCTATAGCAAGAAGCATATTTTCAGTAACAGCAGAAATATCTTCTAACCAGTATTTACTCATTTGAGGATCTGCAATTATTCCAATAACAACACTTGCCTCTGAAATACAACTTTGAACTTCTTCACCCAATTTTTTAATAATTTTTTCATCATCAATAACTATAAACTCATATGGTTGAATATTTCTTCCAGAAGGTGCTAAACCACCTGCTTTTAAAATCTTTTCAATATCCTGTTTTGGTATATTGCATTTCTCATAACTTCTTACACTTCTCCTTTTTTCTATTACTTCAAATAATTCCATTTTCCCCTCCTTCTTAAAAAATTTTATTTCCAAAGAAATCTCTTAAAAATGGGCCATCAAATTCCCACTTGTAAATTTCCCCTATTGTTGTCTCTGCATCTTTTAAACTCCCCCTTGAAACTCTTAAAAAGTCAATTAATCCTTTAAAATATCCTGTATCTATACTTCTACCAACTAAAAAATCTCCTGTATTTGATAAACTCTCTTCTTCTATTTTCCCTTCTCTTATTACTTTCTCCTCTTTTCCATCTATATAAATCCTTCCAATTTTTTCTATCATATCTAATTCCACTATTAAATGGTGCCATCTTTTATCATCAATTCTTTTCTCTGTATATACAAGATAATTTTTATCTCCATATCCAATCTTAAAATTAACTTTTCCATTTTTTAAATAAACAGAATAACCTTTGCCCTCTTTCATCTTCTCAACAATACCACCATTTCCTCTTTCTGCTTTCAAAACTAATTCTATAAGAAAAGAATTTCTATCCATATCAACTGTTTGTCTTTTACTTCCCGGATATACAACTTGTGAACCTTTAACTATATCTCCATATTTAAAAATCCCTGTATAAGTAAAGGAATAGTCCTTTTTAATCTCTGAATCAGGTAAAACACAATATATTTTTTCTCCATCAAATTCAAGTGCTCCTTCTATCCAATTTTCAAGTATTCCATTTTTATAATTATCTTCATTCAGATTTATTCCGTTTAAATTATTCCAGGGAACATAATGATACATAACCCTGTCAATGTATTCGTCACTATAATAGAAGTTTTCTCCAAAAATAAATGAAGGGTCATATTTATTCTTATAAAAATTCCATTCTCCAACTACCTTATAAAGTGGATAAGGAACAAAAAATTTAATATTAAAACTATCCACATATTCTTTCAATACATCTTCTAATTTTAGCGAAACTTCTTTCATTTCTCCTACCTCATATCTTAATGATTTTTTTGTTTTCAAATTTTCTGAAAATTCTTTAATATCTAAGGAAATCTTCTGTTCTCTATCAAAAACGCCAATTTTTCTCGGTTTACTGGCAATTATATTGTTATAATATGCAATTGTTTCGTAATAGTCAGGATTTTCTGATGTCCCATATGCATAATGGTCAAAAATAATATCACTTATATCTGCCAAATAATTACCAAGATACCATGCTCTCTGAACCCCATTTAAGGAAGGTTGTTTTCTAAATGCACAACCAAATTTATATGCGAAATTGTTAAAGAATGCATGATTAAATCCGCCAACTTCCATATAAGCACAGGCATTACACAAAGGA
>JBKBIN010000039.1:0-13354 GCA_046296715.1 Candidatus Ratteibacteria bacterium
TCTTTAATATATTTTTTTATTTTTTCTTCAATTTTTTTAAGTTTTAATTTTAAATTATTTAAAGTATTTATAATGTTGTCTATGTCTTTCTGTGACTTTTCAACTTCTTCAAGCATATTTTTATAAGTTTTTATTTCAAATTCTTTCTTTTGTAATTCTTTGTTAAGTTTCTCTTTTTCACTTTTGAAAATTAAATATTCAATCCCTGAAAAAATCCAACCAGATAAAAATAGAATAACTATATAATAAATTTTCTTTTTCATTTTTCTACCTCTTCTTTCATTTCAATTGCTTTTTTTGGACATTCATATGCACATATTCCACAACCTTTACAATAATCATAATTAAAATGAGACCATTTCCCTTTTTCAGAATCAACAACAATGGCGTCATCAGGACAACTTATCCAGCATATAAAACAATTGATACATTTTTCAGGGATATGGACTGGTCTTTTACTTCTCCAGTTTCCTGTTTTAAATTTTAATGAACTACCGCCTTCAAGCACATCTCCAACAGGTAATTCTTTCCAATTCAATTTTTTTTCCATTTTAATCTCCTTTCACTTCATTATATGCTCTTTCTATTGCTTTAAGATTACCTTCAATTACTTCTGGTTTATTTCTAAATTTCACCTCCAGTTTTTTCTTAGTATCTTTTAGTAATTCTTCAAGATTAAGTATTTTTGTTACTTTAACAAGAGCACCCATCATTGGTGTGTTTGGTATATCCCTTCCAATTGTTTCAAGTGCAATCTTTGATGCATCAACTGTATAAATTTTCCCTTTAAAACTAATTTTTTCTCTAATTTTTTCAGGAGGAAAAGGAGAATTAACAAGCAAAATTCCTTCTTTTTCATCAAGCCCTTCGCAAACATTTATCTGTTCAACTAATGAAAAATCAAGAACTACAACAACATCAGGATTTTCTATACCATAATGTATTCTTATAGGATTTGAACTTATTCTGTTAAAAGATGTAACAGGTGCTCCCATCCTTTCAGGTCCATATTCAGGGAATGCTTGAATATATTTACCTGTTGAAAGACAGGCATCTCCAAATAAAAGTGCTGCTGTTTTTGCTCCCTGTCCTCCTCTTCCATGCCATCTAATTTCAAAAATTTCTTTCATTTTTTAACTCCTTTGTAAACTAAAAAAATTGTTTTAACTGTCAAAATTTCAAGAAAAGCAATGAATACTAATAAAACAAATTTTAAGAAATTGATTTTATCATATTTTTGAAAAATTGTAAAAAATAAAGTCCAAAAAATAAGAAAAGGGAAAAATAAATTTATAAGATAAGGTAGATTGGCCTTCATAAATCTATAACTTTTCTTTATGGATTCAAAAACTGTATCGTTTTCTATAAATATTATAAAAGGTGTATAAATCGTTAAAAAAACATAAAAAAATGGGATTGCTGCCCACATAATTATGATAAGAAAAAGTAAAAAAGAAACTTTAGATAAAATTTTAATTGAAGAGACAAAACTTAAAGCAACCGAATAAATAAGTCCAGCAACTAAACTAACTAAAAGATTGTAAAGCAAGATGGAAGGGAAAAAATATAATCCTTCTTTGAATATATCTACGATTTTAAAATTTTCCTCATAGACAGATTTTTTAATTCCTACATATATTGAAACTGTAAAGTAAATTTCAAAAATAAAGACGAAAATATAGAGGGATTTAAGTTTATCAAAAGTTAAAGTTCTCAGACAAAGATAAAGGAAAGTAAGTAAAAAAAGAAAAAACTCTTCTTTTTTTATCTTTACTACCTGTTTATATATTCCCATTTTTATGTATATTACATTTTAAGAAAAATTAGGTCAAATGAAAAATGGTATAATATAGGGAGAAAAATGGAGGTGAAATTATGTATAGGATAGGAAAAGAAGAAGTAAAAGCAGTTGAAAAGGTAATAAAAAGTAAAGAATTGTTCAGAGTAAAAAAGAAAAAAGGAGAATGTGATAAATTTGAGGAAGAATGGGCTAAAAAAATAGGTGTAAAGTATGCTTTGCTGATGAGTGGAGGTGGAACTGCTGCTTTAATATCTGGACTTGTTGGACTTGATATAGGACCTGGAGATGAAGTTTTAATTCCATCATATACATTTATGGCAACTGCAACAAGTGTTTTAATGGTTGGAGCAATTCCTGTAGTTGTTGAAGTAGATGAGACATGCACAATAGATCCAATTGATATTGAAAGAAAAATTACAAAAAGTACAAAATGTATTATTCCTGTCCATATGGTTGGTTTTCCATGTAATATGGAAAAGATAATGAATATTGCCAAAAAATATAATTTAAAAGTTCTTGAAGATTGTTGTCAAGCAGTTGGTGGAAGTTTTAAAGGTAAACGACTTGGTAGTTGGGGAGATGCAGGTGCTTATAGTTTCAATTATTTTAAAATCATAAGTTGTGGGGAGGGAGGATGTCTTGTAACTGATGATAGAATAATCTATGAAAAAGCAAGTATTTTCCATGATAGTGGAACTGCTTTTAGACCTTATGCTGGTGAATTTTCAATACCAATATTCTTAGGATTACAATTTAGAGCAAGTGAGATTATGGGGGCGATAATGAGAGTTCAATTAAAACGACTTGATAAAATATTAAGAGATTTGAGAAAAAATAAAAGAAGAATAATGGAAGAAATGGAAAATGTCTTTGGAGTTAAATTTGCTCCTTCTAATGATATTGATGGTGATTGTGGAGTTATGATTCCATTTAGATTTGAAAATGAAGAAATTGCTAAAAAATTTGCTGAGATTTCAGGTGGCTATAGGCCTATTGACTCAGGAAAACATGTCTGGTTTGACTGGAAACCAATAATTGAAAAGAGAATTTGGCATAAGGAAAGATTAAATCCATATAATTTCAATGAAAATAAAGATTTAAGGCATACATATACAAAAGAAATGTTCCCAAAATCAATAGAAAATTTAAGTAGAACTGTTTTTATACCAGTTAATCCTGACTGGAAGTATAAAGAGATAAAAGAGAAAATTAAAAAATTGAAAAAGGCAGTTGAAGAATCATATAAAAATGGAACTTAAATTTTTTGATGTTAATATCTGGATTGGTAAATTTATGAATGATGAAAGAGAAATATCAGTTAGTGCAGAACAACTTATTAGTAAAATGACCTGTTTGAATATTAAAAAAGCAATTGTTTATCACATTTCTCAGAGAGATATCCATCCTCAAATTGGGAATGAAAAATTAATAAAAGAGATTTCAAATAAACGACAACTTTATGGAGTTTTAACAATTCTACCGCCTCAAACTAATGAAATTAAAATTTATACTTTTGAACAACTTAAAGAAAAAAAGATAGTTGGGTTTAATTTCTTTCCAAAGAAACATAATTTTATTTTAGATGAAATAAGTTTTGGTGATTTTCTAAGTGAACTTGAACAAAGAAAATTTCCAATTTTTCTTGATATAATGAGTGGTTTTTCTGTTGATTACAGAGATATATACTCAATTCTTAAAACTTTTCCTAAATTAACCTGTATTTTATATAATCTTGGAATATGGAATACGAATAGATATACATGGCCATTACTTGAAAAATTTCCTAATGTTTATCTTGAATCAAGTTTACTCTCTTTATATGAAGGAGGAATTGAAGAAACTGTCAAAAAGTTTGGTTCAGAAAGAATTGTTTTTGGTTCTGGTTTTCCTGAAAGATACTTTGAAAGTTCAATTTTACAACTTGTTAATGCAGAGATTGGGAAAGAAGATAAAGAAAAAATTGCTTATAAAAACATAGAAAGAATAATAAATGAAATTAAATACGAATAAATTCTGGAATGAATTTTTATTAAGAGGAAGAATTGAAAATTTACCAGTTATAGATATACATTGTCATATGGGACTTTTTTTTGGAAGTCATATGCCATATACAGAACCAGAAAAAATGGCACAGAGAATGGAAATTTCAGGTATCAAATTATGTGTCTTTGCCCACCATTATTCTTTATTTGAACCAGAAATAGGAAACAAAATTGTTGTTGATATTGTTAGAAAATTTCCAAATAAATTCAAAGGTTATTTTTCAGTAAATCCGCACTATAATCTAAAAAATGATATTAAGAATTATGAAAAGAATAACGATATTTTTGTAGGATTTAAATTACTTCCTGATTACCATAGGGTCCCACTTTCTGATAAAAGATATAAAAATATTTTTGATTTTGCAGACGAAAAAGAGAGTATAATTTTAACTCATACCTGGGGAAATAGTGTTTATACTGGTGATAAAGAAGTTGAAAAAATTCTAAAAAAGTATAAAAAAATAAAATTGATTTTAGGGCATTCTTTGCATGGCACATGGGACAAAGCAGTAGAAATTATTAAAAATTATGAAAATGTATATCTTGAATTATGCGCTGTTATTGACGAAAGAGGTATTATTGAAAAAATAATTTCAGAAATCGGAAGCGATAAAATTTTATTCGGAACCGACTTCCCATGGTTCAATCACCATTATTATATTGGTTCTCTTTTTGGAGCAGGACTTTCAGAAAATGAAATAAGGAAAATACTTTATCTAAATTCATTTAAACTTCTATTTCAATAGAAAAAGGAGGATAAATTGGAAAAATTCTCAATTTTATTTTTTTTATCTTTAATTTTAGGGCTCAAAATTTCTGAAAAGGTTTATCAATATAAAGAAGAAATAGTTGTTAATCAAGATAAATGGGAAAGTGATTTTTTCCCGATTGAAGAATTTAAATTTTATGAATTGACATTTTACTCTCTTTCCGCAGAAAAAAATTATTGGGCAATATTTTTCTTTGATGAAAATAAGAATCAACTGTTGGCAGATAATTATTCAAGTTTTGATAGTAGTGAAAAATTTGCTAAAAATCAATTCTTTTTCCGAGGTAAATGTAGAGCAAAATATGGAAAGCTTATTTTTCACAAAACTAAAAAGGAAAACCAATCTTTTAAAATAAAAGAGATATCCATTAAGAAAACAACAGATAAAAAAATATTGGAATATTTAAACAAAGAGAAAAAGAAAATTCCTGAAGTGAAAAAATTTAAAGTTGAAAAAAAATTTATTCCAGAAACATTAAGTAGATTAAAAAAGGGAGAAAAAATTAGAATTGTTATGCTTGGAGATAGTATCATTAATGATATAGGAAATTCTTTTTATGATGTGTTAATAAAAAGTGTATATCCAAAAGCAAAAATTGAAGTTATAACATCAGTAAAAGGTGGAACTGGTTGTTGGTATTATGAAAAGGAAAATAGAGTAAAAGAATTTGTTCTTGATTATAAACCAGACCTTTTAATAATTGGTGGGATAAGTAATAGAGATGATGTAGAATCAATAAGAAATGTAATAAGACAGGTGAGAGAAAAACAAAATCCTGAAATAATTGTTATGAGTAAAGCAGTTGGTAAAGAAGGAGATCCAAGAACCAATCCTCAATGGACAGATGAAATTGTTGAAAATACATATAGAGATAGATTAAGAAAACTTGCAGAACAAGAGAAAATTGAATTTTTTGATATTGAAAAGTACTGGGGAGAATATATTAAAAACTCAAATTTACCTTATGATTTATTCCTGAGAGATCCTGTCCATGCGAATGAATTGGGTAGAGTTGTTTTAGCATATCTTTTATTCTATTATTTTGTAGATTAATTTTTTTCTAAACAAAAATTTTTTCAAAACACAATTTCTTTTCCCGCAATTCTCAACAATTTCCACCTTTCACCTCGTAGGTGTAGGAGGGTAAATTTGACATAAAAAAATTTCTTTGTAAAATTAAGATTAGAAAGGAGGTGAAAACATGGTTGAATTTATTAAATGGCTTGGACATGCTTCAATTTTAATTTCAATTGGAGGGAAAAATATTTATATTGACCCATGGAAACTTATAAAAGACCAGCCAAAAGGAGATTTAATTTTAATTACTCATTCACATTATGACCATTTTAGTCCTGATGATATCAATAAAATTGTGAAAAATGACTCAAATATTATTGGACCTCATGAAGTATTAAAAATTAAAACAGGTATAAAAAAAGTACTTAAACCAGAAGATGAAGTTGATTTAAAATGGGTTAAAATTAAGGCAGTTCCAGCATATAATATTAATAAAAATTATCATCCAAAGGCAAATAACTGGTGTGGATATATAATTGAAATTGAGGGAAAAAAAATCTATATTGCAGGAGATACAGATTTTATCCCTGAAATGAAAAATATATCTGCAGATATAGTTATAGTTCCTATTGGTGGGACTTACACTATGAATGCAGAGGAAGCAGCAAATGCAGTAAATATAATTAAACCAAAAATTGCTATACCATATCACTATGGAGATATAGTTGGTTCAGAAAGGGATGCAAAATTATTTTCTTCTTTTGTTTTGAATTCAGAAGTTAAAATCCTAAAAATTGAAAAATAATTTTATTTAAAAAATAACTTCTTTGCCTGTTTCTGAACTTATATATATTGCTTCAAGTATTTTTATAACTTCTAAACTTTCCTCTGGTTTTACTGGAACTTCTTTATTTTCTTTTACACATTCAAGAAATACTCTTATTTCTTCATGATGTGGAGCAACATTTGGTAAAACATCTAATTTCAATTCAATATCCTGAAGTATTCCATTTTTCTCCTTTGCAAGCTTGCCATTAGGCCATTTTATTCCACCTTCTGTTCCAAATAGTGTTGTTGAAAAATCGCTTATTCCTTCCATATTTGCAAGAAAACTACAAGTTAGTGTCAAAGCCCTATTATCATAGAATCTAACAAATCCAGATGCAAAATCTTCAACATTATATTTTTCTCTATCCCATTCACCCCACAGTCCTCTAATATCTTTCCTTTTTGCAAGTTTTGTTAAAGTAATTCCTTTTACAGAATGAACTTTTGGACAACCCATAAACCAGTAAGTTAAATCAAGAATATGAACTCCTATATCAAACATAGGTCCACCACCTGAAAGATTTTTGTCTATAAAAGTTAAACTTATTGGTAAGTGCCTTCTTCTTAAAGCATAAGCAATTGCAAAATAAATCTCTCCAAGTTCTCCCTGGTCAATCAATTTTTTTATAGCAACTGATTCTCTCATAAATCTCATATGTTGTGCAGCCATTAATTTTTTACCCGATTTTTTCGCTTCTTCTATCATTCCTTCAACTTCATCTTTCTTTATTGCAAGTGGTTTTTCACAAAGAACATGTTTTCCTGCTTTTAATGACGCAACTGTTGCTGGAAAATGAACTGTATTTGGTGCGCAAATATCAATAATATCAATTTCTTCAATTTTCAATAAGTCATCATAATTTTCAAAAACATATTTTATATTTAATTCATTTTTAGCAATATTTCTAACTGTTTCAGAAGGATCAGCAACTCCTATAACTTCAACATCCTGTAGTTTCTTCCAACCAGTATAATGTGGACCTCTTGCAATACCTCCAAATCCAATAAACCCAACTAAATACTTCCCATTTTTCATTTTATTCCCTCCTTTTAAATCTCACTTATACTTGTATCAGGACCATTTTTTACTTTAACAAATATTCTCAAACCTTTTGTAATAACTTCTATATTATCAATATCAAAATCATCTGGTAGAATTCTAATATGAGAAATATTTTCTCTTGGAACAATTATAATCCTTTTTTCTTTATCCATTTCAACAGGTGACAGTTGGCCTTTCATAACAATAATACCCTTCCCTTCAACCATTATCCAATTCTCAGTAAATTTTAAAACTTTTCCAATAAAAACCCACAATCTCTGCTCTGAATAATACTTTTTAAACCTTATTTTTACAATTTTTCCTTCTACCATTCTCTTCTCCTTTAATTAAATTCAAATCCAAACCTTACATCAACAGCAATACACCCTTTTTCTCTTACAATTAATGGATTTATATCCATTTCCTTTATAACTGGAAAATCTGAAACAAGTTGTGAAACTTTTAACAATGTCTCTTTAATTGAATTTACATCCATCTTTGGCATATTTCTAAAACCTTTCAAAATCTTACTTGTCTTTATTTCATTTATCATATTCTCTGCATCTATATCTGTAATTGGAATTACTCTAAAAGATACATCTTTTAACAATTCAACATATATTCCTCCAAGACCAAACATAATCAAATGACCAAATTGGATATCTTTACTAACTCCTATGATAACCTCAATACCTTCTTTAATCATTGGTTGAATTTGAACTCCTATAATATTTGCATTTGGTTTATATTTTTTTGCCGAATCTATTATTTCAGTAAACGCTTTTTTACCTTCTTTTGGTTCTTTTATATTCAGTTTAATCCCACCTGCTTCTGTTTTATGGATTATGTCTGGTGAAACAAGTTTCATTACATAAAGGCCTTTATTTTCTTTCAAAAATTTCTCACATTCCTCTTGATTTTTTGCTAAAAAGGAATTTATTACATTTATACCATAAAGTGAAAGTATTTCTCTACCTTCAATATCTCCGACCATATTAATCTTCTGTTTTCTAAAATACTCTATTTTTTCTTCAACTTTCTCTTTTTCAACTTTAAATTTGACTATTTTCCCAATTAAACTTTCTTCTATTCTTTTTCTATAATCAGACATTGCTTTAAAAGAAAAGATTCCTCTTTCTGGAGAAAAATAATTAGGAATTTTATTTTCTTTCAAAATTTTTATACCTTGTTCAACCCTTTTTCCACCCATAAAACATGTAATTATTGGCTTGGTATGTTGTTTTGATTTTCTTACAATAGATTCTGCTGTCTCTTCTATTTGAGTTATTATCTGAGGAGTTAAAATAACCATAATTCCATCAACATTTTGATCAGAAATAACACATTCAATTGCTTTTTCATATCTATCTGCCTTTGCATCTCCAAGAATATCAACTGGATTGTATACATTTGAAGCAGGTGGCAAAAAACTCTTTAAATTTTCTATAGTTTGAGGCGAAAATTCAGCGAGCTTAAGACCCATTTCTTCTATCATATCAACAGCCATTACTGATGGTCCACCTGCATTTGTAACTATTCCAATACTTTCTCCTTTTAAAATTGGTTGATAGGAAAAAATTAAGGATAAATCAAAAAGTTCTTCAACTGTTTTTGCTCTTATCATTCCAGATTGTTTAATTGCTGAACCAAAGGCAATATCAGAACCAGATAATGAACCAGTATGAGAACTTGCTGTTTTTATTCCTTTTTCTGTTTTTCCTCCTTTTATAACTATTATTGGTTTTTTAATACTTACACTTTTCCCAATATCAATTAACTTTCTTCCATCACTAATCCCTTCAAGATATAAAAGGATAACATTTGTATCAGGATCGTTTTCCAATTCCTCAATTAAATCAATTTCATTAACATCTGCTTTATTACCAAAACTTATAAATTTAGAAAATCCAATATTTTCTTTAATTGCCCAATCTAAAATTGCTGTTCCAAGAGCACCTGATTGAGTAATAAATGAGATTTTTCCTTCTGGTGGCATGTCAGAAGCAAAAGAAGCATTTAATCTGTTTTTTGTATCAATAATTCCAAGACAATTTGGACCAATAAGCCGCATTTTATATTTTTTAACTATTTCTATCAACCTTTCTTCTTTTTTCTTTCCTTCTTGGCCAGTTTCTTTAAATCCGGCAGAAATTACTATAAGCCCTTTAATTCCTTTCTTCCCACACTCTTCTGCAACATCACAAACATAATCAGACGGTATTACTATTAAAGCAAGATCAACTAAATCAGGAATCTCTGAAACATTTTTATAACATCTTAAATTCAAAATTGTATCTGCATTTGGATTTACTGGAAAAATCTTACCATTATATTTACCATCTATTATATTTTTTAAAATTTTAAATCCAAGTTTTTCTGGATTTGTAGAAGCCCCTACTAAACATATACTTTTGGGTTTGAAAAAAAATTCTAACATTATATTTCCCTTTTTAAAAAAATATTATAAACCTTAAAAAATTTTTTTCAACTTTTTATTCGTATCTTAATGCTTGTATTGGATCAAGATATGCTGCCTTTCTTGCTGGATAAATACCAAAGGTTATTCCAACACCAACAGATATTGTAAAAGAAAGTAAAATTGACCACCATGTTATAACTGTTGTCATCCCTGCAAATTTAGTAACAAGTTTAGGAATTAAAATACCAAGCAATATTCCAATAAAGCCACCAACTGAAGATAAAATCACTGTCTCAAGTAAAAATTGACTTATTATATCTTTTCTCTTTGCACCAACAGCCCTTCTTATACCTATTTCTCTTGTTCTTTCTGTAACTGTAGCAAGCATAATATTCATAATTCCAATCCCACCTACAATAAGAGAAATTGCAGCAATTGAACCTAAAACTATATTAAAAATTCTCTTTGTATGTTCTGCTTGGATTAATAATTGTAATGGAACTAAAATTTCATAATCATCTTTTTTATGATTTGTCTTAAGTATATTTTCAATTATTGCAGAAGTTGTTAAAATTTTATCTGAATCATTTACTTTAACTATAAATCTATGATACTTAACCCAATTTCTCTCCCATCTCATTATAGGACCTTGTTTTGAAGAAATTTCAAATTCTCCAAAATATGCTCTTCCAGTTGTAAATGGTATATATATATCAAAATTGATATCTTCTGCTATAAAACCAGTTGTTCCTGAAACTATACCCTTTTCTTTTGCCACACCAATTACTTTAAAATTATAACTTCTCACAGTAATTGTTTTTCCAATAGGGTCTTCTGTTGGAAACAAATTTTTTTTAATAGATGCTCCGATTACCGCATATGGTTTAAACAATTCAAAATCAATCTGTGAAAAAAATCTTCCACTTTCAGTTATAACATTCATTACATCTTTATATTCAGGATATGTGCAAACAATTCTACCTTGAATATTTTTCTCCATATATCTTATATCCTCTTTCATTTCCCATGTAGGAACTATAAAATCAACTGAAGGGATTGTTTTTATCATCTCATAGTCCTTTTCAATTAAACCATACATACCCACAAAAGTTATTGCTTCTTGAGTTATTCGTGCTTCTGGAAGTTTTACACTTTTTATAATTATATTTTGACTACCGAGTTCTTTTATTTTTTCTCTTGCTTCATAACTTGCTCCTTCTCCAATAGCAAGCATAGCGATTACAGAAGCAACACCAAAAACAATACCAAGAATAGTCAAAAAAGTCCTTAATTTATGAAGATATAAATTTTTTACTCCTATCTTAACAATCCTAAATAAATAATAAATTTTACCTTTCATCTATTATTTCTCCATCAAGTATTTTAACAATCCTCTGGCCACATTCAGCAACTTTTACGTCATGAGTTATTATGATTATTGTTCTTCCCATTTCATTCAATTTCCTAAAAATCTCCATTATTTCTTTTCCTGTCTTTGTATCAAGATTTCCTGTTGGTTCATCTCCAAGAATTATAACTGGTTGATTTACAAGAGCACGCGCTATTGCAACTCTTTGCTGTTGACCACCCGAAAGTTCAGTTGGTCTGTGATACATTCTATCTCCAAGTCCAACAAGATTAGCATAGTATTTTGCCTTTTCTTCTATCTCTTTTTCATCAATACCTCTATAAATTAAAGGAAGGCCAATATTTTCAATCACATTTAATTGTGGAATTAAATTATAATTTTGAAAAACAAATCCAATTTTTTTATTCCTTATTTCTGAAAGATGGTCATCATCAAGTTTTTTAACATCAACTCCGTCAAGATAATACTCTCCATCTGTTGGTTTGTCAAGACATCCAATTATATTTAAAAGAGTGGTTTTCCCACTCCCAGATGGTCCCATAATTGAAATATGTTCTTTTTCTTTAACAAAAAGATTTACATTTTTTAATGCAACAACTTTAACTTCTCCAAGGTCATATATTTTTTTTACTCCTTTCATTTTTATTAAAAGATTATCATTTACTTTGCTCATTTTTTGATTTTGTTTCTTCTTTCTTGGGTTCTATTTTTCCCTTTTCAACCATCTCTTCTTTTTTAACTGCGCCTTTTGTGGGTCCTTTATAACTTAAAACAACAACATCTCCTTCTTTTAATCCTTCTTTAACTTCAACCATTGTTTCACTACTTTCTCCAAGTTTCACATATTTCCTTTCAATGCTTTTACTTTTAAGAACTTCACAATATGCCTGCCCTTTTTCAAAATTAATAGCAGTAATTGGAACTGCAATAACATTCTTTAATTCTTTGATAAGTATTTCAACATCTGCACTCATTCCAGGCCTCATTGTTTTATCTTTATCTATCAATTCTATTTTTACAATATAAACATTAATGTCTGGATTTAGCATCTTTAATGACTGGTCTGGCATATTTGAAACCTGTATTACTTTACCTTTAAAAACCCTATTTGGAATTGAAGAAATTTTAACATTTGCCACCTGGCCAAGTGTAAGTTTTTGAATACTTGCTTCATGAACTTTAACTTCAACTCCCATAGAATTAAAATCAGGTAAATGCAAAAGTTCCTGAAATTGATAGACACTTGCTCCTGGTTGAATTTGAGTCCCTGTTGCTATTGCTCTAAAACCTACTGTGGTTGTAGGATATGTAACAAATCCAGGAGAAGTTGCAATAATTGTACAATTTTTTATATTTTCTTCAAGTTCCAGAAGTTTTTTTTCATTTAACCTATAAGATGCTCTTTTACTTTTTAAATCTGATTCTGCCTGAACTAATCTTGATTTACATTTTGACTTTGTTCTTTCAAGTTCAGCAACTGCTTCAAGATAATTGGATAATAATTGTTCAACATTTTTTGGAAATTCGTAATTAATAAAAAGTTGAAAAGATAATTGTGCCTGTTCAAAACTTACTTCTTTTTGCTTTAAAGATAATCTATCTGCTTCAAGTTCATTTTTAGTAATATAACCTTTTTCAGCAAGTTTTTTACTCCAATCAAGTTGATTTTGTGCTCTAATAACCTCTTCCTTAGCAATATCTATATTGTTTTCAACTTGCCTTTTCTTATTTAATGCTTCTCCACCAAGTTTATCACTATTTATAAGTTCTTTATAGTCAATATTTTCTCCTTTATTCCTTTTTTCAATCACTTGATTTGCAAGGGAACTCCCAAGATATTTCTCAAGGTCCATTTTTGCAAAATTAACTTTAAGTTCTGCATTTTTCATCATACTATCATTTTCTTTTTTCACTATTTCAAGATTTTCCTGGGCATTTAAATAACTTGCATAACTATTCTCAACAGTAATCAACATCTGGTCTCTCTGGGTCTCAAGGTCGTTAGAATCAAGTTTTAGCAATACCTTTCCTTTTTTAACATCTTCTTCGGTTATTTCTGTCCCTTC
>JBKBIN010000040.1:0-13182 GCA_046296715.1 Candidatus Ratteibacteria bacterium
TAAAATTGATGGAAATGAAAAAATATGTAAAAATATATTTAATAAGAAACTGTTACCTATGTACCCTATTTGTACATGGACTTGACAATTTTCTATTTTTATTTAAGATATTAACAAAATGAACAAAATAAACAAAAGAAACATAAAAATTGATAAGGTAAAGACAGAAATAAATAAATTAATAAAAAGAGAAAAATTTTTTTCCAATCTAATTTTATCTTTTTATGATTTTGGATTCGCTATAGTTGATGATGGAAACATTATTTTTTGTAATGAAAAATTTACAGAAATTTTAGGTTACAAAAAGGATGAAATAGTAGGGAAAAATTTTCTTGATTTAATTATATATGAGGAAAAGGAAATATGGGAAAAAAATTTAACTAAAAAAACTGATATAAATTTTGAGTCAAAATTTTTAAAAAAAGATGGTTCGGAAATTTTTGTGAAGGTTAATATTAAGTGCATAAATTATAAAAATTTTATATTAAAGTTTATCTTTTTAACTGATATAACGAATGAAAAACTTTACACACAGAGTATTAAAGAATCTTCAGAAAGATATAAAGTTTTAACTGAAACGCTTCTAGATGGCATAATAGTTTTAGATAAAAAAGGGAAATTTATTTTTGCAAATAATATTGCAGCAAATATTTTAGGATTTGATAAAGGTGACGAACTAATAGGAAAAAGTTTTTTTGATTTTTTAATTCAGAAAGAAAAATTTGAAAAAGAATTAAAATTAATTAATGAAAGCAAAAGTAGTTATTTTATTGAACATGAAATTATAGATAATAGAGGGTTAAGATTATTTATTGAAAGTATAGGAAGGAAAATAATTTATATGCGACAGGAAGTATTTTTAATTTCATTTAGAGATATTACTGATAGAAAAATTATGACAGATAGTCTTAAAAAAGCAATTGAGAAAAATAAAAAATTACTTGAACAAACAGTAATGACATTATCTGAAGTTGTAAGTCAAAAGGATCCTTATACAGGTAATCATCAAAAGAGAGTTGCTAAACTTTCAGCTATTGTCGCTAAAGAAATGGGTTTTACAGGTGGGTTAATTGAAGGTATAAAAATCGCAGGATTATTACATGATATAGGAAAAATTTATGTGCCAACAGATATACTTTCAAAACCGGGAAAATTAACAGATATTGAATGGGAATTTATTAAACAACATCCTGAATTAGGTGCAAAAATTGTAAAAAATATTGAATTTCCATGGGACATAGCAGAAATAATTTTGCAACATCATGAAAGAATAGATGGTTCTGGATATCCAAAAAAATTAAAAGGAAAAGATATATTACTTGAAGCAAAAATTATAAACGTTGCAGATTCTTTAGAATCAATGATTTTTCATAGACCATATAAAGAGAAAAAAACATTAAAAGAAGCACTAAAAGAAATAGAAATTTTGAGTGGAAAACTTTATGACCCTGAAGTAGTAAGTGTTACATTAAAAATAATCAAGAAAGGATTTGATTTTGAAGATTGCTAATTTCTTTTCAAAGGGATTGAAAATATGCCGAAGAGGGGATTTGAACCCCTACGAGGTTAGCCCTCACCAGGTCCTGAACCTGGCGCGTCTGCCATTCCGCCACTTCGGCATATCTTTATTCCTTTGTTTTTTCTGCCGAGTTTAGTTTTTCAATTTTTGTATATTTATTTCAGTTGTGCTTGATTCCATAGTTGTCAAATTTTTCTTTCATTTTTTCCCTGTCATCATGTTTATCTTTTTTCCTAAATTTTACTCGCACCAACTCGCTCCTTCCGAGACATAGTTTGCTATCCTGGGCTTACTACAGGGGCTCGTTTCCGCCACTTCGGCTATCTTTTTTAAGAGAAAAATATGTTTGAAAAATTAAATTTTCTATTGCAAGTTTTAAGTTTATATTATATTTTACTCTTTGTTTTATTTCCCAAAATTTTTCAATTAAATTTGGTTCAATATATAAAAAATTTTCAAACAATTTGGAATTTTTGCTAATAAAAAATTCTAATGGAAAATTTTTATAAAATAAGAAACTGTCTCTCATAAAAATTAACACATTCTCAAACCATTTTTCAATTTTTTCTCTATCGTCTCTTTTATTAATTATATCAACTAATTTGAAAAAATTTAAGAAGTTTTTGTTTATTACCTTATTTAATAGTTCTAAAAATTCATTTATATCTCTTATACCTTCTTCATTTAATTCTGGCAATTCATAATTGATATATATCTTAAAACATCTTGAAGTAATAGTTGGAAGTAAAAAGTTTATATTTGGGCATAAAATTATAATAATTCCAAATTCAGGTGGCTCTTCAATAACTTTTAAAAATGCACTTGCTGCCTCTTCTTTTAAATGTTCAATCTGAAATATATATATTTTATATTTTCCAAGGTATGGTTTAATAAATATTTCTTTTTTAACATCTCTGACTTCATCAATTGATAAGATATATTTTTCAGGAATTATCCATTTAATGTCAGGATGAGTATCGTTTTTAATTCTTTTACAATTATCACACTTTTCACAGAAAATACCTTCTATGCAGTTTAATATTCCACTTAAAAATATAGCGACTTCATTTCTTAATTTAATATTTCCTCCGTAAACTATATAAGCATTTTGTATTTTATTTTTTTCCTTTAGTTTTAATAATAAATTCTTTATTTCTTCTGTTTTCATTTATAAACTGCTCCCATATTTCTAAAACTTTTGAAAATGTTTCTTGTTCATTTTGCCTTTTTATTATCATTATTTTTTTATTTTTTTTCGCCAATTTAAGATATCCATTTCTAACTTTTTTTTGAAACTCAATTGATTCTTTTTCTATTCTGTCCTTTCCTTTCTTTTTTAATATTTCAATCAGATTTTCTGGTTTTTCATCTATAAGAAATGTAATATCAGGGAAAAATTTTTCTTCAATTATTGATTTATGGATTGTTTCAATAATCTTTAAAGGAATTCCTCTTCCATACCCCTGATAAGCATAGGTTGAATCTATATACCTATCAAGGATAATAATTTTACCTTCTTTAATATATTTTTTTATTTTTTCTTCAATTAACTGAACCCTACTTGCTAAATATAAAAAAAGTTCACAAAATTTTGTGATATTTAAGTTTTTTGAAAGAAGTAATTTTCTTATTCTTTCTCCTATCAAAGTTCCACCAGGTTCATGTAAAATAACAACTGGTAAATGTTGAGATTTTAAATAATTATAGAATTTTTTTACAAGAGTAGTTTTTCCACAACCATCAATTCCTTCAAAACTTACAATAATTCCTTTTTTCATAAACAATAATTTCTTTTAATCTATGAATTTAATATAAACAGAACCAATTTTTTTACTCTCTTTTTTTATTTCTATCTCGTATTTCTGATTTTTTGGGTCTAATGCTTTACTTTTCTTAATATCCTTATAACTAATTTTATAACCGATATCCTGTCCATCATTAAATTTTGGATTTCCTATAAAGCCAATAAAATTTACTTTTAGATTTTCTTTTTCAATTCCTTCCACATCAGTAATTTTAAATGTTATATCTTTTTTAATTTCAATTTCATCACCAATTGAAACTTTCACAATATTCCCATTTAAATTTAATACAAGAAAAATATTATTAATTTTTGCTCCCTGTTTTTCAATTTTTGGTGTTATTATTACTTTTTCAATAGAACTATACTCATCAAATTTTTTTGAAATTGGCTTTAAATAAATGACTAAATATAAATAATATAAGGCAAAAATTGTAAATATTAAAGTTAGAAACAAAGAAATTAATCCTTTTTTTCTTTTTATCTGTATTAAAATCCAACTTACTATAAACATTAAAAAAACAAGAGAAATAAGTAAAATTACAATGCCAATTTCTTTCAACATAATTATCCTCCTTTTTCACCATAAATTACTATAGTATTTTTCCCAGAAGTTTTTGCTAAAAAAAGAGCATTATCTGCTTTTGATAAAATTTCTTCTTCTGATTTTGCATGTTCTGGGAAACTGGCAATTCCGATACTTAAAGTTAAATGAACTTCATCATTTACTTTTTCTGATAGAAATCTATAATTTTGAATATTTTTTCTTATTCTCTCTGCAACAGTTTTTGATTCCATACTTGTGGAAAAAGGAAGTAAATATGCAAACTCATCTCCTCCAAATCTACATATAATGTCTGTTTCTCTTAAAGATTTTTTCAGTAAAAAAGCAACTTCTTTTAAAATAATATCTCCCATTGGATGTCCATATTTATCTACATATTTCTTAAAATTATCAAGATCAGATATCATAATGGAAAATGGGTATCCTTCTCTTTTAGCTTTTGCCAATTCTTCTTTTAACCTAACATTAAAATATCTTCTATTATAAACTTCCGTTAATGGATCTGTTATTGATGTAATATTTATATCTTCGTGAAGTATTGCGTTTTCAAGTTCTAAATTTAGATGCTTTAAAAAAACTTCAATTATTGACCTACTTGACTCAAAATCTTTTATAAACTCTTTTCTGCTTTTTTTTCTTATTCCTACTATTACAACTGCTTTTGTTTCATTTTCACTATAGATAGGAAGAGTTATAATTCCAGAACACTTATTAAAATCGTATTTTTTAATCAATTCTTTAACTTTCTGTTCCTCCTTAGTTGTAATCTTATCTGGTGAAAGAGTAGTGTAAATATAGTTTTCTACTTTATTGCCCTCACTTATTGGATTTAAATTTATTGTCATTATATCTGTAGTAACAAAATTTTTTAACTTATCACTAAATATAACCAACATACCAATATCGCCTTTATAAAAATCAATTAAAATTTCTAAGCAGTTACACAACATTTTTTCTATTTTTAGTTCTGAACTTAATTTGAATAACGAATTATTTACATCTTCCATAAGTTTTTTTTGATATAAAATTTGGGAATGATAATATTCAATTATTTTAAAACACAATAAAATAAAAAATGAAGTTATTAAAAGTGAGGGCAATATTTTTTTTATAATAACTTTTATAGGAGTTAATGGTTCAAAGTAAGCAGAGGTTAAAATTAAAACAGTTATAAAAACAAAAAATAACAAAATTTCACTCAATATTATTAATCTTTTCCCTCCCATAAAAAAATTTTACTATTTTTTTAAAAATCTTTCAATTTTTAAAAATTTGATGTATAATCAATTTACAATTTGAAAAAGGAGGTTTTTATGAGTAAGATAAAAGGTAATATGTTAATTGCTCAAAGTGGTGGTCCAACTGTTGTAATAAATCAGAGTTTAGTAGGTGCTATTATTGAGGCGAAAAAACATAAGGAAATAGAAAATATTTATGGATCATTATATGGAATTAAGGGAATCCTTAGCGGAGATTTAGTTGATCTAAAAAAGGAAAAGATTTCTGATTTAAGGAAAGTTGCTCAAACTCCTTGTGCTGCTTTGGGAAGTGTAAGAAAAAAACCAAAAGATGAGGAATGCGAAGAGATTTTTAAGAATATGCAGAAATATAATGTAAGATATTTTTTCTATATTGGAGGGAATGATTCTGCTGAAACTGCTTATATTTTAAATCAAAATGCAAAAAAGGTTGGTTATGAGTTTAAATGTTTTCACATTCCAAAAACAATAGATAATGATCTAAAAGAAAATGACCATACCCCTGGATATGGTTCTGCTGCAAAATTCGTTGCAATGGCAATTATAGGAGATAATCTTGATAATAAATCACTTCCAGGTATAAAAATAGATGTAATTATGGGTAGACACGCTGGATTTTTAACTGCTGCAAGTTCTTTGGCAAAAATTTACGAAGATGACGCTCCTCATCTAATATATTTTCCAGAAAGACCTTTTATAATTGATAAATTTTTAAAAGATGTAGAAGAAGTTTATAAAAAATATAATAGATGTTTAATTGCTGTTTCAGAAGGTATTACTGATGAAAAAGGTGAACCGATAGCGGCAAAATTTACGAAAGAAGTAGATTCTCATGGTAATGTGCAATTGAGTGGTACTGGTGCTCTTGGTGATTTACTTGCAGAATTTGTAAAAAACGAATTAAAAGTTGATAGAGTGAGGGCTGATACTTTTGGTTATTTACAAAGATCTTTCCCAGGAATTTATTCAGAAGTTGATGCGAAAGAAGCATACAAAGTTGGAGAACTTGCCGTAAAATATGCACTTGGAAAATACGAAAGCGGGTCTGTTGCAATAAAAAGAGAAAAGGGAAGAAAATATAAGGTTTATTATGAACTTGTTCCTCTTGAGAATGTAGCAAAAGAAACAAGATCTATGCCAGATGAGTTTATAAATGAAAATGCAAATTGGGTTACAGAAAAATTTATTGAATATGCAAAGCCACTTATTGGTAAATTACCTGAAATTGGAGTCTTGAAAAAGTATAAGGTTTCTTTTTAAATCTTTATTTGATACTTAACTTTTGATACTTAACTGTAAATTTAATAATCTACAATAACTACATATTTTTTTATTAGTCGGTTCTCCACATACTTCACATTGATTAGGTTGAGATATATTTAAAGAAATATTTTTAGCAATTTCTATTATACCTTCTAAAAAATATTCTCTAAAATTTGGTTGCCATTTTGATATTTCTCTTATCGTTTGATACCATTTTTCTCTTCTTTTGTCTATTTTTTGTTTTAGAAACTTATGAGGGCATATGTCCTCATCAATGTATGGAAATCCGATTTCATCACAAAAATTTTTATTTTCTTCTCCTCCTACAAAAAATAAAGGTCTAATTCTTGATAACTGTTTGCCTTCTCCTTTTAAATATGGAGTAAATTTTGAAATCCATTCAATATTTTTTCCGATTATATTTTTCATAAAGAAGACAATAAAATCGTCTCCATGATGACCTGTACACAATTTTGTTGCTTTTTCTTCTCTTGGTATTTTATTCATTAAATATCTTTTTATAGTTCCACAACTACTGCATATAGGTCTATTTAATTTTGCAATTTTTTCATAGTTAATACCAAAATCAATTATATTGTATATTTTTAATTCTATTCTACAAATTTCTGCCTGTTTTTTTATCACTTCAATTGCTTTTTCTGGGATAAAATCACCTAATTTTATATAGAATCCAACTATTTCACAATCAATTTTATTTTGTCTTATATAGTCAGAAATTAAATAACAGGCAGAACCACTGTCTTTTCCCCCTGAAAGCCCAACAAAGATTTTATCTCCATCTTCAATAAGTTTATATTTTCTAATTGTTTTAAATACCTTCTTTCTGTAAATTTCATTAATCTGTGTCATTTTGATTTTATACCTAAAATTCTTACAAGGTCTCCTGCTTTTTTGATTGAATCTGTCAGATTTTCAATTGTGTCTATAATTTCATAAAGAAGAATAATTTTGGCAGGATGTAGATTTTCTTTGATCAAAACTTTAATCAATTCTCTTCTTTTATCATCTGCTTCTTCTTCAAGCGTTTCAATAGCAGCGCAATCCTCAAGTAATTTTTGTATGTCATTTTTAATTAAGGAATTTATAGCATCTTTTAATTTTTCGCCACCTTTTAGACATATAATTGAATCCGAAAGCAATAAATTTTCCATTTCATCAGATGTCTTTTCGTCAAGAAATTCAAGTAATCTTGCAACACCCTTTGCACCATCAGCAATATCATTTAACCCTTCATTTAAAACTAAAAGGTCTTCCCTATCCGGAGGAAAGAGTAGTCCTTTTGAAAGTTCAAGTGTAATTTTTTTTCTTATTTCATCTCCTTGATGTTCAAAATTCTTAACATTTGAAATATGAGCATTTTTCTCTTCTTCTTTATTTTTTACAAAACATTCAATTGCATTTTTCATCTCTTCTACACATTTTAATGATATCTCCACATGCTTCAATTCATCATTTAAAATTTCTCTTTCTTCTTTTTGTCCAAGCCAGAACAAAATATTTCTTGATTTGTCCATTTTCGCCTCCTATATAAAAATACATAAAATTTTTACGACTACATAAGATATTATACCTGAAATTAAAGGAGTTATCGCCCAAGTTATAATAATTTCTCTTGCAACTTTAAGATTTATTGTTTTTATTCCCTGATAAATTCCTATTCCCCAGATTGCTCCAACTATTGAGTGAGAAGTTGAAACAGGAATTCCAAAATGGGTGTAAAGATGAATATTTAAAGAAGAACCAATTTCTGCTGCGATTGTCATTAAAGGAGTTAATCTTACAATGTTAAAACCAACTGTTTCTATAACTTTATAACCCCATGTTGAGACACCAATTGCCATAGAAATTCCACCTATTAAAGCAGAAATTTTGGGAGAAAATTTACCTGTTCCAATTAAAACACCTGTTGCATTTGCCACATCATTTGCTCCCCATGTAAAAGCAAGATAAGCACTTGTAAGATAAATAAATAAAATTACAAGTTGTCTTTCATATTTCTTTATTAACTTTAAACTGAAAAGAAACTTGATAACTGGGAGAGTTAAAAAAGTAATTATAGCAGAACCAATTGGAGTTAATATCCAACATAAAATAATTTGAAATATTTTTTGCCAATAAATTGGAGTTGAAAAAGCAAGACCTGCTCCTGCAACTGCCCCAACTATAGAGTGAGAAGTTGAAACAGGAATTTTTTTATAAGTGGCTATTGTTACCCAAATACTTGCTCCAAGAAGAGCACTCAAACAAATTATATTAGATATATCATATGGTAAAAGGTTTAAGGGAACTACTCCTTTACCGATTGTTTTAATTACATTTGATCCAAGAAGAATTGCGCCAAGGAAAGAAAAGAAAATAGTTACAATTATTCCATCTCTGAGTTTCATAACACCTGAACCAATGTCAGCGCCTACACAATTAGCAGCATCATTTGCTCCTAATGACCAACCCATATATAATGAAATTAACAAAGCAAAAGCAAAAATCATTTTTATTCCTTTAACTTTTAGTTTAAAATAATATTTTATTAAAAAATGGATATTTTAACAAATTTTTTAATGGGTATTTCTCTTTCAATGGATGCTTTTTCTATTTCTGTTGTTTCTTCTTCATTAATAAGAAAAAGTAAAAAGTTGAATAGTTTTAAAATTTCTTTTTCTTTCGGTTTTTTTCAATTTATTATGCCTATTTTTGGATGGTATTGTGGGATAAGAGTTTTAAAGCATATTGTTGGATTTGATAATATTGTTGCTTTTCTAATCTTACTGATTATTGGAATAAAATTGATTTATGAATCTAAAAAAATTGAAAAAAAATTTGATATTACAAAATTTTTAACTTTATTTTTACTTTCAATAGCAACAAGTATAGATGCTTATGCTGTTGGTCTAACATTTTCTCTTTTAAAAATTAAAATTTTAACTCCCTCTTTAATAATAGGTTTTACAACTTTTTTAGTTTGTTTAATCGGCTTTTATATAGGTAATAAAATTAAAAAATTTTTTGGAGATAAACTTGAACTTGTTGCAGGTATAATTTTAATTTTAATCGCTTTCAGAGTTCTACTTACTCATTAAGATTAATTAAAAACTTGACAAAACTTTTTAAAGAGTTTAATATTATTAAAATTATAATAAAAATGATAAAGGAGGTTGAAAATGAATGAATTTAAAATGTTTTGTTATCAATGCAGTCAAACAAGTCAAGCAAAAGGTTGTATAAATTATGGTGTATGTGGTAAAAATCCAACATTGTCTAAATTACAGGATAATTTAATTTTTGGTATAAAAGGTATAAGTGCTTATCTTTATCATGCAAATGAACTTGGTTATAGAGATGAAAATTTAGAGAAGTTTTTAATTGAAACATTATATTCAACCTTAACAAATGTAAACTTTGATACAGAAAAATTTATTAAACATGCACTTGATGTTGGAAAAATAAATATTGAAACGATGAGATTATTAAAAAAAGCACATATAGAAACATATGGAGAACCAGAACCAGTTGAAGTATTTACAGGGATAAAAAAAGGGAAAGGGATAATAGTTACAGGTCATAGTTTGAAAGTTCTTGAAGAAGTTCTTAAACAAGCAAAACTTGAAAATATAAATGTTTATACTCACTCAGAATTACTTCCAGCACATGGTTATCCTAAATTAAGAAAATATGAAAATCTTATTGGTAATTTAGGAAAAGCATGGTATGACCAGAGAATATTATTTTCTGAAATTTCTGCTTGTATAGTTGGAACTTCTAATTGTGTTTTAATTCCAAAAGATGATTATAAAGATAGAATTTTTACAACAGGAGTTGTTGGTCTTCCAAAAGTTAAACATATAACTGGATATGATTTTTCAGAAGTTATAAAAAAAGCAAAAACATTACCTGATTTAGAAGAAAAAAATGGGGAGGTGATTTTAACAACAGGATTTTCTTTGTCATCAATTTTAACATTAAAAGACAAAATTAAATATTTAATAGAAAATGGGAAAATAAGAAGAATTTTTGTGGTTGGAGGATGTGATAGTCCCTCAAATAAAAATGAATATTTTAGACAACTTGTTAAAATATTGCCAAAAGATACGCTTATAATAACTCTTGCTTGTGGAAAATTTAGATTTAATGATTTAGATTTAGGTGATATAGATGGTATACCAAGATTAATTGATATAGGACAGTGTAATGATGCTATTGTTGGAATAGATATTATTACTTCATTTGCTGAATTTTTTAATATTAAAAACATCAATGATTTACCAATCTCATATTTTTTACTATGGATGGAACAGAAGGCTGTAGCAATTTTGTGGAGTTTACTTTATCTTGGTGTCAAAAGAATAAAAATTGGACCGGTTTTACCTGCTTGGATAAATGAAGAAATTTTGAAGTTTTTAATAAGTGAATTTGATTTAAGTGTTGTTAGTGAACCAGAAAAAGATTTAAAAGGATTATTATAAAAACAAGGAGGTAAATTTATGAAAAGAAAAATAATAGAAATTGATGAGGAAAAATGTAATGGATGTGGAAATTGTATTCCAAGTTGTCCTGAAGGAGCATTGCAGATTATTGACGGAAAAGCAAGATTAATAAGTGATCTATTTTGTGATGGACTTGGTGCTTGTATTGGTAGTTGTCCACAAGATGCTATAAAGATAGTTGAAAAAGAAGCAGAACCATATGATGAGAAAAAGACAATGGAAAATATTGTAAAAAAAGGGGAAAATACGATTATAGCCCATTTGAAGCACTTACATGAACATGGAGAAACTGAATATTTAAAACAAGCAATTGAAGTTTTAAAAGAAAAAAATATTGAAATTGATTTATCTGAAATTTTTGAAGTTCCTTGTTGTCCAGGTATGAAGATTATTGATAGAACTGAGGAGGAGCAAAATGAAACAAATGTAGAAATTAAATCACAACTAAAACAATGGCCCATTCAATTACATCTTATAAATCCAAATGCTCCATATTTTAAAAAAGCAGATTTATTGGTTGCTGCTGACTGTACTGCTTTTGCATATGGTAACTTTCATAATGATTTTATAAAAGGAAAGACAATAGTAATAGCGTGTCCTAAACTTGATGAAGGGATTGACAGATATATAGAAAAAATTAAGCAAATTCTTGAAAATAATAATATAAACACAATTACAGTTGCTATAATGGAAGTCCCTTGTTGTGCGGGTCTTTTAAAAATTGTTGAAGAGGCAGTTACAAAAAGCAGTAAGAAAGTTCCAATTAAAAAAATTATGATAAGTTTAAAAGGAGAGATTTTAGAGGAAAATTGGATATGAAGTGTCCTGGTACAGATCCAAGATTTTTAAAGGTTGAAGTTAAAAAATGTCCAAAATGTGGATATGAAGTTGAAATATTTTCAGATGAAATTAAAGTTAAATGTCCAAAATGTAAAAGTAATGTATATAGAGAAATTCCATCCTGTATTGATTGGTGTAGATATGCAAAAGAATGTATAGGGGAAAAGAAGTGGCGAGAAATAAAAAAAACTTGACAGTTAATTTAAAATTGGTATAATATTATTAATATGATAATAAAAGTAAGAAATAAAATAAAAATTTCAATAAGAAGAGATTGTGGAAAAAGAAATGAGTTATTAGAAAGATATATCTTGCACTAAAAAAAGGAGGTGGAAAAATGAAAGAAATAATTTCAGAAAAGGATATAACAAGGTCTATTTTAAAAGATTTTTATGAAAAAGTTTCAAATATTATTGAAAGTGATGCTATAGTTGTAGGTGGAGGTCCAAGTGGTTTGATGGCTGCAAGGGAAATTTCTAAAGATGGGCTTAAGGTATTAATTATCGAGAAGAATAACTACCTTGGAGGAGGTTTTTGGATTGGAGGATATTTAATGAATGGTTTAACTTTTAGAAAAACAGCAAAAGAAGTTCTTGATGAGTTAGAAATACCTTATAAGGAAGTTGAAGATAATCTTTTTTTGGCTAACGGTCCTTGTGCATGTTCAAAACTAATCTATTCAACTTGTATTCAAGGGGTTACTATTTTAAATATGACAAGTTTTGAAGATGTAATTTTAAAAGATGGACGGATAAAAGGTGTTGTTATAAACTGGACACCAGTTTCATCTTTACCAAGAGAGATAACATGTGTTGATCCAATTGGAATAGAAACAAAGGTAGTTATAGATGCGACAGGACATGATGCGTTTGTTGTTAAAAGTTTAGAAAGAAGAGGATTAATTGAGGTAAAAGGGTATGGTCCTATGGATGTAGAAATGTCAGAACATTCAGTTGTTAAAATGACAGGAGAAGTTTATCCTGGACTAATTGTATGCGGGATGGCAGTGAGCACTGTTTACGGATTACCGAGAATGGGTCCTACTTTTGGAAGTATGTTATTATCAGGAAAAAAAGCAGGAAAAATTGCAAAAGATATAATTTTCACAATCTCTAAAGGAAAGGAAGAAAAATTGATTTATTATGAAATTTAAAAAAAGGAGAAAATTATGGTGGGGATGAAAAAATTAAAATTTGTGAAAGTTGTGGAGAAGTTCTATTTTCCCAACAGGAAGCTATCATTATATGTGAAAAATGTGGTGAGTGTATATACATAAAAGGAGAAGAAAATGAAATTTGCGGAAAACATAACAAAACTAATAGGCAATACTCCACTTGTAAGGTTGAATAAAATTGCAAGAGGTTGTTATTCAGATATTTATGCGAAACTTGAATTTTATAATCCGGCTGGTTCGGTAAAGGATAGGATTGCAG
>JBKBIN010000041.1:0-12001 GCA_046296715.1 Candidatus Ratteibacteria bacterium
GAATCCTTGCTGCTGTGGCTGTCCCTTTATATAGAGGACAAGTAAAAAGAGCAATGGCATCAGAAGGAGCAGCACTTTTAGGTTCAGTTAGAACTGCTGAAAGAATTTATTTTGCTGAACATAATAAGTATCTTGAAGTAACAAATGGTGGTGGAGCAAATGACCCTCTTGGTATAGACACAACAGGAAATAAATACTTTAAAACTTATACAGTTACAGTGGGAGCAGGAGGAACTACATTTACTGCTACAACAACTGGAACAGGTGATGCTACTGGAATTACTGTAACTATTGACCAAGATGGAAATTTGACATATTCTGGTATTTAAATATAAATTTGAAATGAATTTAAAAATATGTATTGATATAAGTGAAGAATTTATAAAGATTATAGAAGGTTGGGAAAAAAAGGGAAAAATTTACATAACAAATATTGAAAAAGTTAAAAATCCAATTGACGATTTTGAAAAAATAACTGAAGAAGATATTGAAAAAATAGGAAGTTTTTTAAGAGATTTTTTAAGGGAAAATAAATTTAATGGTAAAAAAGGAATTTTTAGTGTAAATGATAAAGATTTTTTTTATCATATTTTGGAGTTACCAAGTTTATCAAAAGAAGAACTTGAAAATGCAATAAAACTTGAAGGAATTCAATTAATTCCAGATTTTATAGAAAATTATGAATATGATTATTATTACTTAGATTTGAATAATAAAAAGGGTGTAATTCTTATTGCATATCCTAAAAATAAAACTGACCTATTAATCAAAATTTTACAAAAAGCACAATTAAAACCTATTATAATGGATGTTAATGGTATTGCTGCATTAAACAGTTTTTTATACTTTAATCAACAAGAAAATCAAGTAGCAATCTTAAATATTGAATTCCCAATCTCAAATTTATGTATTTATTTAAAAGATATTTTTTTGCTTATAAGAGACATACAAATTGGAATTAAAAATGTAGAAGAGGCAACAGATTTAAAAGAAAAAATATCTGAATTTATAAATGAATTAAAAGTTTCTTTTCAATATTTTCAAAATAAAACAGGAAAAAGTATTAATAAAATTTTTTTAACAGGGGAAGCAAAAAGAATTACATTATTAAAAGAGTTAATAGAAGAAAATTTGAATTTATTTGTTGACTATTATAATCCACTTTTAAACTTTACAGATAGTTTAATTCCAGTTGAAAAAAAAGAAGATGGTGTTTCTTATGCAGTTTGTGTAGGTTTATTGCTTAGGAAAATAATATGATTGAAATTAATATTTTAAGGAGTAGATTAGAAAAGTATATAAAAAGAAATTTAATTTTAAGAGTGCTTATCTTTTATCTTTGTGGGCTTTTTATAATTCTTTTTGTTTGTTATGGGATATTTCTTTCAAACAGAATAATAATAGAAAGGATAAAAAAAGAAATTACTGATCTTGAAAAAAAGATAATGTTAGAAAAAACCATTTTTGAAAATTTAAGACAAAGTGACGAAAAATTAAAAATTTTATGTCAGAAATGTTCTTTTTATAAAGATGAATATCAAAATAAGATATTATGGAGCAAAAATCTTTCTATAATTTCTGAATCCCTACCGGTTGGAATGTGGATTAATAAACTTTCTTATAAAAAAGAGTATAATAAAGAAGGAAGAGAGTTTATTATAATTATTGAGGGTTATATCTCTCCACTTTTTATAAAACCTGAAAAAGGATGTTCCATTTTTGCAAAAAATTTAAAAGAATTTGGCAGAAATCTTTTTGAAAATTTATCTCTTTTAGAAATTGCAAAAGGGAAACTTGAAGATAATGATGTCTATTATTTTAAGTTTTTAGTAAAACTAAAAAATGAAAGAAATATTTAACATTATTAAGGGGAAAATTTTATGGATAGTTATAAGTTATGCTTTTGTTGTGATTTTATTTTCAGTTGTATTTTTTATACCACAGAAAAATCTAATCCTTAAATATAAAGTTGAAAAAGATTTACTTGAATATAATTACTTAAGAATAAAAAATAATCCATCATTTTTCAAATCAATAGCAAATGCAGTTGGAATAGCAGAAGAACTTATAAATAATTTTGAGTGGCTTATTAACTCTGAGGACCCAAATCTTTCAATTTTTCAACATCTTGAAGATCTATCTAAAAAAACAGGTATAGAAATTATTTCAATTAAAAATACAGAGGATAATAGTGAATTATATTATACTTGGGATATTAAATTGGCTGGTGATTTTAAAAGTTTCGTTGATTTTGTCTATCTTGTTGAAACAGATGAAAAATTTCTAAAAATTGAAGAAATTGAAGTTTTATCAAGTGGAGAAAAAGGCGATTTCTTTAATTTAAAAATTTCAGGAATAAAAAAGGTAAAATAAAGGTATGGAAAAGAAAAAAGCAGTTCTGGTAATTTTAACATTAATTTTAGTAATCTTGTGGGGATGGCAATTAAAACCCAAAAAAACAAAAATATCTGAAAAAATGAATGAACAAAATATAATAGAAGAGAAGGAAATTATTGGAGGGATTGATTTAAGACAAATTGAGAATAATTTTTCAGAAATTAGAAAAAAAATTGATGAATTTAAGTTAAGCAAACCTGAAAAAATTAAAATATTAAAAAATCCTTTAAAATCTTATATTATAAAAAAAGAAGAAAATGGGAAAATTATCAAAGAACCTGAAAAACCGATAAAAGTAGAGCAACCAGATTTTACAATTTCTGGAATTGTCTATGATGAAAAGAAACCTTATGTTATACTCAATGATGAAATAAAACAGGAAGGAAGTAAAATTGGAGATTTTGAAATTTTAAAAATCTATCCTGAAAAAATTATTTTAAAAGACAAAAATGAAAATTTTTTTACAATAAATTTTGAATTTGAAAAAGGAGAAAAAAAATGAAAAGGAAATTTTTAAAAACTTTAATTCTATTTTTTATCCTTACTATTTTTGCTTCTACAGAAGAAAAATTAACAATTACTTTTTACCAAACAAAACTCGCTCAAGTTTTACAGGTGTTAAGTAAAAAAACAGGAATTAAATTAATAACAAGCAGTGAACTTGCAGAAAGGCCAATAAGTGCATATCTTGAAAATGTTACAGGCCAAGAAGCAATTGATTCAATTCTAAAAGCAAATGGTCTTTATAGAGAAAAACTTCCAGATAGTGATGTTTATGTTGTAAAAGAATTTAAAGAAAAACCACAACTTATATCAGAGGTTATATTTTTACAGTATGCGAAAGCAGAAGATTTAGGAAAAGTTTTAACTCCATTATTAAGTAAAAGTGGTAAAATTATAATAGATACAAGAACAAATAGTTTGACAATTCAGGATACAGAGGAAAATTTACTGGACTTAAAAAAGATAATCAGTTTACTTGATAGAAGCATTCCATCTATTCAAATAGAAGCAGTGCTTGTTGAACTTACAGAAGATGGCTTAAAAGATCTGGGAATAAAATGGAATCTTGAAGCAAATTTTTTTGGTCCAGCAGAAGATGTGGCCTATCCTTATAATATGAAAGTTGAAAGAGAAGTTGTAGGACCTGGAACTACTACAACAACTGGTGCAGGCGCTACAGTAGGTCCACAATTTATACTTGGAAGAATATCTTTCCAGGCATTGACTGCTACTTTAAAATTACTTGAAGCAAAAGGACAGGCAAATATTCTTGCAAATCCAAGAGTAACAACTTTAAATGATTCACCAGCAACAATAAAAATAACAAAAAATATGGCAATTGCAGAAAAAACAACCTATACAGTAGGAACAACAGGAACAGTAGCACCAATTACAAAAGAACCAATATTTGCAGAAGTCGGAGTTACTCTTGTCGCAACTCCTCATATTAATGAAAAAGGAGATATAATTCTTGAAGTTGAACCTGTTGTTTCATCTGCTGAACCATCTCCATTTATTGCTGAAGCAGTAGATACAAATATAAGAACAGCAAAAACAAAAGTTATGGTAAAAAATGGAGAAACAATCGTAATAGGAGGACTTTTAAGAACAGAAAAAACAAAAAGAAGTCAAAAAGTTCCTCTTCTTGGAGACATATTTCCATTCTTGTTTAAAAATAAATATGAATCAACAAAGAAAACAGACCTTGTGATATTTCTTACTCCCAAGATAATTACTGAAAAAGAAATTAGAGAAATTGTAGAAAAAGAAAAAGGAAAATTTGATGAAAAAAAGTAGTGGTTTTTCACTTGTTGAAACTATAATATCAATTTTAATAATTGTAATTGCAATTTTTGGAACCTTTTCTTATTTCTTTTATTCTCAAACTAATTTAAATCTTGAAAGACATAGAAGAACTGCTTTACAAATTGCACAGGCAAGAATTGAATTTTTAAGAACTGTGAATTATAATAATCTTGAAAATTATATTGAAAATGGAACAGATGTTAATATAGATGAAATTACTGGAAAAAGAATAACAATAATTGAAAATATTGATGACCCTGAAGAGCAAGATGGAATTCCAGATTATAAAAAAATAACAGTAAAAGTTATATGGTTTGAAAATAAAAAAAACAATGAAGTTAATTTACAAACAATAATAGCACCATGGTAAAGATAAAAGAGGGTTTAACGGTTATAGAGATGATAATTGCGGTTGTAACCAGTATTATAATTGTGATTACAATCGGATATTTACTTTTTTATGGAAATAAAACATATAAGATTGAAGAAAAAAAGATTGAATTGAAAAGAGAAGGTGTTTCAGGAATAAGATTTATAGAAAAGAAATTAAGAGATAAAAAACCAGAACAGATTGAAATTCAGGATGGAGGAAAAACTTTGATAATAAAAAAGAATTAAAATTGACTCTTGACAAATAAAAATTAAAAGGTAAAATTTTATTAGAGATAAAATGAAAAGATATTATATAATTCTAACTGAAATAATTTTATTATTATTTATCCTTGCAGGTTGTGAATGTGGTCCTGGAATACCGGGTGAACCTATTGAAGGACCTGAACCAGAACTGCCTCCTCCAACAACACCACCGTCCCCTCCTCCACAAACACAAAATGAATATTTTAAGATAGAAGGTAATAATCTTGTTTATTTTGATGGAACAAAAAAGTATTATTTGATAAAGGATAAAGTAGAGAATTTAAAATTTGATAAAGTTAAAGGATATGGCAACTCTTATTATGTAAATGTTGATTTAAATCTTAAAGATGGAAAAATTAGAACTTTTCTAAATTCAGTTATTGCATTAAGAAATATTAGTAGAACAATAAATTCAATTTCAACTGGCTCTGGTAGTTCATCAGGTTCAGGTAGTTCAAGTGGTAATTCTGGTAGTTCAGGTGGTGGCACAAATATTGACTTTCAACCAGTTAAACCACCAGAAATTGGCCCTCCTTTTCCTCCACCTGGTAGCGAGGAGACAAAATGAGAAAAGGAATTGCTTTAATGGCAGTTATAATGATAGTAATAATACTTTCTATTCTTGGTCTTTCTCTTTTAAATATGTCTGGAATTGAAGGAATTCTTACAAGAAAACAGAATTTTTATTTTAAAGCACTTAATATTGCTGAAGCAGGTCTTGAAAGGGCTATGTGGAAACTTACAAAACAACCTACCTGGAGAAGTGGATGGAATAATGTTATTTTTGGAGATGGATATTATAAAGTTACTTTAACAAATCAATCAGATGGAACAATTTTAATTTCATCAACAGGTTATTGTAAAGGCATAGAAAAAACTGTAAAAGCAGAAGTTAATGTTTCTTCTTCATCTTCTTCTCCTTCGATTTCATTTACATCAGGAACTTCATTAGGAAACATAGGTAATTTCCCTGGTACTTATGGAGACATTGGACAAAGTTTTACAACTGGTTCTTCTTCTATAAAAGTAGCAAGGGTTGAAATGCAAATAAAAAAAGATAATCCGAATGTAAGTAGTATATATATGACAATAAGAGAAAATAGTACTGTTGGTAGAATATTGGGAACAAGCAATACTATATCAAGTTCACAAATTCCACAAGGGCAAGCAATATGGATTCCTTTTGAGTTTAATCCTTCAGTCCAATTACAACCAAATAAAAAATATTATTTAAGATTATCATCAATACCACCTTCAACAAATCCTTCATCTGGAGCAATTGGGAAAATACATATTACATATGCAAACCCAACTTATAGAAGAATTGGCGGAGGACATACAAGAAGTGATATAGGAGATGGATTGCCAAGTTATGAAGGTCCGGAAATTATTGAAATATCACCTTACCAATCTGGTGAAGCATATAGATATATTGGTAGAAATAATAATCCAAATTATATAGGAGAAGTTTTACAAGAAGATTTTAATTTCAGAATTTTTCCCTCTACAACTTCAACTGTAAATATTGTTAACTGGTCAGAAGAACCATATAGAAATTTCTAATATGTCAAACATCTTTGTTCCCTATCGCATTTGTCCTCTTGGCGCACATATTGACCACCAAAAAGGGAAAGTTTTAGGAATAACTATTGATAGGGGAACCATTTTGAAATTTAGAAAAAGAAAAGATAGTAAGATAAAAATAAAAAGTATAAATTTTAATGAAGAAGTTGAATTTAATATAAATGAAATATCAGAAAAAAATGAAAAATGGTGTGACTTATTAAAAGGTTGTGTTTATGTTTTAAAAAAATATTTCAATATAAAAAATGGAATAGAAGGAGAAATTTACGGACAATTACCAAGTGGAGGTATTGGTTCTTCCGCTTCAACTGGACTTTGTTATTTACTTTCTTTACAATATGTCAATAATATAAAAGTTTCAAAAGAAGAAAATATTTCTTTATTCCAGAAAGTTGAAAATGAATATTTAGGAGTTAAAAGTGGAATTTTAGATCAATCAACAATTTTATTGAGTAATAAAAATAAAAATTCAATCCTTTATCTTGATTGTAAGGATATGAAATATGAAAATATTAAATCAACTAAAAAACTTGATTATTCAATAGTTATGGTTTATTCAGGAATTGAAAAAGTATTATATCAGACAAATTATAACAAAAGAGTTGAAGAATGTAAAATGATAGGAAAAAAAATTGGGAAATTTATGGGTAAGAAATTGAAAGATGAAATTTTTTTAAGAGATATTAATAAAGAAACTTTTATAAAATATAAAGAAAAGTTACCTGAAAATTTAAGAAAAAGAGGACAACATTTTTACAGTGAAATGGATAGGGTTGAAAAAGGAATAAAACTTTGGCAAACTGGAGAGATTGAACAATTTGGGAAATTAATTAAAGAATCTGGAGAAAGTTCAATAAAAAATTATGAATGCGGTGCAGAACAATTGATTAAAATATATGAAATCTTAAATTCTATTGAAGGTGTTTATGGAGCAAGGTTTTCAGGTGCTGGTTTTCGTGGTTGGTGCTTTGGATTTATTAAAAATAATGAAAAAATAAAAAAGAAAGTAAAAGAGACACTACAAAATGAATATTTAAAAATTTATCCTCAATATGCTTCTAATTTTAAAATAATATTTGTAGATAAAAAAAGAGAGATTGATTTTAATTTATCTGGTTAATGAAATTTTAGGGATAACCTCTGGATTTTCAACACATTCTGGAAATTTCTTTTCTACAAAAACCTTTCTTAAATTTTCAACTGTAAAATCACCCATTTTTTTAATTGTTTGATAAGTATATCTTCCAAGATGTGGCATAATTACAACATTTTTAAATTTTAAAAGTGGATTTTCTTTGAATATTTGTCGAATTTCTATTGCATCTTCAGCATAACCACCAATCTTTCCTGATTTAAGATATTTTATAAGAGATTTTTCTTCTATTAAGTCTCTGTGAGATGTATTAACAATAATAACTCCATCTTTCATTAAACTTAATTCCTCTTCTTTTATCATATTATATGTTTTTTCATTTAATGGACAGTGAAATGAAATAATATCGCAATTTTTACAAATTTCTTTCAAATTAGAGGGAATTGCTCCTTTCTTTTTAATTTCTTCTGTTGAAAGTAGTGGATCATAAGCATAGATATTCATACCAAAACCATTTTTTAGAATTTCACAAACCCTTGTTCCTACATTTCCAATTCCAAAAAGTCCTACATTTTTTCCTTTTAATTCAATCCCAACAAGTTCTATCCTCTTTCCCCATATTTCATTTTTCATAAACTCATAGTTCTGATTTAGTTTTCTTGCCATTAAAATTATTAGACCTATTGTATATTCAGCCATTGCATCTTTTTGAATTTCTAAAGGAAATCTACAAACAATTATATTGTTCTCTGTTGCTCCTTTTATATCAACATTTGAATCTGCAATACCATGTCTTGATATAACTACAAGTTTTTGTAAATTTTTAAGAATATTTTTTGAATAAAAAGGAGAAAGACCTACAATTAAACCATCAAATTCAGAAAGTTGCTCTATTATTTTCTTTTCAGAAATATCAATAGGTAAATTAATTCTTTTAACTTCAGAAAATTCTTTTAATTTTTCAATATGTTCAGGATAAATTATCCCAAAACTTGTAGAATTAACAATGCCTAATTTATATCTCATTTTCTTCTCTCCTGTAAAGTTTATCTATATCTGGAATATAGCCATCCTTTCTTCTGTATAAAACTTCTCCTGCATTTTTTACTACTAAAATACCCTCTTTTTCTCTATTTTCAAATTCTTCTATTTTTATCTTATTATAATCAATATACCCTAAATTTACTTTTTTACAAATTTCTTCTGGAATTGATGTAGCAAGTATAACTTCAATTCTTGGTTTTTCAATTCCATTTATATATGTTCCAATTCCTTTTACATGAGTTGAATGAGCAAGAATACAACCAGGATAGTTTTTAAATCTTTCCCATTGTTTCAAAAAATAATCTCTTGTATGATATCCAACTTCTAAAAGATATTTCCCATGTGTATATGAAATTTCTTTAACATGTGGAGCATAAATTATCAATTTCCCGCCATCATTAACAACTGGTTCAAGTTTATACATACATTTTCCTGCTGTCCAAATATCATCATACATTTCTGGTGAAATAGAAATAACTAATTTGAAACATCTATCCACATATTCTATATTAATCTGACTTGATAAATCTGCTGCTTTTTCCCATGCCTCTACTCCCCCAACAAAGAGACCAAAAACCTTTTTATCTTTTATAACACTACAAATCAGAGTTTTAGGAAGTTTAATAAATTCAGTCGCAATATTTATAAGTTTTCTAACAGGTGTATTTTTAAAACCATTTATTTTGGGATTTGTTATTAAAGCACCAAGCCAATGAAATTTATTTAAGAATTCAGGTCCTGATATACCTGGAAAGAAATACTTATAACCACCAGAAAAACCAACTACTTCATGAGGAAAAACTGGACCATAAATTATTATCTCATCATAATCAAAAATTAAAGAATTGACTTTAATTTCAATATCCTCCTTCATTAAACCATTGGTTATATTTTCAACAATCTCTTTTTTTATAATTCCAGTCAGTTTTAGATTTTTAGAATTATTCCATTGATGTTGATATATATTTACAAATTTCAATTCATCCTTTATACTAAGAAAACTTTTTATTTTCTCCTCTGGCATCAAAGGATGTGTTCCAAGAGCAATCAAAAAATCAAGTTTTTTAACTTTTTTATATAAAATATCAATTATTGTTTTGAAAAAAAAGGAAGTAGGACCTGACCTTGTATTATCTGGAATTATCACTATTACTTTTTTCCCTTTAAATTCTTTTTTTTCTAAACCATCTTTTAATATACCATATATTTCTTCTTCTAAAAGTTTTTTTTCACTCATCTCTATTCCCTTTCAAATAAATATTTTACTTCTTCTTTGATAATAAATCCACTATAATTAACACAAGAGCACTTCTTATCACTAAGGACAAAATAACTAAAAATAAAAAAGTTGAAAAAGTATAAAAAATATTTTTATGTCTTACAAATGAAATAATAAATGGGGTTTGGCTTTTATAAACTAAATATTCGTTTCCAAATCTTTTTAAAAGAACTTTTTCCTCAATTAATTTTGAATAAATATAAATAAAAATTACCACACCAACTGAAAGAAATAAAAAGGAAATATTCCTCATTAGAAAACCAAAAGCAAAAAATAAGAAAGAATATCCCAGATACATAGGGTTCCTACAAAAACTATAAACACTATCTTTTACAAGTTTTTCAGGTGGATCATTTGGTAATATGGTCCCCTTTCCAATTCTATGAAGTGCCCAACATGAATGGAATGTAAAATATAAACCATAAAGTAAATAAATTAAAAATACCAAAATCCGTATAAATATACTTTCTGGAAATAAGAAAAAATATTTTTCATCTTTTGGTAAAAAAAAATAAAACAATATAGGAAGTAATATCCATTCCCATAAAACGCCAAGAAAAACATTAAAATTTCTTATCTTTTTCATTTTTTGAATCTTATCAACAAAATATATGTAATTAAAAAAGTTAAAATCGCTGACCAAAAAGCACAGAAAAAACATCCAATAATTAAAGGCCTACCAATTTTAATAACTGAATAATATAAAAAATTCTTTATAGTTTTAAAATCATTTATTGAAAAATCCATTTTCGTCCTTAAAAGAATTGTTCCTATTTTATAACAAAGATAATATGTAAAAGGTATTTGATAAGGAATACCTGTTGGTATTGAACTTCCAATAAATGTAACTATAAAACTTAAATTGAACAATTTTGAAAATAAATAACATAAAATTGTTTGAAATCCAATAGTAGGAGTAAAATCAATAAAAATACCAGTGGATAAAGACATAGCAATATTCAACGGTCTATCTTTTAGAATATTTTGTTCTCTATTCCATTCTTTCTTTAAATACCTAAAAGTTGTATATTTAATATTCAATCTTTATAACCTCCCAAGGAATAAAATCATAATTTTATATTACCAATTTTTATATTTGCTGAGAAAAATAGGTACTCAGGATAATTTATATCCTCGTATTTTATTTTGAAATTAAATTTATCTTTTAATTTTTCATACTTAAGTTGATTTGTAGGTGTTAAATAATTTAAAGAAGTCAAAATTTCATTTTCTTTTTTCAAATTTATTTTTATTTTGGGTATTTTTGAAAACTCAATTTGTTTCTTAAAAGGAAAGGAGAATAAAAAACATAATAGGTAAGTAGAATTGTTTTCTTTTTATGTATAAACTCAACTTCTAAAAACTCTCTTTTATTTTTTAAGTTTACATAAAATGGTAAAGGAAATATTTTTATATTCATTATATTCTGCTTCTTTTTCACTCTCCATAATTAATATTACTTTTTAATTTCAAATCATTTTCTTTATAAAAAATTTTATTGCTTTTAACAAAAGAATAAAACCAGTTTTTTTTAAATATTGTCTGAGATTTAAAACATTTCAAGGCAACTTTTTTATTTCCTTTTTCTTTTTCATCAAGAAAATATTGTAAATTTCAAAATTAGAGAAAATATCAGGTAAAATTAATTTTTCTGATTTACCTGGATAATTTTTAAAATGGATTAATAAAAATTTCTGGTTTTATTTCTTGCTCTAAAATTGCCGCCCTAATAAAATTATAAAGTGCTCTATGGTCAACATTAGTATCATAAGGTGAACTTACAAATATCTTTGTTGGTTTTATATCTTCAAGTATCTTTTCAATATCAGTTAAAATACTTTCACCTATATATGGTTTTCCAAAAGAATAATTTTCCTTATAAGGGACATAACTTGTTCTTGTTAAAAAACTCCTATAAGGTTTCTTATTTTCTCCCCAATAATTTTCCCAGATTTTCAGAGTTCCAAAATCTGGATAACCTAAAAATATTAAATTTTTTTTAGGAATTCCTAAAATTTCTGTTGCCTTTGTTGATTCTTTTCTTCTTATTTCACCAAGTTTGATATAGTCAATCGGATTTAAAATAATCTTTTTTTCATAAACTCTGTAAGGCAATTGATTATGGTCACCATTTGTTAAATAAATAATATATACTTTGC
>JBKBIN010000042.1:0-11321 GCA_046296715.1 Candidatus Ratteibacteria bacterium
AGCACCATCATAGAAATAAAGGGAAATATCAGGTAAATCTTTAAAAATTCCAATTTTTGGAACAGGTAATCTATCAGTTATTCTTGTAACTGCAACATCCCAAGTATAACCTTTTGGTAAAATGTCTTTTGAAATTATTCTAAAATTACTATCCTCTTTTAATGCAAGTCCTGAATATGAACATGTCCAACAGAATGAGTGCTGACAGAAAATCATATATGTTTTATTATTCAAGTCAAATACAACAGGGTCTTTAATATGAAGATTTTCAGGGTCTTCTGAAACTAAAACATTTCTTATATTTTCAGGACTTAAACTTTCTAAATCTTCTCCAGTTAATAGATCAATTTCCCAAACGCCTGTTCCCTCCTTTTGATATTTTTCAAAACCTTTTGAATAATTCCTTTTTTTCTCAGTTGAAACATATAATTCAACCTTATCACTAAAATATATTGAAGAACCTTCAATTGATAAAACTTCTTTTTCTCCAACTTTAAGATCCTTTTTTGTGAATGACTTTATTTTTTTAAATGTCTTTCCCTTATCTTCAGAAATAAATATTGCAAGTTCAAGTCCCCTTTCACCAAGTCCAGTCCCATATCTACTATCTCCAAAGTTTCTGTATCTCCCTGTTATTACCAAGTTCCCTTCTTTATCCTTTCTTATCTTCCCTCCTCCAAACCAGTATCCTTTTTCCCTTTTATATGGCTCAATTATAATTCTTGCTTTCTGATTATCTATTATCTTTTTTGCAAGTTCAACAAGTTTTTCCTCAAATTTTTCCATTTTTACTCCTTTCTTTTTGTGATAAAATTTATTTTAAAACTTTTTTAAAATTTGTGAAAGGAGAGCATAAATGAAATTAAAGGTTGTTATTTTAGGGCTTGATGCCCTTGTTCCAAATTTAGTTGAAAGATTTATGAATGAAGATATCTTACCAAATTTCAAAAAACTTGCAAAAAATGGAGTTTTTACAAGAATAAGACCAGTAATTCCAGCACAAACACCTACAAACTGGCAAACAATCGTTACAGGAGCAACTCCTGGAACTCATTCAATTGTTATATGGGGAACACATAGAGAAAATGAAGTTGTTTTTAAAACTTATGGAAATTCTGCTTTTACTTCAGGAATATGTGAAAGTGAATATATTTGGGAAACACTGTCAGAAAAAGGTCAAAAAACTGCTATTTTGAATTACCCAGGGTATCCACCAACAAAAAAGAATGTTGTTTTTATTGATTTTATTGCTGCTCCTACTCATTCACTTATTGATATTGCAGAACCAACTGTTTATCACAATGATCAAGAATTTAATGAAGGTTTTTTTATAAATCTTAGTCCTGCAAAAAACTGGAAAAACCTACCTTTTGATGATAAAAACTTTCTTGAATTTCAAATTGAAATAGTTCCAACAGATTTAGAGGTTGAAAAAATAGATTATTTTGGTCTTGTTGTCTCTTCAAAAAAGGGATATGATAGGATTTTAATCTGTAAAGAAAAAGATTATAAAAAGAAAGTAGTTGAATTAAAAAAGGGAAAGTGGAGTGATTGGATTGAAGAAAAATTTAAAATTAGTAATTCAAATAAATATAAAAAGGGTTCATTTCGTTTTAAACTAATTGAACTTTCAGAAGATGGAAAATTTTTAAAACTTTACAGAACAGATGCCTTCCCTTCAGATGGTTCAATTTGTAGTGATAAAAAAATTGGAAAAGAAGTAAATAAAAAGTTTGGACCATATATAAATTCAAGCCGTTCATTCTATTTATTTAAAAATAATCTCATAGATTGGAAAACTTTTGAAGAACTTGTTGAAATGGAAATAAACTGGTGGTCAGATGTTGCTAAATTTTTTATTGAAGAAAATGATTATACTCTTTTTGTCTGTCATTGGCATATTCTTGATTGTGTAGGACATGAATTTATATGGAGATTAGACCCAGAATCTTCTTTTTACGATCAAAAAAATGCATATAAATACATGGAAATTGTTAAAAAATTCTATAAACTTGCTGATAAATTTGTAGGCGGATTTCTCAAAAAATTTGATGATAAAAAAACTATTTTTGTTGTAGTTTCTGACCATGGAATGCCAGCAAATAAAAAAGCTGTTTCTTTAATAAATTACTTTTTACCTTTTGGTTATCTTGAAAAGACATCTGACGGAAATAATATTGACTGGGCTAAAAGTAAGATCTATATAAATCAAAACCATATCTGGATAAATTTAAAAGGCAGAGAAAAAAATGGAATTGTAGAAAAGGAAGAATATAAAAAATTAAGAGATGAAATTATAGAACTCATGAAAGACCTTAAGGACCCTGAAACAGGCAAACATATCTTTTCTTTTGTTCTTTCTAAAGAGGAAGCACCTATTGTTGGATTGTGGGGTAAATATATCGGTGATATTGTTTTCTGTTATTCAGGTGGTTATAGATGGTCAGGTGAAGAAGTTTTAAAAATGAATGAGAAAAGAGTAATTTTTCCCTGTAATGGAGGAAACCATGGCCCAATGATACCAACCTATGAAACAGATTTCACTTCTGTGATGGGTGCTTTATTTATATCTGGTCCATTAATTAAGAAAGGATTAAAAATACCAAAGGAACAACAGTTTAAATTCTGCACAACAGATATAGTCCCAACTCTCTGTAAAATTTTGAACATAAGAACACCTTTTCATAATGAAGGAAGAATTTTACATGAATTTCTAAAGGAGACAAAAGTAAAATTTTTAAAAAGAAATTTAAAGGAAATAAAAAGAAATGTAAGAGAAAAAGTAAGAAAAAAACCGCTGGAGATAAAATTGAAAGGAGATGTAACTGATGAGAATTAAGATTTTTAAATTTTGTTGCAAAAATTATGTTAGGATATTTATAAATTAAAAAGGAGGCAAAATGAATCTAATTTTTATTATGATTGATAGTTTGAGGCAAGACCATGTAAGTGTTTATAATAAAGGGAAGAAAGTTTTTGAAAACATTAAAAGTTGTAAGACACCAAATATAGATAAGTTTGCTGAAAATTCAGTTATTTTTGAAAATGTTTATCCATCGGGTCTTCCAACAATTCCTGTTAGATATGAACTTATGACTGGATTTTATTCATTACCATATAGACCATGGTGTCCTTTAACTGATTATGATTTAACAATTGCAGAAATTCTAAATAGAGAAGGTTATATTTCAGGATTTATCACAGATACCTATCATTATAGAAAACATGGGATGAATTACCATAGAGGATTTAGTATTTATGAATGGATAAGAGGACAGGAATATGATCCATATAAAGTTCCTGTGACCAAGAGAAATCTTGATGACTATGTGAATGAGAATTATACAGATGAATGGAGAAAAAGGGTCTTACAATTTCTTGCAAACACAGATGATATGGATGAAAAAAACTGGTTTACAATGCAGGTTGTTGAAAAAAGTATTGATTTTTTAAAGAAGGCAAGAAAGACAAATAAGAAAATATTTTTATGGATTGATTCTTTTGAACCACATGAGCCATGGGATCCACCTAAAAGATTTGATACTTACACTTCCAAAAATTATAAAGGGAAAAGATTAATTATGCCTATGGGTGGACCTGCTGAAAAATGGGCTACAAAGGAAGAAATTGATTTTATAAGAGGACTTTATGCAGGTGAAGTTAGTTTTGTTGATTATTGTCTTGGATTTTTATTTGATGAACTTGAAAGAATGGATTTTTATGAGGACTCTTTAATTATTTTAACTGCTGACCATGGACATCCTCTCTGTGACCATGGAAAATTTCTAAAAGGTTCTGATAGAATGTATAGTGAGTTATTAAAAGTTCCATTTATAATGAAATTTCCAGAAGAACTTTACAAAGGGGAAATTGATGCATTAATTCAGTTCCCCGATGTTTTGCCTACTATATTTGAAATACTTGGCTTTGAAAATAATAATATTCCACTTGCTGGAAAAAGTTTCTTTTCCATAATTAAGGGAGATAAAGATAACCATAGAAATGCTGTAATTTCTGGATACAAAAATGGTATATATAGATGTGTAAGAAATAAAGAATGGAGTTTGATTTTAACACCTGAAGATGAGGTGGATTATCTTTTCAATATTAAAGAAGATCCAAAAGAAACAAAAAATTTAATTGATAAAAACCAAGAAATTGCAAAGGAACTTTTAAAAGAATTTGGAACAGTATTTTTTGAAAAAAAAGCAAAAACTATAAAAGGAATACAGGGAGAATATGAACTTGCTTCTTCATCAATAGAATGAAAAAATATAATCTTCTTTTTATTTTAATTGATGACCTTGGATGGAAAGATTTAAGTATATATGGAAGTGAATTTTATGAAACACCAAATATAGATAAACTTGCTGAAGATGGAATTATTTTTACCAATGCTTATGCATCAAGTCCTGTCTGTTCACCAACAAGAGCAAGTATTCAAACAGGTAAATATCCTGCAAGAATTGGTATAACAAATTACATAGGAGGAAAAGATAGAGGAAAATTAAAACCACCTGAAAATCTTGAATATTTACCTTTAGAAGAAAAAACAGTTGCAAGTTATCTTAAAGAATTTGGATATAAGACATACTACATAGGAAAATGGCACCTTGGAGGTCAACCATTTTTTCCAGACAATCATGGATACGATAGAAATATAGGAGGTTGTGGATGGGGAATGCCAAGATATGGTTATTTCTCTCCCTATAAAATACCCACTTTAGAAGATGGACCAGAAGGAGAATATTTAACAGATAGATTAACAGAAGAAGCCATAAAAATAATAAAAGAAACAGAACAACCATTTTTTTTATTTCTATCCCATTATGCTGTCCATATACCAATTCAAGTCCCTGAAAGATATGTAGAAAAATATAAAGAAAAAGTAAAAAAACTTGGTCTTGATAAATTAAATCTATTTATAGAAGGAGAAAATTTTCCCTGTGAACATAAAAAACACTTAAAAGTTATAAGAAGAATTGTTCAATCAGACCCTGTATATGCTGGGATGATAGAAAATCTTGATGAAAATATTGGAAAAGTTATAAATGCTTTGAAAGAAACTGGTAAATATGAAAATACAATAATTATTTTTACTTCTGATAATGGTGGTCTTTCAACTGCTGAAGGTTCTCCGACTTGCAATCTTCCTTTAAGGGAAGGAAAAGGATGGATTGAACAAGGCGGAATTAGGGTTTCTTTAATAATGAAAATACCTAAGATAAATATTAAGAAATCTGATTTTCCAGTTATTTCAACTGATTTTTATCCAACAATACTTGATATACTAAAACTACCTCAAATACCTGAACAACATAAAGATGGAATAAGTATTTTACCTGCTTTAAAAGGACAAAATTTAAAAAGGAGTTTATTCTTTCATTGGCCTCATTATGGAAATCAGGGAGGAACTCCATCTTCTGCAGTTATTTATGATGGATGGAAACTTATTTATTCTTATGAATATGAGAAATATTTGATTTTCAATTTGAACGAAGATATAGAAGAAAAAAATGACCTTATAAATAAAAATCCCAGAGAATTCAAAATTCTTGAGGAAATACTATGGAGTTATATCAAAGAGACAAAAGCAAAATTACCAGAAAAAAATGGATAAAATTGAATTATTGATTAAACCATCTTCCTATCTCTGTAATCTTGACTGTTCCTACTGCTTTTATAAAAAAACAAAATCAATATATCCAGAAGGTAAGATTATGAATTTAAATACTCTTGAATTTTTTATAAAGAAATTTATTGAATATTCAGAAGGCAAAAATTTATATTTCTGCTGGCAAGGAGGAGAACCTCTTTTATGCGGAATTGATTTTTATTATAAGGTTATTGATTTTCAGAAAAAATATGGTAAAAGTGGACAGATTGTTGGGAATGCAATACAAACAAATGGAATTTTAATAGATGAGGGATGGATTGAATTTTTTTTGAAATATAAAATTTTTGTTGGTATAAGTTTGGATGGTCCTGAAGAAATTCATAATTTCTACAGGAGATATAAAGACGGAAGGAAGACATATAAAAAGGTAATGGAGGTTATAAATCTTTTAAAAAAAAGTAATGTTCAATTTAATATTTTATCTACAATTGGAGAACATACAGGAAAATTTCCAGAAAAAATCTTTAATTTTTTTGTTAACAACAATTTTCAATATTTACAGTTTATACCTGCGATAGATAGAAAAAATAATAAGATAAGTGATTTTTCTATAACTCCAGAAACTTATAAAAATTTTTTAATTAAGATTTTTGAACTATGGTGGAATGATGGTTCTCCTTTTTTATCAATTAGGTTATTTGATAATATAATTGAAGTTTTATCTGGATTTGAACCATCAAATTGTACATTTAAAAAGAGATGTGGTGAATATCTTGTTATAGAACACAATGGAGATGTTTATCCTTGTGATTTTTTTGTTATGCCTGATTTTAAACTTGGAAATATCTTTAAAGATGAACTTGACAAAATATATGAAAAATTGAAAAAATTTGGAGAAATAAAGGAGATTGGAACGGATAAATGTAAAGAATGTGAATGGAATTTTATATGTAATAATGGGTGTTTATGGCATAGGTATGTAAAAGAAAATAGTATGAATGGTGTTGATTATTTCTGCTCATCTTACAAAAAATTCTTTTCATATTCTATTGAAAGGTTTAAAATTATAGTAAAGAACATTTTAAAATTTTAAGATGAAAAAAATTGAAGTTATTAAAAATTTCCCTCAAAGCAATGTATGTGATGTTTCAATAGAATATAAAGATTTGCCAGTTTTAAGTTTTTCTCCCTCTCCTAAGGGTGGTCCTGAATGCCTGTGGTTTTACTTCAAAGTTAAAGTTTCAAATATCAAAAAAATAAAGATTGTTCTTAAACATTCCTATAATATGTTAGGTGGAGGGATGCCAGAAAATTTAAGACCTGTTATAAAATTTAAAGGAAGTAAATGGAAAAGATTGCCAAAGCCAGAAATTATAAATTTTGATGATGGGAGAAAATCTGTAATATGGAAGATAGTTATTGAAAAAGATTTATTTGAAATTGCATTATGTTATCCATATGGAAAAGAAGAAATTGAAAAACTTTTAAAAGATACAAATGGTTACTGGAAAAAAGATGTAATTGGGGTAAGCCAGGAAGAAAGAGAAATTATAAGGTTAAGCAATATTTATAATGGTCCTGAAAAAAAAGGAGTATATCTAATAGCAAGACAACATTCTGGAGAGACACCTGGAAGTTGGGTTTTAGATGGATTTTTAAGATATCTTGCAGAAATTGAGTATAAAAATTTAGTTGTCTGGGCAGTTCCTCTTTCAAATATTGATGGTATTGAAAATGGATTTTATGGTAAGGATAATTTTCCTTATGATTTAAATCGTGCCTGGGGTTTTCCTCCGATGAGACATGAAACACTTGCTATTCAGAGAGACATAGTAAGATGGAAAGAAAGATGCATACCATTTTTAGCAATTGACCTCCATGCTCCTGGTGCAAGTGAAAAAGATGGGACTTATTTTTTTATAACTCAATTTAAAAAAGATAAAAAAATTCATAAAATAGAAAAAGAAATTGCTGAAAAAATTTCAAAAAAAATTGGAGATTATATGTCAAAAGATCCTGTAAGGTCAATTAATTATAAAAGTAGATGGGAAACACCTCATTTTACAGATTTTATCAGAGAAAATCTTAAAATTCCTGCTCTTTCTCTTGAAACACCTTATAGTATATGCAATGATATTTTAATGGAAGAAAGTGATTACAGAAAAATTGGACAAAGGATTGCAATGTATTTGATAGAGGAAGCAGAAAATGAAAATAGGAACTTTTAAAGAAAAAATTGAAATAAAAGAAGGAAGTAGATTAATAGGATATCCAAATACAGAAATAAGATTTTGTAAAGGGAATAAAGGAGATATTGAAGTAAATGGATTAATCTTAAAAGAAAATGGAAAAATAGGATGTCTAATTTCAATTGATATACTTGGGATAAATCTTTCTTTTACAAATAAAATAAGGGAATGGATTGAAAAAAATTTTAAAATACCATTTGATAATATAATTCTTTCCTGCACACATACTCATTCAAGTGGATGCAGTTTAGAAGGAAGATGGAAAGATGAAATATTTTTGAGCGAAATAGAAAATAAAATAAAAATTGGAATTGAAAGAGGTTTTAATAATTTTCAAGATGTTGAATTGAGAATTTTAAAAACAGAAATTGATATTTCACATAATAGAAGAGTTGTTATTAATGGAAAGTGCATAAATGAGTGGCAAGATATTGAAGGAAAGCATACTGGAATTGTTGATAAAGAAGTAATATGTTTGGGATTTTTCAGATCAGATGAAACTTTAAAAAGTATGATTGTTAATTATTCCTGTCATCCTGTTGTTCTTGGTCCTTCTAATTATTATGCAAGTGCTGACTTTGTTGGTTATTTAAGAAATTTTCTTGAAAGAAATCTCAACCTTGAAAATATTGTTTACATTACAGGTGCTTCAGGTGATATAAATCCAAAAGTTTGCATTACTGACGATTTTGAAATTGCAAAGAATACAGGTGAAAAAATAGGGAATAAAATTTTAGAGAATATTAAAAATTTTGAAAAGTTTTCTCTAAATGAATTTGATTTTGAGAGGGAAAAATTTGAATTTATAAAGAAAGATAATTCTGGGACAATTGAAACAGAAATCCAAATATTGAAAATAAACGATAAAATTTTGTTAATTACTTTACCAGGAGAACCAGTTGTTGAAATAGGACTTGAAATTAAAAGATTATCTAAATTCCCAATAACAATTATTGCAGGTTATACAAATGACTATATTGGATATATAGCAACTAATAAAATAATTTCAGAAGGTGGTCATGAATCAAATAGTTGTTTAATAAGGGATGCGGTAGAAAAGATTAAAGAACAAATATCAAAATATATAAAATGTTAGATATTAAACCAAATATTGAGATTAAATTTATTCATTTGAGTTTTGAGAAAGGTATAGAGACACCACATTTTCATGAAGAAAACCAACTACTTTTTTTTCTTTCAGGTGAAGGAATTGAATATATTGAAAATAGAAAATATAAAATAACTCCAGGTACTTTTGTTTTAATCCCTAAAAAAATAGTCCATTTTTTTAAATCAAATTCCAAAAAACCATCTGAAATTCTTTCAATTAGATTTGATGTTTCCCATAGGAAAGAGGATGAAAAATTAAAAATTTTTTTTAAGAAACCATATTTTTACAAAGGCAAAAGAGAAAATATTGAAATAGTTAAAAGATTGATCCCTTCAATAATAGATGGAAAACCTGACCTTAGATTCTTTTTTAAAATTTTTAATATGTTTTTTGAATCATTGGAGACAAAGAAATTTTCTAAAAAGATGGAATACATTAAAAAAATTGAGAATTACATCGATAGAAATGTTGGGAATAAAATTGAAATTAAAAAATTGGGAGAACTACTTGGACTTTCAGTTAGTTATATAAGAAAGATAATAAGGGAAGTATTTGGTGTGAGTTTTGTAAGATATATGAACATTAAAAAGATTGAATATGCATCAAAACTATTAATTGAAACAAAAAACCCAATTTCAAAAATTGCTGGAATGTGTGGATTTTATGATTTTAATTATTTCTCAAGAATTTTTAAAAAAATTAAAGGAGTTTCGCCAAGAGAATTTAGAAAAAAACATTACTAAAATATAAGGAGGTAAAAATGTTTAAAAATTCTATTTTTATTTTTTTATCCTTTATTTTTACAATATTTTCTGAAACAATATGGGTTGACTGTAATTCCCAGAAAATTGAACAAACAGGTTCAAAAGAATATCCATTTAAAAAGATATCTGATGCCATAAAAATTGCAAAAGAGGGAGATGAAATTTTAATAAAAGAAGGAGTATATTTTGAAACAATTCAAGGCAAATCAGGAGTTAAAACAAAAGGTATTGGAAGAGTTATTATATCTGGTTGTAGAAAAATTGATGGATGGAAAAAATTTGAAAAAGAGATTTATGTGGCATATATAGATAAGATGGTAGATGAATTATTTTTAAAAAATAGAAGACTTGAAATAAGCAGATATCCAGAAAAAATATGGCTAAAAGTAGAAAAGTATGAGGAAGGTGAAAATAGTTTTAAAATTTATAATTCTGATTTAAAGGGATTAAAAGATATAAAAAATTTTGAATTGAGAATCTTAAATTCAAATGCAAATACTTTTTTTACTTGTTCTGTTTTAAATTTTAATTCAGATGAAGGATTTATTGAAATTCCAAAACAGCAATATCTGAAAATAACAAACAAGGATTTATTTTATCTTCAACATAATAAAAATTTTATCAACTCTCAAAATGAATGGGCAATTGAAAAAGATAAAGATAAATTTGCTATATATTTTTGGCCTGAAAAAGAGGATGACCTAAATTTTATTGAAACCACTGATAAAGATAGGGTGATAAACATAGGAAATGTAAAAAATTTTGAAATTGAGGGTCTTGAAATATGCGGAGGAGAAACATATGGTATCTATGTCAGTAAAAGTGAAAACATAAAGATTAAAAATTGCATCATCTATAATAATAAACATGTTGGAATTTCTGTAAATGGAAGTAAAAATGTTTTAATTGAAAAAAATATTGTTATTTTTAATGGAAATGGAATAAGTATAGGAGGTTCCAAAAAGATAGAAGTTTTAAATAATGAAATTGCCTTTAATAACAATGATGGACTTATAGTTTCATGGAATAGTGAAGATATAAATGTGATAGGGAATTATATTCATCATCATATTCTTTTTGGACATCCTGATAATATTCAAACTTATAGAAATGTTAAGAATTTAAAGATTGAAAATAATCTACTTTTATGTGGTGGTCAATCAATAATGATGGAAGAAACATATAATACTGAACTAAAAAATAATTTAATAATCGGTTCAGGAGCTTATTCTCTAATTTTTGGTCATCAAAATACAGATAAATTAAAAATGGTTTTCAATACTGTATTTTTTTCAAGATATGGAAGTATTTCTTTTACAGGGAAAGAATATGAAGTCAAAGGGAATATTTTTGTAAATGGAAATCCTGGCGCAATATATGGAATAAATCTTAATGAATATGATGGTGATTTTAACATTTTCTGGAATGGAAAAATAGAAAATCCAACAACTATTGCAGCGTCTGGCAAATGGTACAAAGCAAATCAGTTTGAAGAATATAAGAAAAATACAAATAAAGATTTAAATTCAATATATGGAAATCCTTATTTTAAAAATATACCAATTACTTTCCATTCAGTT
>JBKBIN010000043.1:0-11313 GCA_046296715.1 Candidatus Ratteibacteria bacterium
ATCTCTCATTTAATATCTCCATATCATTTATTATAACACCTTTTAACATTCTGTAAAACTCTTCTTCATCTATTCTACCAGATCTTTCAACTTTCCCATTTAATCTTGGTCTTTTTGGTCTTATATATATGTGTCTTATTCCTTTATCTACCAAGTGCCAGTGAAATTGTATACCAAATTCTGAACCATTGTCTGTTTGAACTGTCTGTATCTTAAATGGCAACTTTGAAATAACATAATCAATAAAGTCAATTGAATTTTTCTGATCGTCTTTCTCACTTATAAGGTAATCGGTTCATATTTAATCTTTTTATGACTTTCCAGATAGTTGCACTATTAATTTTGATACAATGATACCTTTCTAAATACATCTTTATTCTTGTTGGTCCAAAATGATAATTAGTCCTTAAATATACAATTTTTTCTATTACTTCTGGTTGTGTTGTTTTTGGGCAATGATTAGGTCTTCTTGAATGTTCTACCAATCCTTCTTTGCCTTCTTTTAAATACCTGTTATACCATTTATAATATGTCTTTCTACTTATCCCAAAATACCTACATGTCTTTGCTACATTTCCTTTTATCTCTTCTTTATGCCTAAACCAACCTAATCTCATTTTTATCTGTCTTTCTCTATCTGTCATATTCCACCTCCATTTAAAATAAAAAATTCTTTTTCTCTTAATTATATAACCTGTTACCTATCTTTGGAAGTTTTATCTTGTAGGAAGAATACCTGAAAAAGAATTACCCAAACAACCTGGAGAATTTACTCATTGTAAAGCAGAAGGATATTATGAAGTATGGCGATATAATAGTAAGGGGGAATTTCAAACAAAGATAGAGTTCCCTCAGTATTTAACTAACAAATGGTTTATCACTGAAACCGGAGATATTTACTATTTCCGTTTTTACCAAGAGCGTGCAGTTTTATTTAAAGCCATTTATCAACTTTAAATACGGTTCATAAGTAACATAACAAAAATTTGACAAAAAATTTTTATAGTGTATTATTAAAAAATAAATTTGTGAAAATTTTCACAAAGTAAGGATAAAATGATATTTATAATTATTATTTTGACTTTTTTATTTGCTTTTTTGATAAAAGTTTTTAAAAAGAAATATTCTCTTTATGTTGCAATTTTAATTACATTTTTGGATTTTATTTTTATACTTTCACTCCCTGGATGCTTAAAAACAAACTTTGAATTTTTAGGGATTTCATTTTTATATGATGATTTAAGTTTCTTATTTGCTACTACATCTACATTTGTTGCTCTTTTAATATTTATTTATTCTTTAGGATATTTTAAAAATGAAAAAGAGAAAAGTTTTTTTAGTTTTTGGGCTTTGTTTTTTCTTGGAAGTATGCTTGGAGTTATTTTTTCAGATAATTTATTATCTCTTTATTTTTTCTGGGAAATCGCAGGTCTTTGTTCTTATAGATTAATTGGAACATATAAAGTAAGTGAACATCTTTTAAAAGCAGATAAGGCATTTATGGTAACAGGAGGCGGAGCAGGAATTATGTTTTTATCTTTTGCATTTATATATTCTCTTACAGGAACTTTCTATCTTTCAAAAATGGTAGGTTTTTCTGTCCCTTGGTTTGTTTTTTTGTTGTTTTTTATTGGAGTTATAACGAAATCAGCAACTTTTCCATTACATATATGGCTTCCAGAAGCTTCAGTTGCACCAACTCCAGTAACTGCCTTTTTACATGCTGCGGTTCTTGTTAAAATAGGAATTTATGGGCTTTTAAGATTATTCTGGAAGACATTGTCAGTTGAAGGGAATATAATTTGGGCTATTTATCTTGCATTAATTAGTAGTTTAATAGCAGGTTTTGTTGCATTAATTGAAAAGGACTTTAAGAAAATACTTGCATATTCTACTGTGAGTCAACTTGGTTTTTTAATAACAGGGGTTTTATTATTAAATGAAAGAGCAATAAGAGGTATTTTAGTTTTTTATCTTGCGCATGCTCTTGGTAAATGTGGTTTGTTTTTAACAGCAGGAGTTATGGAAAAAGTTTTTGAGACAAAGGATATAACGAAAATGGGCAGTATTATGAAAAAAATGCCTCAAATTACAGTTGGATATTTTCTCTCTATGCTTTCTGTGATTGGTATTCCTCCTTTTTTGGGCTTTTTTGGTAAATTAGATGTAATTGCAGGTAGTTTTGAAAATAAATTGTTTCTTGTTGGATTTTTATTATGTATTAGTTCTATACTAACTCTTCTTTATCTATGGAGAACATTCAAATTTGTTTTTATAAGGGAAAATATTAATATAAATATGGAGTTAGAGAACATTGAAATAATGAATTTGGTAGTTGTTTTATTAGGTATTTTTTCTCTTTTAGCAGGTATAATCTTTCTTTTTTTAGAAGGAGGTGCTTTTGGATATTAAGATTTTTTTCCCTGTTTTTGTTTGTTATGGTTTTTCTATTCTGAATATTTTATTTTTTAAACTTAGCAGAAACTTTAGAAAATATATTTCAATAATTAGTATTTCGTTTGTATTAATTTCATCTATTTATATTTTTGAGGGTTATTTACCTTTATTTAGCCAATGGGAAAAGTTAAGTATGTTTTTTGCAATTTTAATTTCAAGTATAAGTTTTTTATCTATTGTGTATTCTCAATGGTATAATCCTTCTGTAAATTTTGTTTATGATAGTTTATTTTTCATTTTTGTTGGTTCTATGATAGGAGTTGTTTTATCAAGTTCATTAATAATTTTTTATATCTTTTGGGAGATTATGACAATTTCAAGTTTCTTCCTTGTTCTTTATGAAAACACAGATGAGGCAAAAAATTCTTCAATTAAATACATTATTATGACTGGAACTGGAAGCATTTTTCTTCTATTTGGAATAATTGGAATAACTTTTGCTGAAAATTCAGATTTATTGAAGCATATTTTATTTTTATCAATTTTTATTGGTGCTGGAGTTAAAAGTGGATTATTCCCTTTAAATAGTTGGCTTCCTGAAACATATTCAGCAGCACCAACTCCAATAAGTACAATTTTTTCTGGGACTATGAGTAAAATAGGTATATATGCTTTTATAAAATTTTATTTTGTAATTTTTCAACCAAACTGGTCTATAGTATGGGAAAATATTATGGTTATAATCGGAATGATAACTCTTTTATCAGGTGTTTTACTGGCTTTAATACAACATGACATTAAAAGATTGCTTGCATACCATAGTATTAGCCAAATTGGATATATTTTTCTTGGTATTGCAACTGGAACATCAATAGGACTTCTTGGAGCTCTTTATCATCTATTAAATCATGCACTTTTTAAATCGCTTTTATTCCTTGGGAGTGGTGTTTTAATAAGATTAACAGGCTCAAGGGAACTTGAAAAATATGGTGGTTTTTCTTCAATATTGCCATTTACATTTCTAACTTTTTCAATTGCTTCTTTTTCAATTTCAGGGCTTCCTCCTTTTAATGGTTTTGTTTCAAAATGGATAATATGTCAGGCACTTTTTGAGAAAAAAACAGGCATTTCAATTTTGGCAATGATAATTTCACTCGTTGGTAGTGCTTTAACACTTGCTTCATTTATTAAGGTTTTAAATGATTCTTTTCTCGGTGTTGGTAAAGGCAATGTAAAGGAAAAAATATCAGAAAAAACATCTTTTCTTATAATCCCTCTCGGTACCCTTGCTTTTGGATGTCTATTTTTTGGATTCTTCCCTGGTTTTGTAACAAATAAGATTTTTGCACCAATTACAGGGAATATTCAAACTTTAAATATAAAACTGATAAATATAGTAAGTTTTTGGGGCTACATTTCAATCCTTATTACTTTTTTCTTATATATCTATTTATCAAAATCGGGTAAGAAGTTTAAAGAAAAGAATGTTTTTGTTGGTGGAGAGTATCTTCCATCTACTATAACTGATTTTGACGGTTCTCATTTCTATAAAACTGTCTATCAAATAAATGGAATTAAAAAATTTTATGAACTTGAGAAAAAAGGTATTCTTGATTCTTATTCAATTTCAGAAAGATTATTTAATTTCACAAGTAAAATTTCAAGTAAAATTGAAATTTTCGTAAGGGATGAAATTTACAAAAGAGGAAGGGATTTTATTTATTTTGTTACAGAAAAATTTAAGTCATTTCAGAATGGACTTTTACCAAGGTATATTTTATGGATTATTGCAGGAATTATATTTATAATGGAGGTGTTAAAAAGATGGTGATAAATATTGGATTTCATATTTTTATACTTTTAATGATGATAATTGGTTCAATAGTTGCTGTATTTTCGAAAAAACTTATATCTTCGCTTGTTTCTCTCGGAACTGTTGGTATGCTTTTAAGTATTTATTTTTTAATTCTTGGTGCTCCTGATATCGCAATAACTCAACTTGTTGTTGAAATTCTTGCATTAATAATTTTACTTTCAGCAATTACAGGAAGGGATGTTACTGCTGATATGACTTCTACAAGGGTTTATATACTATTTTTTATTTTTATATTTTTAATCTCAATTTTCACATTTGTTTCATCTTCTTATTTTATATTTCCTGAATTTGGAAACTCAAATATGAGAGTCGGAGAAAAATATCTTTATCTTGCACCTACTAAATTAAAAGCAGCAAATGTTGTGACTTCAATAGTTCTTGATTTTCGTGGATATGATACAATTGGTGAAGCAACAGTTATTTTTACGGCAATAATTGGAGTTATGGTTCTTTTAAGAAAAAAAGGGAAAAAAGATGAATAAAGGGATGAGCGAAATAGTAAAAACTATAAGTAAAATTGTTTGTCCGTTTATTCTTGTTTTTGGGATTTCAATCATATTTTATGGACATTTAACTCCAGGAGGAGGTTTTCCAGGAGGTGTTGTAATTTCTGCCTGTTTTATCCTTTCGTTGCTTGCTTATGGAAAGGAAAAGACATTTTTAAAACTTTCTTTAACAAAAAGTGATATTTTACATGATATAGGTGCTATTTTATTTATTTCTGTTGCTTTGATTGGTTTCGTAAAGGGGATATTCTTTTTAAATGTTTTTGATAAAGGAACTCTTTTTTCTTTATGGAGTGGCGGGAGTTTATTATTCAGTAATATTGCAATTGGAATTAAAGTTGGAACAAGTTTATTCCTCGGGATAACTTTACTTTCAATGGCAAGAATATTATACAAAGGCAACAAAATTGAATTTTATGAGAAGGAGGAAGATATCAAATGATTGTTTATATAGCAATTGTAGTTATGTTTTTTGTAGGCATTTACGCGATGATGGTTAAAAGAAATATAATAAAGATGATTATTGGAGTCAATATTATTGGGTATGCTGTCAATCTATTTTTTATTGTTATTGGATATAGAAAAAATGGAATTGCTCCTATAATTGTTCCTGGGATGGCGATAGAAGAATTTGTTTCAAAGGCAGTAAATCCATTACCACAGGCACTTGTTTTAACTTCAATTGTTATTGACTTATCAATAATCTGTTTCTTGGCATCTTTATCAATAAGGATTTATGAGAAATATGGTAGTTTTGACCTTGAAAAAATCAGGAGGTTAAAAGGATGAATTTAATTGTTTTTCCTGTAATTTTGAATTTACTTTCAGCATTTTTGATTGCGCTCTTATGGAAAAAAAGTAAAAGATATTCTGGAATTGCTTGTCTTTGTTTTTTAATCTTATCTTTAATATCTGTGATTTTACTTGGTAAATATGTTTTTCATAATCAATATATTCTTTATTATATAGGTGGATGGGAAATACCGATTGGCATTACTCTTATGCTTGATGCTCTTTCTTATATATTTCTTTTTATTTTAAATCTGATTTTGCCTTTAATCTGCTGGTTTTCACTCACATATATGGAAAGATATGTTAAATCAAGTTATTTTTATATCCTTTTCTCTCTTATTTCTTCGGGTTTGAATGGAATTTTAATCAGTATGGACTTTTTCAATATTTATGTTTTCCTTGAAATTTCATCAATTGCTTCGTACATTCTTGTTGCCTTTGGATTAAGACCAGAAGAACTTGAAGCAAGTTTAAAATATACAATGCTTGGTTTTATTGGTTCAACTTTAATTCTTATAAGTATTGGATTAATTTTAGGGAAAACAGGAACTTTGAATATCGCTGATTTTGTGAAAGTTGCTACAGGTATGGATAAAATTCAATTGTGGTTTATACTCGGGTTATTTATTTGTGGATTTGCTTTGAAAACAGCGCTTTTTCCATTTCATTTCTGGCTTCCTGATGCTCATTCTCTTGCTCCTTCCCCAGTTTCTGCAATTTTATCAGGGCTTTTTATTAAAATTACTGGTTTTTATCTACTAATAAGGATTGTTTCAAATATATTTACTATGTTTCATCACAGCAAAATTATTATAATTGGACTTGGACTTGCTTCAATGATTTTTGGTTCTTTAATGGCAATTGATCAAAAAGATATAAAGAGAACTTATGCATATTCAAGTATAAGTCAGGTTGGTTATTGTGCCCTTGCTTTTGGAATTGGTGGATACTGGGGATATCTTGGAGCGATTTTACATTTTATATTTCATTCACTGTCAAAATCATTACTATTTTTGAATTCAGGAGCAATTGAATATAAATATAAAACAACAAAGATTGATGATTTAAAAGGGATTGAAGATAAAATGCCTTATACAGCTGCTACTGCTTCTATTGGAATGTTTTCAATTGCAGGTGTTCCGCCTTTTGGATGTTTTTGGAGTAAGATGATAATTATAATTTCAGCAATTAAAGCACATTATTACGGAATTGCCTTTATAGTAGTTGTTGTTTCAATAATAACTCTTGGTTATTTTTTAAAACTTCTAAGAAATATTTTTTACAGTAAAGTTGAAGATCCAGAGATAAATGAAGTTAATTTTAATCTTTTGATGCCTATGATTTTAATGAGCATTTTAATTTTTTTAGGAGGAGTTATTTTTACACCGAATATAAAAACTTATATAGATAAGGCAGTTTTTGTTTTAGAGAAATTTTCTTATTTACAAATAATGGAGAAGTAAAATGGAATTTTTCGTAATTTTTATTTTAACATTTATTGTTTGGATGATTTTAACATGGAATATTGAATTTCTGAATATAATTGCTGGGATTTTTTTGTGCACTTTTGTCTCTTTTATTTTCGGAAGGGAGTTTAAGTTGGACAGAAGGATTTTTGAAATTAAAAGGTATATTTATTTCATTAAATACATATTTGTATTTATCTGGTATATGATAAAAGCAAATCTTTTAATGGCATATAGAGTATTAAGTCCAAGATTACCAATAAAACCTGGAATAGTTAAAATACCGATTGAATTAAAGTCCCCTTTAGCAAGAACAATTCTTGCAAATTCAATAACATTAACACCTGGAACATTTACATTAAAAATAACAGATAAATTTCTTTACATTCACTGGATTTATATTTATACTTATGATAAAGAACAACAAAAAGAAAAGATAGTTGGATTGATGGAAAAAATTTTAAAAGAGGTGTTTGAATGAATGCTATTTTTATATTTATTGGTATATGTGTTGCTATGTGTATTTATAGAATAGCAAAAGGACCCACTGCAGCAGATAGAATGGTTGGAATAGATATACTTGGTCTTGTAATAATAATTTACTGTGTTTTCTATTCACTATTTACAGGGATTGACTTTTATATGAACATTGCCATTGTTTGGAGTATCCTTGGATTTGTAAGTACACTTACACTTGCTAAATTTCTTGAAGGGAGGAAGTTTGATGATTGAAATTATTGGATGGTTTTTAATTTTTACTGGTCTTTCTTTTGTTTTTTTTGGATGCCTTGGTCTTGTCCGCATGCCAGATGTTTACTGCAGACTTCAAACAGCAACAAAATGTGTAACATTTGGTGCTGGTTCAATTTTATTTGGGACATTTTTATTAACAGGATTTTCAAGTATAGGACTTAAAGCATTGTTGTGTATCGTATTTTTATTTTTAAATTCTCCGACGGCGTCCCATGCTTTATCTTACGGTGCATTAACCAGTGGAGTAAGACCAGTTGAAGGGACAGAAATAGAAAAAGATTTAATTGAAGATAAAGATGCATGAAATTTCTGTTGTAAATAATTTAATTAAAATACTTGAAAAGGTTTGTGAAGAAAATAAGGCAAAAAAAGTTTTGAAAATAAATATAAGAATAAATCCATATAGTTGTCTTGATGAGGAAAATTTAAATTTTATTTTTTCTACACTTACAGAAGGGAACGAGATATATAGAGGCGCAAGGATTGAACTAAAAAGACAAGGAGAACCTACTGAGAGAGAATATATTGTTGAAGATATTGAAATAGAAGTTTAACAAACAAATTAAAATTTTCTTGATTGAAAGAAGAATGATAAAAATAATAAGAATAGAAGAAAGTATATTTGCTGAAAATGAAAAAATAGCAGACCAGGTAAGAAATATTTTAAGCAAAAATAATATTTTAGGTATCAATGTTATGGGTGCTCCTGGTAGTGGAAAGACAACTTTTATTGAAAAAACAATTGATATATTAAAAGATGAATTTAGATTTGGAGTTATTGAAGGAGATGTAGAAGGGAAAGTTGATTCTGAAAAATTTTTAAAGTTTAATATTTCTGTAGTTCAGATAAATACAGGGGGAGGATGTCATCTTGATGCAAATATGGTAAAAAAAGCGATTTCTGAAATAAATCTTGAAGGAATTGAAATTCTTTTTATTGAAAATGTTGGGAATCTTATATGTCCTGCAGAATTTGATATAGGGACTGAAAAAAATATTGTTATTTCTTCAACTACAGAAGGAGAGGATAAGATTGAAAAATATCCTTTGATGTTTAAGGTTTCAGATGTGTGCATTTTGAATAAGATTGATTTAATTCCTTATATTGATTTTAATTTAGAAAAATTTGAAAATGACTTAAAAAATATTTCACCAAAAACAAAATTAATAAAACTATCTTCAAAAACAGGAGAAAATTTTAATATATGGATAGAATACTTGAAAGGATTAAAAAAGGAGAAAGAGTAGTTATAATTGGAATTGGGAATAGATTAAAAGGAGATGATGCAGCAGGAAGTATTGTTGCAGAAAAACTAAAAGAAAAAGTTAAAAGCAAGAATATTCTTGTAATTGATGCTGAAAATAAACCTGAAAACTATATAGGAGTTATAAAGAAATTTAAACCCTCTTTAATCTTGATAATTGATGCTGTTGATTTTAATTCTTATATAGGAGATTTTAGAATTTTTAAGATTGAAGAAATCAAGGATACAACTTTTAATACACATAATTTTTCTCTCCCTCTTTTTAAAAATCTCATAGGGAATCTTGAAATCTATATAATTGGAATTCAACCAGAGAAAATAAAGATAGGAGAAGAGATAAGTAGTTTTGTTTTAAAAGCAATTGAGAAAGTTACCCGTTTTTTTGAGAAAAATTGAAAATGGTTTTCTGTAAAATTTGTAAAAAAGAAAAATTTATTTCAGAAAATTTAGGTATATGTATTGAATGTATAAGAGAAAACCCAAAACAAGCAATCAATATTTCCAAACAGGTTCATAAAAAAATAAGAGAAAGTTTTAAACTTTCTCCTTTTGTTCCTAAATCTAAAAATGGAATAGAATGTAATATTTGTGATAATAAGTGCGTTATTGGTGTTGATGAAAAAGGATATTGTGGTTTAAAGGAGAATATAGATGGAGTTTTAAAAAGTAAAGTAAGTTCAGATTATGGAGTTTTAGATTTTTATTATGATCCAATCCCTACAAATTGCTGTGCTGAATGGTTTTGTAGTGCTGAAAAAGAGGGAAAGGGTAAATATAATCTTGCTGTATTTTTTTATGGATGTTCATTTGATTGTCTCTTTTGTCAGAATTATTCACATAAATTTATTGAAAGAGGAAAAATTATAAAAATAGAACAACTTATAAATTATGCAGATAGAGAAGATGTTTATTGTGTTTGTTTTTTTGGCGGCTCTCCTGAACCTCAATTACCTTTTGTAATTAAATTTTCTGAAGAGATTCTGATTAAAAGGAAAATAAGAATATGTTTTGAATGGAATGGTTGCGGAAATGAAATTTTTGTTAGAAAAATAGGAGAAATTGCTCTTAAAAGTAAAGGGATAATTAAGTTTGATTTAAAGGCATTTGATGAGAATCTAAATATTGTTTTAACAGGTCTATCAAATAAAAAGACATTAGAAAATTTTAAAATAATAGGTGGATTATTGAAAAAAGCAGATTATCCTTTATTAACAGCAACAACTTTACTTGTCCCAGGATATATAGATGAAATTGAAATTGAAAAAATAGCAAAATTTATATCCACTTTAAATCCAGAAATACCTTATTCTTTACTTATTTTCTATCCTGAATTTTATATGAACGATTTACCAATAACTCCAAAAGAAACTGTTTTTAAATGTTATGAAACTGCAAAAAAATATCTTAAAAATGTAAATATAGGCAATCTTCATCTTTTAAACTAATGTCTACCACAAATAACACCTACGAGGTGTTGAGTGGGGATGATTGTCTTTCAAGGGGTTAGCAATCGTAATTAAAAAGAATTAAATGATATAAATTTGACTAATTTTTCTTTTATGATAATATTGAATAAATACGACATTATAGAAAATGAAGATAAAAGTAATTGAGAAGATAATAAGGATATTAGAACTTTTAGCAGATAATGAGGAAGGACTTAGTGTTGGACAGGTGGCAAAGATATTAAATTTAAAGGTATCAACAACTCATTCACTTTTATCAACTTTATTTTCTCTTGGATATTTAGATAAGGATGATAAAACAAAAAAATATAAAATTTCAGAGAAATTTTTAAATATTTTTTCTCCTCTTATTAATAAAAATTTCCTTCTAAAAATTTCCGAACCAGTTATGAAAGAACTTGCACAAACAATAAAAGAATCTGTTGTTCTTGGTATTTTTTATAAGGGAGAAAGATATACAATTGCACAGGTTGATTACCAAGACCATATTTTAAATGTAAATTTAAATTTATTTAAAAAAGCATCTTGTTATTCAACTGCGACTGGAAGGATTTTACTTGCATATATTTCAGAAAAACAAGTTAAAGAATATATAAGAAAGAATGGTTATCCAAAGAAAGAATGGAATAATATAAGGAATTTTAAAGATTTGAAAAAAGAATTGGAAAGAATAAGAAAAAAAGGGATTGAGATAATAGAAAAAGAAAATACTGTTGCAATTGGTATACCTGTATTTGGTTTTGACCGAAAAGTTGTCGCATCTCTCGGTGTTTATTTACCAAAAATAAGATT
>JBKBIN010000044.1:0-11152 GCA_046296715.1 Candidatus Ratteibacteria bacterium
CCAAGAGCAGTTGCGCAAGGACTTGCAGGAGGAAAACCAGTTGTTGCTTTTGATATTGATGGAACAAAGGAAATAGTGATAAATTGGAAAACAGGATTTATTGTTCCTCCTGAAGATGTTGAATTATTAAAAGAAAAAATTACCTATCTTCTTGAAAATTCTGAAATTTCTGCTAAAATGGGAAAAGAAGGTCAAAAGTTAATTATGCAACTGTTTCCAGTTGAAAAAATGGTTGATGAAATTGAAAAAATTTATGTAAAATTTTTGAATAATGGGAAAAGAAAAAGATTATATCATAGTTGAGGCAAATTATAGAAGTTTAGAGTTAATTTCAAGTTTTATTCAAAAAAAATGTTTACTTTCAAAATTAAGTTTTAAAAAAACATGGGAAATAATGTTAACAGTTGATGAAATTTGTAGTTCAATAATAACTTGTAAAAACAATGAACCCAATATTATCAAAGTTACATGGGAAAATATGCCGAATTCTATTAAAATTGAAATAATAGATGATGGGTGTCCTTTTAATCCATTAAATATAACCCATGAAGATTATGGGCTTGGAATACAAATAATAAAGGAGATGATTGATTATTTTGAGTATAAAAGAGAGAATAGTTATAATATCATAATTTTGAAAAAGAATAGAAGAAGGAGAAAAAAATGAAAGTTTTAGAGAAGTTTTCTTTAAAAGGTAAAACTGCACTTATAACTGGTGGAACGAGTGGGCTTGGTAAAGAAATGGCAAAGTCACTTTTAGAAGCAGGTGCTGAAGTTGCTATAATAGGTAAAGATGAAGAAAAAGGTGTTAAAGTAAAAAAGGATTTGATTGAAAAAACAGGACAGAAAACAATATATATAAAAGGGGATGTAAGAAAATCTGAAGATATTGAGAATTTCGTAAAGTTAACAATAGAAAACTTTGGCAAAATAGATATATTAATAACATCTGCAGGAATAAATATAAGAAAAAATGCTGAGGATTTAACAATTGAAGAAGTTAGAGATTTATTTGATACAAATTTTTTTGGAACATGGTATACTTGTAAAATAGTTGGAAAACATATGATAGAACGAAGATATGGAAGAATAATCACAATTGGTTCAATTTTAAGTTTTGTTACAATTCCTGGAAGAAGTATTTATTCTTCTACAAAAGGAGCAATAATCCAATTAACGAAAACACTTGCTGTTGAATGGGCTAAATATAATATTACTGTTAATTGTATTTGTCCTGGTGTTTTTAATACACCTATAAATGAAATAATTTTAAAAGATCCTGAAATTAAAAAAACATTTTTAGAAAAAATACCAGTTGGAAGGATTGGACAACCAGAAGAAATTGGACCACTTGCTGTTTTTCTTGCCTCTGATGCTTGTCCATTTATTACAGGTAGTGCAATTTTGATTGATGGCGGTTGGACATGTCTATAAATAAAATGGAAAAAATAAAAAAAATTCTTATTTATTGTGATGGTAAAAAATGGCTTATAGATAGTAATCTAAAAAAATTTTCAACTCATTTTGGAAATATTGAAATTCCTGAATTCAATGGTCAAGTTGAAATTAGTCAAGTAAATAAAAAAAAAATCTATTTTTTAAGGCCTACAATTTCTGACTTTATTTTAAAAATAAAAAGAAAAACACAGATAATTTATCCAAAAGATGTCGCAATAATTCTTTTTTATTCAGATCTTAAAGAAACAGATAATGTAATTGAAGCAGGAACAGGTTCTGGTTCTTTATTGATTGGAATTCTTTCAAAAGTAAAAAAAGGAAAAGTTATAACTATTGAGAAAACAGAAGAATTTAGAAAAATTGCTGAGAAAAATGTAGAAAATTATTTTGGACAGATACCAGAAAATGTAGAATTTTTTGATGGAGATGCTTATGATGAAAATCTTAAACTTAATATTGAAGAAAAATGGGCAGATAAAATATTTTTTGATTTACCAGAGCCATGGAGGGCAAAAAAACTTCTAAAATATTTGAAAATTGGTGGAATTTTGGTAAACTATAATCCACAGATAATACAGATAAAAAAGTTTATTGAGGAAATCAGTGGTTTTATTGATATAAATGTTTTTGAAATACTTGAAAGAAAATGGATTGTTGACGAAAAGAGAGCAAGACCAACGGACCTAATGAGAGGACATACAGGGTTTATAATGACTGCAAGGAGAGTTGAATGAAAGAAAAATTTCCTATAATACAAGTTGCCCTTGATTTTGTTGACGAACATCGTGCTTTAAAACTTGCAGAAGAGCTTATTGAATCTGAAGTTGACTGGATTGAAGCAGGGACTCCATTAATAAAATCATGTGGCGTTGAAATAATAAGGAAATTAAGAAAATTATTTCCAGATAAAAAAATAGTAGCAGATATGAAAATTATTGATGCAGGTAGAATTGAAAGTGAAATGGCTTTTAAAGCAGGTGCAAATATTGTAGTAGTTATGGGAAATTCTTCAGACAAGACAATCAAAGAATGTATTGAAGTTTGTAAAAATTATGGTGGTGAAGTTTTGGTTGATTTAATGGAAGAAGCTGCAAATATAGAAAGAGCAAAACAGGTGGAAAAACTCGGTGCAAATTACATAGGAGTTCATATCCCAATAGACCAACAGATGACTGGTAAAATTTCTTTTAAATTTTTGGAAGATGTAGTTAAAAATGTTAATATTCCTGTTGCAATTGCAGGTGGATTAAATTCAGAAAATGTTGTGGATGCAGTTAATTTGGGTGCTTCAATTTTAATAATTGGTGGAGCGATAACAAAATCAGTTGATCCAAAAAAAGCCGTTTCAGATATAAAAAAAGCAATTTTAACAAAAATACCTGTTAAGACAGATTTATATAAAAGAGTTGACTTGGAAAATGTTAGAGAAATTTATAAAAAGGTTTCAACAGCAAATATTTCAGATGCTTTACACAGGAGTGGATGGATTAAAGGAGTAAAACCGATATTGAATGAAAATTTTAAAATTGCTGGTAAATGTATAACTGTTAGAACTTATCCCGGGGACTGGGCAAAACCTGTTGAAGCAATTGATATAGCAGAAAAAGGAGATATTATTGTAATTGATTCAGGTGGTATAGGACCTGCCTGCTGGGGTGAACTTGCAACAAATAGTGCTATTAAAAAGAAAATTGAAGGAGTTATTATTTATGGTGCGGTCAGAGATATAGAAGAAATAATAAAACTTAAATTTCCTGTTTTTGCAAAAATTATAACACCACAAGCAGGTGAACCGAAAGGATTTGGTGAGATAAATGTTCCAATTAGAATAGGAGGCCAGTTAATTTGTCCAGGTGATTGGATAATAGGAGATTTAGATGGAGTTGTTGTAATTCCAAAAGAAAAAGTTGTTGAAATTGCAAATAGGGCTATGGATGTTCTTGAAAGAGAAAATAGGATAAGAAAAGAAATAATTGATGGTGGAACTTTAAGCAGTGTTATGGATTTATTAAGATGGGAGAAACCAAAATGAACAAAATGGGAAACCAACAAGAGTATTTATTTAAAAGTAATGTGCTTCTAAATAATAGTGTGAACATAATTGTAGAAGATAAAAATGAGAAACAGAAATATCTACTTGAGGAAATTAAAAATAAAGTTATTTTAGGGGATGCTTTAAAAGTGCTTAAAAAAATAGATGACGAAGCTTTTGATATGGTTTTTATTGATCCACCATATTTCCTTCAGTTGCCAAACAAAAAACTAAGGCGATGGACAGTAAAAACTGTTGTTGAAGGAGTAAATGATGAATGGGATAAGTTTTCTTCATTTCAAGAATATGATGATTTTATTCAGAAACTTCTTACAGAAGTAAAAAGAGTAATGAAACCAACTGCTACAATATGGGTCATCGCTACTTACCATAGTATTTTTAGAATAGGGAAAATTATGCAAGATTTAAATTACTGGATACTTAATGATGTAGTCTGGGTGAAAACTAATCCTATGCCAAATTGGTTAGGTGTGAGATTTACTAATGCTACAGAAACTCTTATATGGGCAGTTAAAGATAAAAAATCTAAAAAATATACTTTTAATAAGGAATATGCAAGATCTTTTGGTATTGGGAAAGTAGGTGCAAATGTTTGGGTTTTACCTATTTGTTGGGGCGATGAAAGGATTAAGGATGAAAATGGTAAAAAATTGCATTCTACACAAAAACCTATTGAACTCCTTAAAAGAGTAATTTTAATATCAACAAAAGAAGGTGATTTAGTTTTAGACCCAGTAGCAGGAACTGGAACGACAGGATATGTAGCTTGTGCATTGAAAAGAAATTTTGTAATGATAGAGATTAATCAAAAGTATGTAAAAGGTATTGAAGAAAGGTTTAAGTTCTCATTGAAAATAAGAGATTATCAACAGAGTAAAAAATACATAAACAAATATATGAAATTGGAAGGATTATAATGAACTATAAAAAATTTTGCGAAATTTTGAATAAGCATATATTTGAAAGTGAAAAAAAGGAAATGTTGCGAAAGATAGCAGAACATCCCCAGCGGTTTATAGGAATGTTTAGACCTACGAAACCTGGGGCAAAAATCTTACAACACCTTCTTCAATCACATGAGATCCGGATGGGGGACGCTTTTGAGGAAGTTATAGAAGAAATACTGAAAGAATTAGGGTTTAAAATTTTACCAAAGAACATACAAAATGAGAAAGGAGAACAACTTTCTTTGGATCAATATTTTACAGACGGCGAGATGTTTTACTTTATTGAGCAAAAAGTAAGGGATGACCACGATTCTACAAAAAAGAGAGGACAAATATTAAATTTTGAAACAAAACTTGAAATTTTACATAAAAAACATGGTTCCTCATTAGTAGGTATTATGTATTTTATAGATCCAGACCTTTCTAAAAACAAAAATTATTATCTTCAAGAACTTGAGAGACTTGAAAAATTCTATGGCGTTAAACTAATTCTTTTCTATGGTAAGGAATTATTTGGATATTTACAACATCCCTGAAATATGGGACGATATTCTTTTGTGGTTAAAACAATGGAAAGATAGTTTACCAGAATTACCTGAAATAAATTTTGATATTACACCTAAAGAAAGTTTTGAAGAAATCAAAGATTTAGAGGTTAGGAGTTGGAGGAAGATTTTAGAAAACGACAAATTATGGGAAGAAGGAATTATAAAATCAATATTTAAAGAAGGTTCTACTTTGCGCCTTTTATTAGATTTTTTTAAAAAACAAAATACACCACCTTATACTCAATTAACAAATCTATTATCTGAAAAACTGGCAGAATATTATGACAAAACAAATAATTGGAAAATATAGATAGTTAAGAGTATTTTAAGGAGGGAAAATGAGGAACGGATATAGAATAATAAAAAAAGAGAAGTTGGCAGAAAAAATAAAAAGAATAGAAGTAGAAGCAGAATTAATTTCAAAGAAGGCACTTCCAGGACAATTTATTGTTTTAAGAGTTGATGAAAAGGGAGAAAGAATACCTCTTACAATTGCAGGTGTTGACAGAGAGAAAGGAACAATAACTTTAATTTTCCAGGAAGTAGGAACTACAACTACAAAACTTGGATTTTTGGAAGAAGGAGATGAAATTCTTGATTTAGTTGGACCTCTTGGGAAACCAACTGAAATAAAAAATTATGGCAATGTCTGTATTATAGTGGGTGGAGTAGGGGCTGCTTTTGTTTTTTGGATGGGAAAAGAATTTAAAGAAAAGGGAAATAGAATAACAACAATAATTGGAGCAAGAACTAAAAATTTAATAATCCTTGAAGATGAAATGAGACAAATAAGTGATAATCTTTACATTTCAACAGATGATGGAAGTTACGGAGAAAAAGGTTTTAATACACAAATTCTTGAAAGATTGCTTGAAAATGGAGAAAGGTTTGATTTAGTTCTAACAGCAGGTCCTATTTTAATGATGAAAAAAGTTGCTGAAATTACAAAAAGATATAATATAAAGACAATTGCAAGTTTAAATCCAATAATGATAGATGGAACAGGAATGTGTGGTGCTTGTAGAGTAAGTTGTGGTGGAAGAACAAAATTTACTTGTGTAGATGGACCTGATTTTGATGCACATCTTATTGATTTTGATGAATTATTGAAAAGAACATCTGTTTATAAAGAACAAGAAAAAACATCATATGAAAATCTCTTAAGAAAAGTTGATACTGATCTCAAGAGGTAAAAAATCAGCAAGTATAACTTTATCCGCAATCCAAAATTTTTCAGTCCTTTTCGGACGATATTTTTTAATATATTCAATTTCTGATAAAAAGTCCTCTTTATTTTTTCTAAAAATTTTAAATTGTGATGTTTGAGTCATTAATGCTTCATATCTTTTTTCTTCAACATCTGTTACATCAATAATTACAGATGGTAATCCACTTAATATCCCTTTATAGTAGTAAAGAAAAGGTGTATACCAAGGGTTTCCAAGTTCAGAAGATACTGGTTCACCAGCATGCCATCTTGCTTCAACAGTAATAAAATGAGTATTTATGTGATCTCTATGATTATCAACAGGTCCATGAGTAAATATGGCATCTGGTTTTTCTTCTCTGATAATTTTAATACATTTTTTTAATGTTTCTTTATTATTTACCAAACCCATATCAGGTATATTTAACATTATTCTTTTTGATATACCTAAAACTTTATCACATTCTTCTGCTTCTTTTTTTCTAATCTCTACTATTTTTTCTTTGATTTCTTGGTTAGAATAGCCCTCACAACCATCTGTCATTGTAACAACAATAACTTTTATTCCAGATTTTGACATTTTAAAAATTGTTCCAGCCATTGTTATTTCATCATCTGGATGTGCTCCAAAAATTATTACCTTTTTATAATTCATAATTTTCTCCTTTTTAAACTTATATTTCAATTCCTTCTTCAATTGCAATTTTTTCAATATATTCTTTTGCTTTTTTATATTCTTCTTGAGATGGTAAATGTTCCAGCATTAAAGGAATATCTTTGTCTGATTTGTTTAGTTCTTTTAAAAGGACTCTATAGTTTAATCCTCCTTTTCCAGGAGTAGTTTCATCAAGATGCAGTGTAAGTTTATCATTAATTATAATATCTTTTGCATGGCATGACTTTATATAGGGACCAAGTTTTCTTACAAAATCTTTTATTAATATATCATTAAAAAAATATTTTTTTGGACTGTTTATAAGATTTACTGGATCAAAATGAACAGCAAATGATTTTCTATCTATACATTTAATAAGTTTTAAATAACTACTGGCAGAATCAGGATAAATCCATGGCATAGTTTCCAATGTATAAAAAGTATTGATTGGTTTAATTTCATCAATAATTTCTCTTACTATTTCAACTATCATATCAAATGTTTCTTTCATATAATTCTTTTTATCAGGTCCATCCCATTTTTCCCCTCTTGAACCAGCAATGTTTACACAGCATTTTGCGCCAATTTTTTCTGCAAGATAAAGGGACTTTTTACACTTTTCTATTGCTTTTTTTCTTTCTTGATCATCAGAACTTAAAGGGTTGGACCATGCTCCTACTTCTGCAATAATAATTTTTTCTTTTTCTGCTACTTTTCTATATTCTTCAATAATTTCTTCAGGTGTATCTATATTAACAGGACAATAACTTGCTTTATAACCTTCTTTTTTAATTAAGTTAATCCATTCTTCAGGATTATTATATTTTTCAAATAAGGGGCCACCAAGTTTCATTTTAATTTAAAAACCTGTATCTGCTTCTATTTTCTTTTTCATTTCTTCAGAAAACATCTTAAGAATTCCCTTTTCTTCACTTTGTTGATATTTCAAATATATTGTTGTAACTTGGCCTTCCCATAGGTATTCATTTTCCTCTATTTTTTTTCCTTCACCAAATCTTTCTAAAGTTACTGTTTTTAAATTTTCAAAATTTTCTTTTCCTTTTGTTTCCACTAATACACTTTCAAACTGGTCTTTATAGAATCTATAAATAATTTTTTCAAGTTTTGCTTTTCCTATCTGCATATTTTCATCCGTTTTTAAATATTCCTTAAAGTTTCCTTCTTCCTTTATTAGTTTCAAATTTGGAACTTGAGAACTATTTGTGGTCCATTTAATTCCTCTAAAACCATCTGGCTCATTTTTATATCTTTTTTCAGTTTCTTTACTTCCATATCTATAATAACTTTCAGGAACCAATCTTGATATTTCGTTTACTGCATTATTTAGCATAATCATAAGTGCTTCTCCTGTTGGTGTATTTTTATATTTTTCAAATCCACCCCCAAAAATAACTCCACTAATTCCTGCACCACCAGCAACTCCAACTTTTGATTTTGATGCTTTCCCTTCAACTGTTGTAGAATTTATAATTCTCCTTGTCCTTACATCTATCAATCTTATTACAGCCTGAATATATGCTTCTTCTTTTTTGACTGCAATACCAACTCCAAAAGGTGTTGGTATTACAAAGCCACCTCCAGATGTTCCTTCAGCATGTGGTTCAAAGGCAGTTATTGCCCCAACTACAATTATATCAGCAACTTCAAATGTCCCTTTTTCAAGTTCTTTCTTAGTCCAGCCAGTTTCTGCAAATTTGAATTCTTCTTCAAGGTCTTTTATTGCATCTTTTTCAACAACTATAAATTTACCAGTTTTAAAAAGAGCATCAACAAGCATATCTCTAATGCCATTTCCCATTTCCCATGTTGCTTTTGGTGCTTTTACATCAAATCTTGCAACTGCTATCCTTGCTTTTGGGCCCTCATATTTAATTACTTCTTCAACTGTAATTTGTCCTGTTTTAACTTCTGTTTTTACCTGACAAAACAAAGAAATGATTAAAGACAAAAAAATTAAAATATATTTTTTTTTCATTTCGCCTCCTTTTTATCCAAAAAATTTTAGTTGATTTCTATAACCACATAAAAACTGAGAAATTGACATCCTTTTTTTTCCTTCAAGTTGTAATTCTTTTATCTTTATCGTTCCTTCTCCACAGGCAACTTCTATATAATCTTTCTCTATTTTTATTATTTCTCCTTCTTTACCAAATTTCCCTTTTTTATTTCCTATCTCTGTTTTGTAAATTTTAACAAGTTTCTTTGTAGAATTAGTTGATAAGTATGTATAAGCAGTAGGCCAGATTATAACCCCTCTTACAAGATTATGTATTTTTTCTGCAGTGCTATCCCATTTTATTAGTCCATCTTCTTTTTTTAATTTACGAGCATAAGATATTTCCCCTTTTTGAGGATATGTTTTGCCACCCTGTTTTACTATTTTTATTCCTTCATATAAGAGATCAGATGCAAGAAAAGATAACCTATTTTTTAATGTAAATGCATTATCAAAAGGGGAGATTTCAACTTCTTTTTGAATTATAATTTGTCCTGTATCTATGTTTTCATCCATTTTTATTATTGTTATTCCTGTTTTTGTTTCTCCGTTAATTAAAGCCCATTCAATTGGAGCAGGCCCTCTATATTTTGGCAAAAGCGAAGGGTGAACATTTATAGAAGCAATTTTTGGTATTTTTAATATAGAAGAAGGGAGTATTTTTCCATAAGAAATCAATATAATCAAATCAGGTAAAATTTTTTTTATTTTATCAATAAAACTTTCTTCAAATCTTTCAGGTTGATATACATTAATTCCATTTGCTATAGCCCATTCTTTTACCGGTGTTGGAGATATTTTTAAACCTCTTCCTTTGGGTTTATCAGGAGAAGTAACAACACAAACAACCTCAAAATTTCTTTTTAACATTTCAAGCGATGGTATCCCAAAATTATCACTTCCAAAAAATATTATTTTCATTTCTGAAAAATTAAAGATGCAGCGGCAACAATTCCAGCATCAACACCAAGACCAGCAGGAACAACTCTTAAATTTTTTGATAAAATTTTCATTGCTCTTTCTTTAATTGTCTTTTCAATCGTATCAAATAAAATTTTACCTGCCTGTGCAATTCCACCTCCAATTACTATTAGATCAGGATTTAAAAGGTTGACTAAACTTGCAAACATCGCACCAAGACAGACACCCACATCTATCCATATACTTTCTGCAAATTCATCTCCAAGATTATATGCATCCGAAATTGTTTTAGGAGTTATTTTACTCAAATCACCATTTACAAGTTCATAAATTTTTGTTTTTTCTCCGTTTTTAATGCCTTTAAGAGCTCTTTCTACAATATAATCTCTTCCAACAAATCTTTCTATACATCCAATATTTCCACATTTACATTTTGGCCCTCTATAATCAATTGTAATATGACCTATTTCAACGGCAGAATATTTACCACCTCTTAAAAGTTTTCCATCTTTAACAATCCCACCACCAAGACCAGTTCCAAGAGTAATACATATCATAGTTTTGCTTCCTTTCCCTGCTCCAAAAAGATATTCTCCCCATGCAATAGTATTTACATCATTTTCCACAACAACTTTCTTTTTAAATTTTTCTTCAAATATTTTCTTTAAGTTAATATTATCCCATTCAGGAAGATTTGGTGCTTCATAAACGATTCCTTGGTCATCTACAACTCCTGGAGTCCCAATCCCTATTCCTTCAATATCTGGTTCAAAAGCAAATTCAATACTTTTTTCTATTTGAGTTAACACTATTTCTCTATCATTTTTTTCTGCAAGAGTTGGAAATTGTTGTTTCTTTAAAATTTTACCAGTTTCATCAACAAGTCCTGCTTTTATATATGTCCCTCCCAAATCTATCCCCACTGCCTTTTTCACTTTTTCACCTCCTTTTTTCTTTATTTACTCATAAAAAACAAAAATAGTCAAATCCTGCAATTTTTTAAATTCGTTTACATTTTTCATTTTTTCACCAATGTTGGTTAACATTTAATTTTCCTTCTTTTTTGTATATAATATTATAGAAATTAAGATGAGAAAAACTTTATATAAATTTAGGGAATTAGATGATAAAAGATTTATAGAATTGATTGTTCCTTATCTGAAAATAGGTGGATTTTTTTCAGATGCTTATTCTATAAAATGCTTTACGGAAAACTTAAACTTGTTGAAAAATGTATAAAAGAAGTTATTGAAGAAAAAATTGAACAAGGTTTATTTGATAGTAATTTTAAAAATGAGATTTTAAATGCGTTATTTTGGGAAAACCCTGCAAATATATATAATATA
>JBKBIN010000045.1:0-10835 GCA_046296715.1 Candidatus Ratteibacteria bacterium
GATATTGCGTCTTGTATGGATGCCTAAGATGCTAAAGGAAGAAATAAAAGAGAGATTTATAAAAAGAGCAGAAGAAGTTGGAATACCTGATTTACTTGATAGAATTGCAGATGAAACAGTAGGGATAACAGAAGAAGAAATTTTGCCATTTTTACAAGAAAAAAAACATCCAGCACTCCAACTTCCACCAATCATTTAACCTCTTTGTCTAAAAGTGATTTTTAAATTATTGGAGGATTAATCTCAATCTTAAAATCAATCTTTTCTTTCAAGTTCATTATTTCATTATAAGGTAGATTTTCTCCTTTTTTAACTTTAAAAATGATTTTAAAAATTTTCTTGTTTTTTTTCTCATATATAAAATCAGAAAAAAGAATTTCATATCTATTCTGTTCAATTGTATTTTTCAATAGATTAACTCTATTTTCAAGTGTAGGGCTTTTTTTAACAGGTAATTCAATCACAATTATATTTGAAAATGGTGGATAACCTAAAATTTGCCTTATTTTAAGTTCCTTTTCATAAAAAATCTCATATTTCTTTGTTTTTAGAAAAACAAATATTTCAAAATTTGGATTTTTTGTTTGAATTATTATCTTTGCATTTTTGTTCTTCAACCTCCATATAAACTCATTAACAATAAAAAAGAAAATCTCTTCTGAATTATATTCAGGGATATTAAAAAATGATTCTGCATGTGGAAAAATAATCAATCCAAAATCAAATTCACTAAGTATATTTTTCAAAACTGGAGAACCTACAATAATATTTACTTCTTTTTCAATATTTTTTTCTTCTGCCGTAAATTTTTGTATCTTGATATCAGGATATGTTTCTTTCAATTTTCTGTATATTTTTTCAATACCTATTATCCTTTCAATTATATTTTTACTCCCACAATTAGGACATCTCTTTAAAAAATCTTCTGAAGTTTTGCAATATTTACAATACAATTTATTTTTTTCATTAAGTATAAGGATAGAAGAGCATTTTTTGCATCTTAATACATGGTCGCATTTTTCACACTTAAATGTTTTTGTTCTTCCTTTTCTATTATGAACAATTCCTACTTTTTTTCCTCTTAAAACCGTCTCTTCAAGTAAAGAAACTGAAAATTTTGTAAGAAAATCCAAACTTTTATCAATTTGTTCCCATCTTTTATCTAAAATGTAAATTTCTGGTATTCCTTCAAAAGACCTTTTATCAATTAAAATGGCTTTTTTATTTTTAATCTCAAAATAATCATTTACAGAGAGTGTATAAGAAGTCAAAAATAATGGGATATTTAAAAATTTACATCTTTCTTCTGCAACATCAACTGCATTATATTTAGGATATTTTTTTTCTCTATAAGAATTGTCTATATAGGAATCAACAATTATTATATTAAGATCCGAAAAAGGTAGAAAAACAGAAATTCTTGATCCAATAACAATTAAATTTTTACTATTCAAAACTTCAAGATAATTTTCCATTCTCTCTTTTTTTTCTATCTCTCCATAATATTTTAAAACCTTTTTTTTTGTATTTTCTTTGATCCCTTGATAATAGTACTCTATCATTGAAATTTCAGGAAATAATAAAAGGATAGAACCATTTGTTTGTTTTACCAAATCAATATAAAACTCTAACTTTTCTTCTCTACTTTGATAGAGATAAATCTTTTTTTCAAATTTTTGAAATAATTGGGAATGTGAACTTTTCTCAACTTTTGAAATTTTTTTAAAGTATTTCAAAGGTAAATTCCCTATTATTGAAAATATAACCTGACCAAAAGAAACACAATATTTTCTCGCAATAATTTTTAAAAATTCAAAATTTTCATTATTTATCATAGGATTTTCATCATAGATTTTTTTTATAAATTTAAATTCATTTTCTTTTTGTGAAATCTCTTTAACACTTATCACAAAACCTCTCCTATTTTTTTTACCCAGAGGAGCCAAAACACGCACAAAATTATTTATTTCATTTTCATATAAATAAAAAAAACTTCTTTCAAATGGAATATCAAAAACAACTTCAACAAGTTTCATAATTTGTAATTTAAAATTTAATTAAATTGTCTCTCAAATTTTTTATATAAGAAGGAGTAGTTCCACAACAACCACCTATAAATTTTACCCCTTTTTCAACCATTTTTACACAGTTTTCAGTGAACTCTTCTATATTTTCTTGATATTCAATCTTACCACTTACGATCTTCGGTTTTCCAGAATTTGGTTTTATCCATAATGTTAAATCGGTTAAATTTTTCATTATTTCAACAAGACCTAACATCTCTTTTGAATTCAAGCCACAGTTAGAACCAATAATTGAAATTTTATTCTCTTCTGCCCATTTTATATATTGTTCTACTTTTTGACCCATTAAGGTTCTATATTCTTTACCATAATTGAAAGTTAAACAAGGAATAATAGAAAAAGATGTATTTTCCTTCAATGTTTCATAAGCAATTTTTAATTCTTCAAGGTCCTGAAATGTTTCAAGAACTAAAAAATCTACTTTTGTTTCTTCAAAAATTTTGCCAACTTCATAAAAAATTCTTTTTGCTTCATCTATTCTAATCTCTCCATATGGCTGAAGTAATTCACCTAAAGGACCAATATCTCCTGCAATAAGTATCTCTTTAAATCTATTTTTTACCTTCAAACTTATGTTAACACCTTTATAAATAATATCATAAAATTTATCCACAATTTTCTTTTTGTTCAGAATTCTTCTATTTGCTCCAAATGTATTTGTCAGAATAATTTCTGAACCACTTTCACAATATTCTAAATGAATTTTCTCAACAACTTCTGGTATTTCAATATTAGCAATTTCAGGAGTAATTCCCTTAAAACTTTTTTCCTCAATATATGTACCAAAAGCACCATCTAAAATTACAAACTTTCTATTTTTAAATTTTTCAAATATTTCTTCCATCTTTTTGTATAATAGAGATTTTACCGATACCAAAAGGTAAAGTTGAATAATCTAATGTTCTTTCTTTACTTCTAAACCATTTTTTACCCCAATCAATAAAGGAGTATGGACCCACAAATTCAGGGTTAGGCTCCTTAGTATGATGTGGACCTAATAAATTTCTTAAACTTGAAAAAAGTTCAATCTCAATTGTGTTTTTACCTTCTTTTATATATTCAGTTATTTCTAATTCATAAGGAGGTAAATAAATTAAACCAGCTTCATTTTCATTTATCTTTACTTTTGCTACTATACATTTAAATTCTTCAAATTTCAAAAATGTTCTCCTTTTTTCTTTTAATTCTACATTACTAATTGCTTTCAGTCCTCCGATATAAAAAGGATATCCTTGTATATTTAAATCCTCGTCGGTTATTTCTTTATCTTTTTTAGCAATAATAAAATCATTTAAGTAATAACTACCATTTTTATTTTCAATTTTTCTTGATTTTACAATGAAATTTCCCAATAGATATATATTCTCAATTTCAGTTCCATCTTTTCTAAAAATTAAAGTATTTTTAAATTTAGGAGGAATAAAAGTAAACTCTATCTCTATCTTATTTTTCCCTTTTTTGATATAATCTTTCGGAATTCTAATTTTTTTAAAACAAGGGTCAATCCAGTGCTCCATATTTTTACTCTTTAAATCTTTGTTATTTATCTTTATCGTACATCTTTCTAATTCTACAACAAGGTCTAAATCATTATTAAACTCACACTCAAATTCAAAAAGTAAACTTATTCTTTGTCTTTTATTTTCTTTTTCTAATATTTCCTGAATCTGTAATACTGGCATCTTTCCAGAAAATCTTTTGTCTTTTTTCCTTTTAAACTTACAAAAATCAATAACCAGAATATTTTCAGAATTTAATTCAATCTTCCAGTTTTTAATATCAAATTTTAAAACTTCTTCCCCTCTTTTATTTTCTTTAAGAATTGACGGTTTATCAGTTTTATCAATTAGAAAGAGAGAAGAACCAATCGGTGGAAAGAATTCTTCAATTAAAATTCCATTGTTTTGTTTTTTTACATCTATGGCACTTATTTCTCCTTTAAATGGATCCAGTTTATATACTTTTCCTTCATATTTCAAATTTATAAAAACTTTGTAAGACTTTTCAAGCGAGATATTATTTAAAAAAATCACTTCAATATCTTCTTCCATCTTCCTTCTATGAATGAAGATATCAGAAATCACCTCATTATTTTCTCCATAAATTTCAAAATCTCTTTTAACATACTTGTTTAATTTTTCAATTAAAGATTGAATAGAAGAGTATAAAATACATTCATTTTTAATATCTATGTTTTCCTTCTTTCCCTCTACTAAATATGGAAAGAATACCTCTGATGCAAAAACATAACCTCCCTGACTTATAAATTTTTTAATCAGTTCAATTGTTTTTTTTCTCAAACTTACTAATGGAGGTAAAATCAAATAATCATATTCACACCTTCCAACTCTAAATTTCCCATCTATCACTTCTCCATATTTTTCAATCAAGTTTTCATTCCCAAATTCATATTCAAAGTTATTTTCAAGAAGTTTTTGTGTTATTTGAACAAGAAATTCATCATAATCTTTAAGTTTTTTAGAACCTCTCAAAGCCCATGCAGTTTCAATAGGATGAATAACAAGAATATTTGATATAAATTTTCCATTGCTCATAATAAAATTCATTCTTGCAAAATAATCTTCAAGTTCTTTTTGATATTTCCAGTAAGGTTGATGATGAGAAATTGTTGGTGGGAAATCTCTTTTTCTACAGCCTTTTAATGAATATAAATATAAATGAGGACAGAAAAAGTTTACTCCAAGTGAAAAATGCCAATCGCCTATCCACTTTCTTTCTGCAAGTGTAAAATTCTGACCTGAACAACCATATAATTCACTTAATACTCTTTCTTTCCCAAGTTGATTTGCAACAGAACTACATTGTTTTAAAGTTAATGGATTGTTTAAATTTCTTCCAAGATGATCAACACCTGGCCATTGCATAAATTCATATAAACTCATAGCATCTCCAATTGAATCTATTTGGCTAATTAAATTATCTTCTTTTAAATAATGGCCTGTTAAAAAAATCTTATTTTTTTCACAAAAATTGTATATATTTTCACCAAAATTTTTGACAAAAAGATCTGTTATTAACCTTGAGTATTGATATCTCAATAATTCAAAACCATTTTTCTCTTCAATAAGTAAGTTTATTTTTTGATAAATATCATAACCATACTTTTGTTTGAATATCTTCCTAAAATTTTTTGACCAAGGGAAATAATAAGAATTTTGTGATTTTTTTACTACTCTATTGTGAAAATAATTGGACTCGTCTGTAAAAATTGCAGGTATCGTATCGGGAATATAATTTTTTAAAAATTTAACATATTTTTCATATGTTGATCTTATAAAATCATTAACTGTTTTTTCATTCATTGTATCTATATAAGTTAAACCATTGTACCAATCAGATTTTTCTCCTTCTATAACTTTTTTACACCATTTCTTCCCCTTTTTCCAAATTTTTAAGATTTTAATCCTATTTTCCTTTTTCTTTGAAACAATCCCTCCTGCAAAACCACTTGGCCATCTATCTTCATCGTATAAATACATCTTCATCCCTTTTTGTTTCGCATATTTAACCGTCTCTCTTACACATTCCATCCATTCATCTGATAGGTAAGGTGTAATAAGACCAATCCTTGAATGAATAAAAGCTCCTCCAAAACCACCTTCTTCCATTTTGTCTATTTGAAACTTCAATTGTTCAATTTTTAAATCATCGTTCCAAGACCAGAAAGGAGCACTCTTGTAAATAGAATCTGGGTTTTTAAATCCGTCAATCAATCTTTTTTCTATCATTATCTTTCTCCTTTTTGGTAGAATCCCTAAACCCTGAAATAAAACAATAAAGAAGATTACCTATTTTAGATATATTGTAACCACCTTCTAAAACCAAAAACATTTTTTTCTCAAGATTGAATATTTTTTTACCAATAATGTAATAATCAGTTTCGGTTAAAGAAAGTTGTAATAAAGGATCTTCTTTAAAAGTATCAAAACCACAAGAAATTGCAACAATATCTGGCGAAAAGTTTTTTATTATATCAAGTGCAATATCAAGTTTTTCAATGTATTTTTTTGAACTCGAAAAAGGAGGAATAGGAAAATTATAACAGTTCTCAAAAGAATATTTACCCGTTCCTGGATATGCAGGAAATTGATGAATTGAAACATATATTACATTTTCTTCCCCTCTTAAAATCTCTTCTGTCCCGTTTCCATGATGTCCATCAATGTCAAGAACTGCCACTCTATAGTTTTTTAATAAAAGTTTTTTTACAGCAATTGCTATATTATTAAAATAACAAAAACCTCCAAGATTATTTTTTCCTGAATGATGTCCTGGAGGCCTACCAAGGGAAAAACCAATTTTCCCTTCAAGAGAAATCTCACTTGCTTTTATAGAAGCACCAGCAGATAAACAAGCATAGTAAAATATATCTGGTATATTTGGACAATCAGGGTCAAAAAAATTATTTTCTTTTACCTTTTTAACAAGTTCATAACTATGAACAAGGTATAAATCTTCTTCTTGACAGGGTTCTGGTTTTATAAATTTAAAATTACCCTTTTTACAAAGATAATTAATTATTTTTTCTATCCTTTCAGGTGATTCTGGATGCGAATCTTCTTTATATTTTAGAAATTCTTCAGAGTAAACAAACTCAATCATTCAATTTTCCTGGTTTCAAGGATGTAAACAATTCCTTCCATACTTTCAAATCTATTTTTAGGTTCAGTGTCTGTTGCTATTTTAATTATATTTTTTATTTTATCATTTAAAGGAATTTTCAGTTCATTATAAATTTTCTCAATTGTCTTTCCAAATGAATATATATCACTCTTTTCATCACCTACACTCCCTTTATAAATTTCTGGTGCAACATATCCTTCAGTCCCTCCTTTAAACTTGTCCCTGTTAAAAATCCATTTCTCTGTTTTTGAAAGACCAAAGTCTGTGATTTTAATCTTTTCAAGAGAATAGGTTATCAAAATATTTGAAGGATTAATATCTTTATGAACTATACCGTGTTTGTGAATATATGAAATACCCTTTGCTACTTTTACAATTATATCAATTATATTTTTTTCATTAAAAATGTTTTTTTTAGTCCTTATCGCTTTCATTAAATCTGTATCAAGGTATTCCATCAAAATAAAGAAATTCCCATCCTCCTTAATTACATCAAAAACTTTGACTATATTTGGATGTTCAAGTGACTTTGCAATCTTACCTTCTTTTATAAACTGTCTAATTTGATTTCTTTCAAGCCTTCTTGGATGTAAAACTTTGACAGCAATAACTGAATTATATAAAGGGAATGGATCTATTGACTCTGCTCTATAAACAGTTGAAAATCCACCAGAACCAACCATTTCTTTTAAAATATAATTTTTTATCACATAACCAGGTCTTATTTTCTCCATTTTTTCTCCTCTAACATTTTTTTATTATAAACCATTCTTATTTTTTTTCCACTATTCTTAAAATTATTTCTCATTTTAAAAATTACAGGTAAAATAAAGATAAGAAAAAGGGGAAATTTAAATTGGTAAATATTGATACCTTAAAAGAAATTAAAAAGGTTGTTGTGTTTATAGATAATGAAAAGATTAATGGAGAAATAATTGATGTTGATAAATGGGGAAAGATGATAATTTCAGTACCTCAAATAAAAAAGACAATTCCAGTAGAACTTGGTAAAAGAGGAGAGATATTTTTTGATAAAAATGGAATAGAATATTTTATTTCAGGGAAGATATTTTCTCAAGGAACAGAAAGAATGGTCTTCTTACCCGAAACAGATATTTTGACCGAAAAAAGAAGAAAGGAGAGATTTGAAACGCCATTTATTAAGTGTGATTTAATAAGATTTTCAGGTAGATTTCGAAAAGAAACAATTAAAGGAAACATTATCAACATTTCTCTTTCTGGAGCAAAAATTGAAACAAATGTTCCCTTAATTGAAAATTCTATTTATGAGTTAAGGAGTAATTTTGTTATAGGACATAAAAATTATTTTTTTAGTGCAAAATGTAAAACAATTTATTCAAAAAAATTGAGAAATGTTTTTTTAATCGGACTTGAATTTATTGAAATTGATTATTTTTCTCAAGAAAATCTAAATATATATATTAAACACCTTTTAAATCAACTTAAAAAAGATGCTTTAAATTATTAGTCCTCTTTTCTTGTTGTATAAAGGACTTCTGAAATTGTTGTTATTCCTGCAAGAACTTTTTTTATACCATCTTCCCTTAAAGTTTCCATACCAGATTTTCTTGCAACTTCTTTTATTTCTACAAGATCAGGATTTTTTATAATAACTCTTCTTAATTCTTCATTTATAACCATTAATTCAAAAATTCCAGTCCTACCACCATATCCAGTTCCATTGCATATATGACAACCTTTGCCTCTATAAAACTTTAAATTTTCCTTTTCAAGGAGAGATGGGTCAAGCATTTTTACTTCTTCAGGATAAGGTTTATACTCCTCTTTACAAAAATTGCATATACTTCTTACAAGTCTTTGGTTTAAAACTCCTATTAAAGAAGAAGAAATTAAATATGATTCTACACCCATATCTAAGAGTCGTATAATTGCTCCTGGAGCTGTGTTTGTGTGTAAGGTTGATAAAACTAAATGGCCTGTCTGTGCTGCTCTAAAAGCAATTTCTGCTGTTTCTATATCTCTTATCTCTCCAACCATAACAATATCTGGGTCTTGCCTTAAAATTGACCTTAATGCAACTGAAAAGGTTAAACCTGCCTTTGGATTTATCTGCGTCTGATTAACATTTTTAAGATGGTACTCTACAGGATCTTCAACAGTTATAATTTTTCTATGGATACTGTCAAGTTCATTTAGTGAAGAATATAAAGTTGTTGTCTTTCCACTCCCTGTTGGTCCTGTAACTAAAATCATTCCATATGGTTCATCAAGAAGAATTCTCCATCTATGAAGAACTTCCGGAAAAAAACCAAGTTGTTCAAGTCCTGAAATTATATTTTTTTTATCAAGAACTCTTAAAGCAACCATTTCTCCAAAAATAGTCGGAAAAGTAGAAACTCTTAAATCAACATCTCTACCATAAAGTTTCATTTTAAAGTATCCATCTTGAGGAATTCTTTTTTCTGCAATATCAAGATTTGAAAGAACTTTTATATGAGAAACAATTGATGAATAAAGCTCAAGTGGAGGTGGTGGAAATTCATAAAGGAGACCATTTATTCTATATCTTAATCTTAAACCCTCTTCTTCTATCTCAAGATGAATATCTGTTGCTTTTAATTCAACTGCCCTTGAAACAAGTTCTTCAACAACAGAGACAGCCGAAGATTCTGAAACTTCTCTTACTCTTATTGGTTTGAAAACTTTCTCAGGTATATCCTTTTTTTCCAAAGGAGAAATAACATCAATACCGCCTTGAGATATCATTGTTTCTATTATCTCTTTTATTTCATATTCCTTTGCTAACCTTGTTTCAACTTCCATTCCTGATATCTTTTTTATTTCATTTACAACTTCTTCATCAGTTGGGTCAACCATTGCACAAACAATTTTATTATTTCCTTTAAATATTGGAACTACTCTATATTTTCTGCATGTAAATTCAGGAAGTAATTTCAAAATCTCTTTATCTATATTCATTTGATTTAATTGAACCGGAATAGATTTAAGTTCTTTTAAAGCAAAATTATACCATCTCTCAGCAGAAATAAGTCCAAATTTTATAAGTAAATAACCAAAAGGAGCACCTGTTTTTTCCTTCTCTTTCAAAACTATTTCTATCTGGTCATCTCTTACATTCTCTTTTTCTTTTAAAATTTTTATAATTTCTTCTCTTTTCATTCAAAATTCACTTTCGCCTTAAATTTTTTGCTTTAAAACTTCAAGTTTTTCTTCAATAGAAACCAGATGTGTTATTATACAACATTTATTTTTTAAATCCCACCAAGCACAGTTCTCTTCTATACAAAAATCAAAATCTTCTATCTGCTCAGGAACTCCAAATGCTGCTTCTCCAAGAGGCCTTTTTTGTGTTCTTAATCTTAAAGGACATTTCATACTCTCACCCCCTTCTAAGTTACTTATATTTTTCAATTATCCCGAGAAATTCTTCTTTTATTTTATTTAAAATTTCCTCAGTTTCCCCCTCAATTCTAACTACAAGCGCAGGTTGAGTATTTGATGCTCTTAATAAAGCCCAGCCAGAAGGATAATAAACTTTAACACCGTCAATATCGTTTATTTTATATCTTGTTGAATAGAATTTTTTTACTTTTTCAACTATTTCAAATTTTCTATCATCAGGAACTTCAATCCTTATTTCTGGTGTAGAATAATATTTCTTAACTCCTTCAAAAAAATCAGAAATTTTTTTATTTTCTTTATCAAGGATTTTCAGTAATCTTAAACAGGAATATATTGCATCATCATATCCAAAATATTCATCAGCAAAATAAAGATGTCCAGAAAGTTCACCAGCAATTGGTGCCTTTTCTAAATGAAGTTTGTTTTCAATTAAAGAATGTCCTGTTTTCCACATAATTGGAACTCCACCAAGTTTTTCTATCTCTTCTTCAAGAGATTTACTGCATTTAACATCAAAAATAATTTTCGCACCTTTGTTTTTACTCAGAACATCTTTTGAATATATTATCATTAATTTATCTCCCCAAAGAATCTCTCCATTTTCATCAACAACAGCAAGACGATCTCCATCGCCATCAAATCCAAAACCACAATCAAGATTATATCTCTTCACTACTTCTATCAAATCCTTTAGATTCTCGG
>JBKBIN010000046.1:0-10501 GCA_046296715.1 Candidatus Ratteibacteria bacterium
AACTTCTTTAATATATTTGAAAGTTATTTCTGTTGAGATATCAACTGTCCCTGGCCAAAAATCACTTGCTCCAGGATAAGTATAAATAATAGGTGGAGCAACAATACAATCCCATTTTTCTGCAAATAAAAGTGAAGTAGCCCATGTAATAAATATATCACATCCTAAGGGTATATCAGGTCCATGCATTTCAACACTTCCAGTTGGTAATATTATAAGGTCGTTTCTCTTCAAATATTCTTTTATCTGACCAGAACTTAATAATTCCATTCTATATTTTACATATATTTCCATTTTTATTTTCCCTCCATTGGTCTATCTCTCCATGATAATGCTTCTGACCATTTTGAAATAAATTCCCAAAGCATCCTACTAAAAATATCTGCAATTTTCTTATTTTCGTTTATGATATTTTTCTTTTCCAGTGGGTCTTTTTCAAGGTTATAGAGTTCATTCTCCTTTTCTCCATAATTATTTATAAATTTATAACCATCTTTTACAATCCCTCCTCTTAAACAGAATGCACCAATATATACAGTATCCCTTATTTTTTCTTCTTCTCCTTTTAAAATAGGTAAAATTGATTTTCCTCCAAACTTAATTATTCTTTCATCAATTTTTATTCCAAGTATATCAAGAATTGTCGGTAAAATATCAACATTCTGAACATAAGAATTGTTAATCATTCCATTTTTAATAATTTTTGGATATCTCATAATTAAAACCATTTTAGCAAGTTCATCATAAATTGGAACTCCAAATTTCCTTATAGTTTTATGTTCTCCAAAAGGTTCTCCATGGTCTGATATTATTATAAGCAATGTATTATCCAAAATTTCTCTTGTTTTTAGAGCATCATAAATCCAACCAACCATCTCATCAGTATGAGTTATATCACCTTTATATAAGTTTAAGATATGTTCAATATCTTTATCTGATAACCAATCGGTTGATGGTCCAACAGGATGTGGTATGTATCTTTCTGGCTCTTCTTTTTGATATATCTTTTCATATTTTTCAGGTGGACACCATGGTTCATGTGGTTCAAAACTGTCAATCCAGAGGAAAAATGGTTCTTTTGCCTGTTTAATATATTCAACCCCTTTTTCAAAAAGCAATTCTGGACAGGATTTACCAAAATTTTCAATAGAATAATATCTATTATTCATTGTATTTTCATAAAACTTTTTCTCTCTTTCAGAAGCATGCGGAGGAAAATAGCATTGTCTGAAATTATATTTTTTTTCATGAGGAGGATTATGACATTTTCCATAAACAATCCATTCAAAAATTTCAAACCCCCTATCCATACCAGCAGGTTTATTAAAAGGAGTATCTGAAAAACAAGCAGTATAAAATCCAATATTTTTTAAAATTTCGGCAATGTGTAAATCATAACTTCTTAAAGGACACCAAGGCCTATTTGGAAATGTATATGTTCCTGAAACTATTGCAGTCCTTGAAGGTATTGTTATCGGATATTCAGCATAAGCATTTTTGAAAAATATTCCTTCATTTGCAATTTTATCAATATTTGGAGTTATTACTTCCTTGTTACCACCACAACCAAGATAATCGGGTCTTAAACTATCAAGCATAAGAATAACTATGTTCATTTTTCCTCCCTTTCTTCTGGAGTTGTATATACATATTCAATATCAAAACAATTTGCTAATTTCTCAATCTTATCTGCAACATATCCAACACCAAGAGCAAAATGATGGGTTGGTCCTTCTTTTGTCCATCTTTCAATAAATGTTCTTACATCTGGTTTAAATTTCCCTCTTGTATTTGTATTTCCAGTTGCTGGTATTGGTCCTGGAAGAGATTTTCCTTCTGCAACAACCATTTTAAACTTTCCATTTGATTTCTGTGTTAAACCAAGCATAGTTATAGGTCCTGTTTTTAATTTGTATTCAACAGATGGTCCAAAACCTCTTTTCCCATGATATACCTTTAATTTTCTTAAAACTGGCTTTCCATCAGAGACCAGTAGATGATGTGGTCCATCATGTCCAACAAGAACAAAATCATCTTTAAAATCAACAGGATGAAATTCTGCAAAAGAACCACCTGCATTTAATCTATCCATTATAAGCATAGCAACACAATTTTTTAAATCAAGTTCTCCAGAAACAGGATATCCCTTACTTGTTAAAAGAGAATTACCAATAATCATTGCTGCATGTATTCTTTCGTATTCATTTGCATCAAGACCCCTATAATAATATGCAAGACCAGTAAGTTTAAATTCTTCAAAAAGTTTATCCATTCCACAAGAAACTTTTGCAGGCCATATCAAATCATCTTCTTTAACTTTTTCTGTAATTGGGTCAACTTTCGGGTCTGGAAATACAAATATTTTTTTGATTAATTCAATCTTTTCTTTAACTTCATCTTCTCTTACCTCGTCTATAAGTTTTTTTAAGTCATCCATTTCAATATGCTCAACATGTAATTTAAAATATGCATCAAACATTGTTGGGTCTGAATTCATATCAAGCATTCCTTCATAAACATGTCCTAAAAGTCCTATCCTTGCATTTTTAACTTCATTATATACAGTTGAAACTTCACACCAATCTAAAATTCTATTCCATGCTTTCTCATCATTATAAAGATAACCCACAATAACATCAAGAAATTTAATGTCAGCCCTAAATAAAACACCTGCAATTTCTGGTAAACTTGTAACATTATCATTTTCAAGTTGTATTGCAGTTGTGGCATTTTCATAATCCATTCCTAAAGTTGGTTGAAGTCCAATTAAAATAACTGGGACTTTTGCTCTTTGTATAACAGGTAGAGCATTTGAACTTGTAGAATATGTTGCAACATAACAGAATATAAGGTCAAGGTCTTGTGTTGCGAAGAAATTACCTGCTTCAAATGCCTTATGAGAATTATCACACATTTCTAAGAAAGGAATAATCTTACATTTACCTTTTTCTCTTAATCTTTCAACAAACCAATTATAATGATTCATAATTTTTTCTTTTAATCCAGGGAATTGAGGCCAGTAAGAATAATGTCCAATAGAAAATACTCCAACTCTTCCAGATTTATACTCTCTTCTTTTTAAAAGTTTTTCAATTTCCAAATTTTGCTGGTAAATCAATTTTTCCATCTCCATCGTAATCTCCTTTTTTATAATTTTGAATATTTAAATCTGAACCAATATCTTTTCCTTTTTCTGATTTTTTATAACCAGGCGAATTTTCTTTTAATCTTAAATCCCAGATAAAGTTTGATTTATTTTTCCAGTTAAAAACAAAGATTTCAAAATCAGGTATTCTATCAAGAGGTGGTTCAATTACTATGAAATTCTGTCCAACCTCTTTTATCTTTCTTACAACACCATCCATATTTATTTCAATAAAATCTCCTTTTTCCCAACCTTCTAAACTCTCTCTTAAAAATATTTTATCTTTTGAATTATCTGTCCAACCAATTGAAAATAAAGAAGGTGCATTAATAAATTCAGGTTTTTCACCTATCCCATTGATTTCCAAGTTGTCTTTCCTTAAATTTGTTAGAACTCCTTCTGTCCTTTTTCCTATATAGAAAATGTTATAATCACCAGTAAAACTTGGTCTATGAGTAATTGGATAAAGGATAGGATACTCATGCATAGGAAAGATTATATTGTTGAATATTTTAACTCCTTTTGCTGTAATATTAAATGGACCATAACCTGTTGCAAGAATTGTATTATGATTTATCTCAACATTGTCAGGAGGTAAACTTTCCCATTCTTCCCATTTCTTTTTATCTTCTTCTGTTATTCTCTTCCTACCATAAACAAGTCCTGCTTTTTGACCACCAATAATTAGTGAAGCAGCACCTGAACCAATAATAATATTATTTGTAAGTTTTACATTTGAAATATCTCCAGACATTAATGTCTGTCCTGAAACAATCAAAACATTATTGCTTATTTCAATTTCATCAACATTTGCCCAAAATTGAATATTATCTGGGTGTCCAAACATAAAATGATGATGAATATAATTTTTTGAAATTTTCAAATTCTTTACATTCCCAGCACAGACAATACCATCAATTTTATTCCACCCAATATCATTTTGCTCAATTTTTACATTTTTTGCTCCGTATATTACAATCCCATGTGAATTTCTTTTAAAAATAGAGTTTCTAATTTCAATATTTTCTCCACCTGTAATTCCAATTCCATATCCATTACAATCATGAATATAACAGTTTTTAATTGTGAAATTTTTCACAATACATGGACTATTTCCTATTCCTATATTATTTGAAAAACAAATTTCAAATCCATCAAGTATTAAATTTTCACTCTGATGAGGGTTTATAAGATTTCCTTTATTTACAACTTCAGCAATAACTTCTCCTTTTTCATCAAATTTTGTTGGCCATAAGAAAACTTTATATCCTGTCTCTGTTTTAATATATGCATAATCACCTTCTTTTTTAATAGCAAGTGGATGATTTGAGAAATAATACTTGTCTCTATTTATATCTATTTTAGGAGAGTAGGGTGACCAATTATTTTTCAGAACAATTTTATTTTCTTCAGGATAAAATTCAAATTCTGTATGTTTTGTTATTCCACCCCCTGCACCATATAAGGCACATAAAGTCCATCCTTTCCATATATCTTTTTCTTTTTGATTTAAATTTGCCTCATCATAAAAAATATTATTACCCTCTGCCTTTGTAGGTTTCCACCATCCTTGTTCAGGAATTCTTGCAAGATTAAGTATTTTTTCACCGTCAGTTAAAATTTCTGGTAAAAATTTTGTTTCTACAAAATAAATATTTTGATAATTTTCATTTCCAAAAACTTCTTCCTTCTTGCATTTCCTCCATCCCAAAATCTTTTCACTTCCAGTTATAACAACTCTTTCATTTTCTTCTGCTTTAATTATAATTGGTCTATTTTCTTCTCCTTTTTTGCTAATCCTTAATGTTTCTCTATAAATTCCTTCTTTAATCATTAATGTATCTCCAGGTTGTAGAATACTTATTCCTTTGGAAATTGTTAAAAATGGTAGTTCTTTTGTTCCTGGATTTGAATCACTTGCTTTCGGATTTTTATTATCAACATAATAGATTTCACAAAAAACAAATATTGAAAACAGAAAAAACAATGTAATAATTTTATTTTTCATTCTTATTACCTCCTTTATATTCATAAGGTCCTATATCCCATTTTCCTCCAACATTCCTTTTAACCTGTTCCTTATCTGTATCAAAATGTTCACTTAAATCTATACCTGAATCAATTGCAGGACTATTTTCTTTCAAACGATAATCTTTCTTTTCAAAATCATAAAAAATCTTTTTTAAATCTGTTTCAATTTTTTCTCCCTCTGATAGTTTCATATTTTTTGCTTTTTCAGTTGTGTAAATATTATGACTTCTTTCACAATTCCACAAAATTCCATCAGTTATATTATTCTTGAAAATAATTTTGCATTCTCCCCTTAAAAGTAAAGCGTCATTATTACTACCTAAAATTGCATTATTCAAAATGTAAATATTTCCCTTCATTCCACCCCATCCAGCAATGACATATCCAACTTTTTCTTCTCCATCAAATATATTATTATAAATTTTTAGGTCTTTTGAATTTTCCATAGTAAATGGTATATTTGAATCAGATACGTAATTATTTCTTACAATAATATTTTCACAGTTAGAATAAACAGAAATTCCATTTGCATGTGTTCCTTTACATCCTTCAACAATGTTATCTTCAATTATACTATTCTTTGCTCCCATAAACCAAATTCCTTGTCTTGAAGCCCTTTTAACATAATTTTTCCTAACTATGATATTTTCTCCACCAGCAAGAATTCCAACACTTCTTATACAATCAGAAACTATATTATTCTCAATAATTCCATCTTTTCCACCAACTTGAATAGCATACCAATCATCAGATTTAAGTTTTCTAACTTCATTATTTCTTACAATAAAATTTTCAGGAACCGGCATATTATCAGATGACCTATAAACTCTTATTCCCATAACAAAATTTTGTATTACAAAACCTTCAATAACAATATTTTTAACACCATTTGCTATAATTCCTGTATGTCCAGTTCTAACTTTATACTTATGTGTTTTTATATCTCCTCTTGGAAATAAATATAAAATCTTTTTCTCCTCATCTAAAGCAAACTCTCCAGGACTATCAATTAAAGAAACATGATTTATAATTGAGTAATAGGAATTCCTGTCAGTATATAAATCTCCTCCAGCATCTTCATGATAAATTGTTGAACTTTCAGGTTCATAATTTGTTATTTTTCTTATAACAGTTACATTTGGCACTCTCCATAAAACAACATATGCTCCATTCCAGAAATCAGATTCTTTTTGTGTAAAATATCTTGGGTCTGTAATTGAAGTTCTTGTTTGTTTTATATTTTTGTCTCCTTTCGGTATAACTCTAAAATTACTTATCTTATCATAAAAAAATGGGTCATCTGGATTTGGTTCCTGAGAATACCATAAAAACTCATCATCTTCATAAAATCCTTGAGTAAAACTATAAGATTTTTTTAATTCAATATAATAAATATTTTCCCAGTTTGGATTACCTTTACATTGTTCAGGATTAGAAATTTTTCTCCATTCTCCTTCAATTATTTCAGAGCCATCTATAATTGCTTTTTTATCACCCCATCCATCTCCTTTTAAAATAATTGGATTATCTTTCTCTCCATAAGTAAATCTTCCATCTATTTCAATACAACCATAATAAACAACCCCTCCTTTAAAAAGTAAAACATCTCCTCCTTTTATTTTTGTTGATTTTGCTATATCTTTTGCATTTTTATCAAATGGACAATGTTTCCATGCTTTTTCAGGACTTGTTCCTGAATTTTTATCATCCCCTTTCTCATAATCAATATAGTAAGTCATCGCAAAAAGTTTTATTATAAGAAAAATGTAAATCAGCAAAGTTAATCTTTTCATTTTATCTTATAAAGATGGACCTGATAACCTTCAAACTTATCAGTAAAGGAATTATCTACAATTTTTATACTTCTATTTTCTTTCAAAACTTCAACTTCTTTCTTTAATTTTAAATCCTCTGGTAATTCAAACTTTGCCTGTGTTGAATTTTCCCTCATAGAAACAGCAAAAATATAATATTCATTTTTATACTTCTTTAAAACACCTTTAACAATAACATCTGAATCTGTTGTAATTTTTAGTCCTTCTAAATCAGGTGAATTTATAATAGGAGCAAGTTCAGTTACTTCTTTATTAACATTTTTAACTGCTTCCATATTTTCCCTATTTTCTTCAGCAAGTATTCCTGGTTCAATAAATTTTGGTTTAAATACATGAACAAACCAGATAAACCCTCTTGAACCATTAATTATACTCATCCATGCTTCAGCCCTTATCTGATAGGGATTTGCTTTTTTATCCGAAGAAATATTTGTGCATTCTAAACAATTCCAAACAATTTTTTTCCCTTCAGACCATTTTACAAGTCGTTCAACACCATATCCAACATACCACAATTTACCTTGTATTTCCTTTCTTGGATGAGCAACTGGATAAATATCAAAAGAAACTATATCACAACCTTTTATATATTCAGGATAATCTTCTGGATGGTTTGTCCTTACTCCTCTTCCATACCAGCCATCCCAAGCAACTCCCTGTCCAAGATTGAGTAAAATCGGTCTTGTTGGGTCTTTTTGTTTTAATTCTTGATAGTCCTTTATTATTTTCTCTGGAGGGATTGGTGGTCCATAACCACTTTTATCAGGAAGAGGCTGTGCATTATCTGGTTCATCTCCGTGCATCCATCCTACAATTATTGAATTTTTACCTTTACTTTTTACATATTCAAGACCATACTCATTCATACTGCATATTACTGGCATATTATGTTTTTCAAGTTCTTCTATCTGTTCTTTTGTCGGTCCTTTCCATAAACCAACATATAAATTTATTCCTATCTCTTTATATTTTGAAGCATTTTTTGGATCCTGAAGCCATACAGCAATTGGGAAATAATTTGGGTCAGAAAGTTTTTCCCAGCCAGGCCATTTTACTTCCTCTTTTTTAATCTGATCACTTTTAATTGCACATGAAGATAATACAAAACATAAAACTAAAAAAATATATCTTGCCATTTTATCCTCCTATTTTTATTGGGACTTCTCTTATACTATTTCCAAAAACGAATCTTATTTTATACTCACCTTTATATTTTTCCCCTGTTTTGCTATTTTTGCCTTCCCATCTAATTGCTCTAATAAAACCAGATTTGACATTTTCATCAAATATTTTCTCAATTATTTTTCCGTCTTTAGAAAATAAATAAATCTCAAGTTTCCCATCTTTTTCAATCTTACATGAAATCTCTGTCCAATTTTCAAAAACCATAGGGATTACAACAGCCATACTAATATCTTCACTATTATAAATAGGAATTTCTGGAATTATTATATCCTTTTCATCTTTTACATATCTTCTTTTAAAAGAAGGAGGTTCTTTAGATATAATATTTTTAAAATAATCTCTTTCAACAATACCTACATTCCCTTTTTGATTTTCAAGTATAATCTCATTCAATTTTCTTATTGTTTCATCAAAATAACTTAAAGAAGTCCATAATGTTCCAGCATTTGTTTTTCCATTTGCACTTTTAAATTGGGGATTTTCAAATGACTTATTCCACATCCATAAATTTGTATTTATCATTCTTTTTATATCTTTTTCATCAAAAACAATTCCTGTATGGTATGCCTCTACAAAAAAAGAAACCTCTGCTGCTTGATAACCTGCTCTTTCAGGATGGACATCTACCCAATGTTTTGGAATAGAAGTCATATCACACACTGCAAATGGCTCCCAAAAATTCCAGATATATCTATCTTCCTTTTCAATATACCTCATAATTGATTTGTAATAAGAGAATATCTTTATTGCTCTATCTCTATAAAAATTATCATTTAAAATTCTATAAAGTTTAAGACATACAATTCCCATTTTCCCTGATTTATTTAAATTTTCAGAAATCTGGTAATCTTCTCTTGTTATCCATTGGTCTGGTTGAGAAGGAAGAATAAATTTTGTCTGAACAAGATATTTACCATATCCAAGTTGTTCATACCAGCAACCTCTTTTATCCCATTTTTCTATTATTTCCTTCCCAAGATTAACATATTCTTTTGCTTTTTCTCCATATTTATTTGAAAGGTTTTTATCATTCAAAATTACCTCAGCAATGGAAAGCATTAAACTTGAAAGATTTGCATCTCCAACTACAGCAGAACCCCATATATTTTTATCCTCAAGTCGTGGACCAACCCAGCCCCTATATCCATCTGGTTCTTTATCCATTTTACTTATAAGAAAGTCAAAATATTTAATTGCTTCTTCTATCCATTTTTCATCTTTATAAGTCATATATCCTTTGTAAAATACATCCGCATTATAAGCAGCATGCCAGGTAAAATCTTCTCCTTTAAATTTTTGAACATTTGGATTTGCAAGTAATGATTTTCTTATATCCTCAGGAGATACTTGTGAATAAAGGAAAAAACAGATAAATAGAAATAAGAAGCCAATTTTTTTCATATTTTATTCTCCTTTTTTTGAAATATATATCTTATTTCTCTTAAAATCAAGCACTATATAACACAAATTTTTTAAAAATTAGCACAAAATGAGACATTTTTGATATTGTATATTTATGTGTTATAATGAAAAAAAAGAGGCAACATGTTGAAAAAAATTCTTATAATAATATTTCTTATTTCAATTTTTTCAATCTCACAGAACAAATTCTTTTGGCAAGAAAAAAATTGTGAATTAGATAAACAGGTAGATATAAAATGGAAACCAAAACAATTTGTTTTTGAGAAAGGTAGTTCTGTAAGATATATTGACTATGAGAATGGAAATGATAATAATGATGGATTAACAAAAAACACACCTTGGAAACACCATCCTTGGGATGAGAAAGCAGAAGGGAAGGCAAAAGATTGTAAAGGGATTCATACTTTTATTTTTAAAAAAGGAGTTATATATAGAGGAAGATTATTTGCAAGAGAATCAGGAACAGAAACAAACCCAATAAGATTAACAGTTGACCCAAGTTGGGGGATAGGAGATGCATGTATATATGGTTCTATTAAAATAGAAGGTGGCTGGAGGAAATGCACTGAAAATATAAATCTTCCTGAGGCAGATAAGATATGGTGTAGAGAATTAAATGTTAATTTTGTTCCAAGAGCAGTATGGATGATAGAAAGGGAAATTATAGAAAGAATACCAATAGCAAGAGAACCAGATTGGGAGGAAGATGAGGAAGATGTATTAAAAAATTGGTGGGAATGGAAGAGAGTTGCTGTTAAACAGGAGGGAGGGAAAATAATTACTGGTTTTGACCCTTTAAATTTAAATTCACCCGACCCTGATTATTACAAAGATGCAATTATATGGTTTCAGGGTAGTTCAGTAATTGGAACTCCTTCTCCAT
>JBKBIN010000047.1:0-8936 GCA_046296715.1 Candidatus Ratteibacteria bacterium
AAGCAGCACTTTCAGCAATTGAGATGGCAAATTTAAAAGACAAGATTTAAAATGGAAAAGAAAATTGAAATTATAAAAGATGTAACTTATGGAAAAGTAAAGAATAGAGAACTTTTACTTGATATTATAAGGAGGGTAGATAAAGAGAATAAAAAATTGCCTGTTATTGTTTATATTCATGGAGGCGGTTGGATTTCTGGGAATAAAGAAACAGGATGGAATAAACTTTTACCTTTTGTTGAAAATGGATATCTTGGAGTTAGTATAAGTTATAGATTAAGTAGTGAAGCAAAATTTCCAGCACAGATTGAAGATTGTAAATGCGCAATAAGATTTTTAAGAGCAAATTCAGAAAAATATAATATTGACAATGAAAAAATTGGTGTTTGGGGAGCATCTGCAGGTGGTAATTTGGTTTGTTTATTAGGAGTTACAGATGATAATACATTCAATAATAGTGGTGGATGGGAAGGTTATTCAAGTAAAGTTAATGCTGTCTGTGATTGGTTTGGAAGAACAAATTTTTTAATAGATATAAAAAAATCTGAAGATGAAAATTCTCCATATGTTTATATTTCAAAATTTCTTGGAGGTCCAATAGAAGAAAATCTTGAAAAAGCAATAAAGGTTAGTCCTTACTATTATGAATGTAAGAAATGCCCTCCTTTTTTAATTGTTCATGGAGAAAATGATAACATTGTCCCTTATTCTCAAAGTGAAATGTTTTACAATAAGTTAAAGAAAAATAAAGTTGATGTAATCTTAATTAAAGTAAAAAATGCTGGTCATGGGAGTAATTTTAATGAAAAAGTGTTTAATTATGTCATTTCATTTTTTGATTATCATTTAAGAAATCAAAAAGACAACTGGAAGAAATTGGTAGAAAACAAAAGATTTTTAGAAATTCAACCATAAAAAACATTTATTTTTGACAAAAAATTAGAATTAGTTTATAATTTTTTTGAAAATAAGGAGGCGAAATGAAATTGAAAATTTTTATATTTTGCTTATTCTTCACACCTTTATTACTTTATTCTTTTTGGTCTGTTGAGGAAGGAGAACCAACAGGTTTTAGGAATTACACCTGGGGAATGGAAATTTCTTCTTTATATCTGAGAGAGTATTCAAAAACTTATCCAAAATTAAATGGGAAGGTGGTTTATTATACAAAGAAAAATGAAGATTTAAATTTAGCAGGAGTAAAATTAGAAAGTATAGAATATGGTTTCTGGAAAGATGAAGTTTTATGCGAAGTTTTAATTAAATTTAAAGGAAGAGAAAATTTTGAGAGAATTAAAAGAGCATTAATTGAGAAATATGGGAAAAATTATACAACTGTTCCAGGGACAAATAGAATTACATGGAAGGGAAAAACAACACACCTTTATATTGATTTTAACGAAAGCAATCAAAGAGGATATTTATTTATGTCACCATACCCAATGAGAAAATTTGTAAATTTATATGAAAGTATTGTCGCAAAAAAGGGAGTGAGAGATTTCTAAAAAAAATATACTTCATATAATAACTCATGATACTGGAAGATATATTGGTTGTTATGGAGCAGGTGTAAAAACTCCAAATATAGATAAACTTGCAGAAGAAGGAGTAATTTTTACAAATTATTTTTGTTCTGCCCCCCAATGTAGTCCAAGCAGAGCAAGTATGTTTTCAGGTCTTATGCCACATAATAATGGTGTTTATGGTCTTGCCCATAGAGGTTTTATTTTGAAAGAGGATGTTCCATATTTACCAAAAATTTTAAAAGAAAATGGATATGAAACAGTTCTTTTTGGTATACAACATGAAACAAAGTGGGATAAATCAGAATTTCTCGGATATAACAAAGTTTTCAGAGGAAAAACTATGTCGTGTGAGGATATCACTCCTCTTTTAATTGATTTTTTAAACTCAAGTCCACCACAACCTTTTTTTATTTCGGTTGGTTTTTTTGAAACTCATCTACCTTGGCCTATTATTGAAAAAATTGATGAAAATATAAAAGTTCCTGAACTTTTACCAGATGTTATTGAAGTTAAGAAAGATATGGCAGGATTTAATATTGTAATTGAAAGTGTTGATAGAGCCATAGGGAAAATAATTGATACACTTAAAAGAAACAAACTTTATGATAATACTTTAATTATTTTTACAACAGACCATGGACTTCCATTACCTGGAGCAAAAGCTACTTTATTTGATCCAGGTATTGGAATTTTGCTTGTAATAAGAGGTGGAGAGTTTGAAGGGGGGAGAAAAATTGATTGTTTAAGTATTAATATTGATTTAATGCCCACAATACTTGATTACCTTGGAATTGAGATACCAAAAAATATTCAGGGAAAAAGTTTATTGCCGATTATAAGAGGAAAATCAAAAGAAATAAGAGAAGAAATTTATACAGAATTAACTTATCATGCAGGATATGACCCTATGAGAAGCATAAGGACAAAGAGGTATAAATATATAAGAAGTTTTGATTGTAGACCTTTTTATTATCCACCAAATGTAGACCCTTCCTTTTCAAAAGAGTATTTTAAAAAACTTGGATATTTTGAAAGATTAAGACCTTTTGAAATGTTTTTTGATTTAGAGAAAGACCCCTTAGAAAGAGAAAATCTAATTGGAAATCCAGATTATAAAGAAAAAATTGAAGAATTGAAAGAAAAACTTTTAAAATGGATGGAACAAACAAATGATCCGATTTTATATGGACCTGTTTTTCCACCAGAAAATGCTGTAATTTCACCTCCTTGGGCATATCATCCAAAAACTTTATGGTATGGCGAAGAGAAATGGGGTTAAGGATAAATTTTTCTTTCTTTTATTTCAACATCAATACCTTCAATCTCTTTAATCTTTCTTTTTAATTTTTCTCTTAAATCTTCCAATACTTCTTTATATTCTCTTCTTCCAATAAGATTAACAAGTTCATAAGGATCAGAATATAAATCATAAAGTTGGTAATTTTCATATATATTTGACATTGAATCAACAGTTCCAATTTTATCATATGCAAAAGCGCAGTATTTCCATCTTTTTGTCCTTATTGCTCTTGCTACCATTGATTCACTTATTTGAATGAAAATTTCATTATGTTCAGTTTTATCTTCAGCAATTTCAAATAAACTCTTTCCTCTAAAATTTTCAGGTATTTCAAGACCAGCAATTTCAAGTATAGTTTTGGGTATATCAATTAACTGGACAATTTCTCTAACATTTTTCCTTTTATCAATCCCTCCACCACCAATAACAAGAGGTATTCTAATAGAACTTTCATGACAACTTCTTTTATATTCTGAATTTCTTGTTCTGAAATGGCATCCATGGTCTGAAGTAAATATAATCACTGTATTTTCATAAATATTCAATTTTTTAAGTATTTCAATAATTTCTCCAACACATTCATCTATAACTTTAATAGCACCATAATAATCAGGAAGTTGTTCAAACCAGTCACCGGGAAAAAATTTTAAGTCATATGGAACATAAGGGTTTTTAAAAATTACTCTATAGTTTTCTGGAGCAACTACTCTATTCCAATCATTTTGTTGATGAGGTTCAAGATAAGAAATTGTAAGGAAAAAGGGTTGTTCTGCTTTCCTTATATATTCAATTGCTTTTTCAGTTAGAAAATTAACTCTATAAACATTTTCAAATTTGACTTCTTGATTTTTCTCATCATAGATTATTCCTTCATATGGATGTGAAGTATGTTCAAGAGCATTAGCAGCAAGCCAGTAGTCAAAACCACCTCTATATTCATAAGGAACAGGACCTTGTCCTAATTCTTTTGGAGATAGATGCCATTTTCCAATATATGCAGTTTTATATCCATAATCTTTTAGTAATTTTGCTATAGTTATCTCATTAGGTTTTATTCCAATTCCATTTTTCCATACACCTGTTTCTGTTGCATATTTTCCTGTAAATAAACAACTTCTTGCTGGGCCACAAACAGGTTGATTTGTAAAAGCATATTCAAAATTTATACCTTCTTTACCAAGATTATCAATATTTGGAGTTAAATTAAGAGGGAAATTATTTAAACCTAATGTATCTCCCCTTTGCTGGTCACTGAATATTAAAATTATGTTTTTTCTCATTTTTCAAAAAATTTTTCCTGGATTTAAAATATTATTTGGGTCAAAAATCTTTTTAATCTCCTTCATAATCTCAATCTGTTTTTCAGAAAAGAATAAAGAAAGATATTCTCTCTTTAAATATCCAATCCCATGTTCTCCTAAAATTATCCCACCAAATTTTTTAGCAACAGAATATATATCGTATTTTATCATTTTATATTTTTCTTTCCAATTTTCAATTTCAATCCATTCTTTACCTTCAAATTTTGCTTTCATTATATGATTATGGACATTTCCATCTCCTGCATGCCCATATGTAGGAATGTAAGTTGAATATTTTTGTTCAATTTTTTTAACCTCACAGACAAAATCATAAATTTTACTGATAGGAACAGTTACATCAAGTATTTCAAGAGTATTACTTTTTAATGCCTCATAAATCATACTTCTAATATCAAGAACTTCTTTTTGCCTTTTCTCATCTTCAATAATAAATACATCTAAAGCAGAATTTTTAGTTACAATCTCCGCAATTTTTTCTGCCATCTTTAAAGTTTCTTCTTGATTCCCATCAACCATAATCATCAAATAATTATTTCCAATTTCGCATGGCCACTTTTTATTTAAGTAATTCTCAACCAGTTTAATAGTATTTTTTTCAAGAAATTCAATAGCAAGAGGGATAATTCCATTTTGAATTATTAAGGGAGCATTTTTTATTGCCTGTTGAAGGTCTTCAAAAGGAACAATCAATGTATATATTTTTTCAGACACTGGCATAAGAGAAATAGTTGCTTTTGTTATAATTCCAAGAGTCCCTTCTGAACCAATAAATAAATTAAGTAAACTATACCCACTGCTTGATTTTTTATATTTTCCTCCAATATTTTCTATACTTCCATCTGCAAAAACAACTTCAATTCCTCTTACAAAATTTCTCATAACTCCATATTTTACAGCCCTTGCTCCTCCTGCATTTGTTGCAATAAGTCCTCCAATAGTTGCAGATTCATCTCCTGGATGTGGTGGGAAAAACATATTATATTGACTTACAACATCGTAAAATTCCTTTAAAGTTAAACCTGCTTCAACTGTAATAGTAAAATTTTCTTTATCAACTTCAATAACTTTTTTCATATTCTCAAAATCAATTACAACTCCTCCATAAATAGGAATAGACCCACCAGAAAGACCTGTTCCTCCACCTCTTGCAATTACAGGAATTTTTTCTTTATTACAGATTTTTAATATTTCTGAAATTTGATAACAACTTTCTGGCTTTAGAACTATGTCGGGTAAATTATAAATCTCGCTTAAAGAAACTTCATCATGAGAATAATCAAGCATCTTCTCTTTATCATAAATAATATTTTTTTCTCCAACTATTTCCTTAAATTTTAAAATTGTCTCTCTTTCCATTAAATCAACTTTCTTAAAAATTTAACATAATGTGGTAAAGAAACTTCGGGTGGGAGTAAATCAGGGTGCCATCTTTTTTCATATTCAAAAGAAAGGTAACCTTTATAATTTATTTTTTTAAGCAGATCAATAATATCTTTAATAGGCAATTTTCCCTCACCTAAAAGTTTATACCCTTTATCAAAATTCCCATCTTTTATATGAAGGTGAAAAATTTTATCCTTTATATATTCAAAAGTTTCAAGAAGTTTATCTCCTTCATGCAATGAATTATATACATCCCAAACACATCCAAAGTAATCAGATTTGATCCTTTGAAAAAACAAATTCAACCTTTCTCCTTTACAAAAATCATCATGTGTTTCAATCCCAACTTTTACACCAGTTTTTTCAGCATATTCAACAACTTTTTTAATTGCTTCTGCTGAATAATCTATAACCTTTTCAAATTCAATATCTTTTGGCAATCTTCCAACAAAAACACGCATAACTTTACAATTAAATCTTTTTGCAATTTCTATATGAGATATACCCATCTCTATATTCTTTCTTCTTTCTTCTGGATCAGGATTTGTAAAAACACATGATGAAGAAATGCAGGAAATTTCAAGATTATATTTATTTAAAAGGTCTTTTGTATTTTCAGCATATTCATTCAATTCAGGAACTTTTGCAAGGTCTAATTCTTTTAAAACTCCTCTTATTTCAATTCCATCATATCCATATTCTTTTGCTTTTTCAACAATTTTTTTAAAATCCCATTCCGGACATGCTAAAGTACTAAAACTCAATTTCATTTTTCTCCTCCTTTTTCTTTCCAGACAGGTGGAAATTGTTCTCTATATTTTTTCCACATTTCCTCAATAAAGCCACCTCCGAGTTTTCTTCTTCCCATATCTCTATCAACATAATCAAAAAGGGCAGGATGATTCCATAAATCTTTTATGCCTAAAACATGACTTGCCAAAATCCAGCCAGCATAAGAAATTGCCTGCATATCTCTATATTCAGCATACCAGGAAGGATTGTCCCAATTTGGTTCTCTTGCATGTCTTATTCCCCATTCAGGAAGTCCTATATCTTTTTCCTCATATCCAATAACTTTATAATATGATTTTCCAGGTTCAGGAATTATTTCCCATTCTTTATCAATTTTTAAAATCCCTTCTCCTCCTCCTCTTGGAACAGTTGATGAAACGATATATCTTCTTTGTCCTTTCCCAGGTCCATCTGTTATCTCAATAAAATTTCCTTGAAGAGGAGCATATGAAGCAGGATGGTTAACTTTAATTGTATCTTTTGTTGCTTCAATAACATAACCTTCACATCTTTCAACATTTAGTTTTCTATCAACATCTTCCTGACTTACATAAAATGTCTGCTCATCTTCCTGAAAAGCAATGTAGTCAGGTGGAATTTTTCCTGGTCCATATGGTTTTGTATAAAGATAAGAACCAGATTTTTCAGCAATTTTCAAAATCTCCTTATTATTTAAAATAAATCCAGCAAACATAATTGGAAATTTTCTTCCCATACAATGACCACCATTTGCTATCCAGGTATCAATTCCTCCTCCTCTAATTATACCATAAAGGTCAATCCCAATTTGAATAAATCTTATTAATAACCTTTCTTTCTCTTCTTTAGGGAAATCAAGTATTAACATTAAAGCACCAATACTTACATCTTTTGAGATATCTCTTCCATATGGTTGCATATTTTTTTTCGGATGAATACTTCTTCCAATCCAGTTTCCAAGATGGTCAATCCATGGTCTTTCAAAAATTCTCTCAACTGAACTTGATTGGTTTTCTGTATCTTCTTCTTGCTTTAATTTTGGTGTTTTAATTCCTTCTCTTGATAAAGTTTTTAATTTAGAATAGTCAATATCTTTAACATTATAAAAAATCTTTTCATTTCCAAAATATGGTGGTCTAAAACTTCCTTTTTCTGGAACATTTTTTAGGATTGTAAGGATAGCAGCAGTTTCTATAAATGTTCCATAATCTTCCTTTTCTAAACTTTTTGTAGATATTAAAGAGGCATCTGGTTCAATTTTTAATGGATTTAATTCAGAAATTTCAAATCCAACATTTAATTTAGGATCCCATCCTCCTGCTCTACTATCATATCCCTGTCTTTTATTTGTAGATGGATTTAACATTGAACCATTTATTATATTCCCTTTTTCATCTTTAATAGAAGTTGGATCAATTTTAATAATATTAATTGGTCCAATTACCCAGAAATCATTATTTATAAATCTTCCAACTTGATAGAAATTATCAAAATACCATGTTATTCCATATTGAGAAATCTTTTTTGTATAGTATATTCTTTCTTCAGGCCAATCATAAATTGACCATCCCCATTTTTTATCAAAATCAAGTAAATAAATTTTATCTCCTTTTTCTGTTGATGTTCTTACTTTTTCAAGTGTCTTCCACGGAGATTTTTCAGAACCATCAAAAGAATCATCTCCTAAAAACGGGTTAACATAATAGATCTTTCCTTCAGCAAAACATAAGAAAGAGAAAAAAATTAAAAACAAAATAGAATTTCTAATTAATTTCAATTGCTTTTCCTTGTTCTGAAGATTTATAAATTGCATCAATAACTTTTTGAATGATAAGTGATTTTTTAAGGTCTGTTTTTATTTCTTCTTGGCTTCTAACTGCTTTTGCAAAATTTTCAAGTTGTCTTTGAAAAATCGTTTCCCAGTCCTCATCTCCTTCCCATATAATATTTGACACAATTCCTTTATTAACATCTTTTCCATCATCATATATAATTTTTTTATTTTTTCCCACATTCATTTTTAAATGCAAAGTCCCTTTTTCTCCAACAATCTGCCATATTTCTTCTCTTTGAGAAGGGACACATTCTCCTCTTTCAAAAATCATTACCAAATCATTATCACAAAGGATAAAAGATGAAAAATGTTCTTCAGCATCAGAATTTGGAGCAACATAAATTGAGAATTGCTTTGGTATTTCCCATGTTTTCCCAATAATTAATTTGGGTTTTATTTCCCAATGAGTTATTCCAAATAAGTAATCAATATCATAGACCCCCCAATTAACAAGAATTCCTCCTCCATTTATTGATTTACTAACTCTCCAAGAAGGTGGTGTTTGTTTTGGTATTGGACCAGGTGGAATTATTGCCTTTGAACGGATAATCCTTAATTTTCCTAATGGCTGATTTTTTAAAAATTCTGTTACAAAGATTGAATGGTCAAGAAATCTAAATCTTGAAGAACAACAACCACAGATAAGATTTTTACTTTCATCAATCATTTCATATATTTCTTCAACATTCATAGCAGGTGGTTTTTCAAGAAGGACATTTTTTCCTTCTCTAAATGCTTTTATTGCAAGGTCTTTTCTAATATTTGTTGTAACTGCAAGTATAACCGCTTCTACTTCAGGG
>JBKBIN010000048.1:0-7443 GCA_046296715.1 Candidatus Ratteibacteria bacterium
CTGCCTTTACTCCTGCTCTTTCAATTGCTTGGTCAACACTATCTGCTGTAATAATTCCAAAAGAAACAGGTGTTTTGCCTGAAAAGTTTGCTTGAGAAACTGCTCTTGTTATTTGACTTGCGACATAATCAAAATGTGGTGTATCCCCTCTTATAATTGCTCCAAGACATATAATCGCATCATATTTACCTGCCTCAACCATTTTTCCAACAGCATAAACCATTTCAACAGCACCTGGAACCCAAACTAATTCAATATTTTCCTCACCTGCATTATGCCTTCTTAAACAATCAATTGCTCCTTCAAGTAATCTTTTTGTTATGAATTCATTAAATCTACTTACAATAATACAAAATTTTTTACCCTTTGCATCAAGATAACCTTCAATTATTTTCATTTTTCCCCCTTTTTATTTCTCTAAGCTTTTTTTACTTCTTGTTATTTGATATTCAATATCTGGTCTTCTCTTTTCAATTATTGAAAGAAAGATTTCTACATCTTCTTCAACTTCATAGGAAGAAGTAAAACCAATTGTTATCATATCAATATCCCTTATAGTATTTACAACAAAATTAAGTCCAACAAAAGGAGTAATTCTTCCTGCAGCAAATGGTTTTATTATCATTACTGGCTTTTTTGCTTCATTGATAATCTTATATACCCACTCAACTTCTATCTGACATAAAAATCCTAATGGATTATAGATTTGTATATACGTTTCTACATCAATACCTGTATTATCAGCATAAATAACTGTTTCAGGAACATGTGTTGACAGTCCTGGTATCATTCCATATTCTCTTATCTTTTTAAGCCATACTTCAATTCCTTTTAAATTCTTCTCTCTTTTATTAACATAAGTATCAGTAGCAGATGTGTGAGGCATACATATTTTTGCTCCCTTTTCTTTTGCCCATTCAATTTCTTCAATCTTCCATGGAGTGCATATGTAAATTATTTCTTTACCTGTCTTATCTTTTACTAATTCAATACATTTTACAAGAAATTCACTTGGAGGACCCATAATTGCATCAATCCCATTTTTAACACAAGTAGACAAAATCTCAACAACTCTTTTTTCATCCATTATTTCTCTTATTGTCTTATCTTTTGAATATGTCTGATGAGAATAACCTAAAAACCAATTTGACCCACATAAAATCCTTGGAAGAGAAAGACCACCTACATTTGTTCTTGGTATTTTATCCATTTTCTTCCTCCATTTTTATTAAATGACCAAGTTTTTCCTTTTTTGTTTTTAAATATTTTTCTGTATATATATCTGGCTCTACTTCTATTGGAACTCTTTCAACTACTTCAATTCCATAACCAGAAATTCCAACTATCTTCCTTGGATTGTTTGTTAAAAGTCGTATTCTTGTTAAACCAAGGTCAACAAGAATCTGTGCTCCAATCCCATAATCTCTTAAATCCGGGGGAAATCCAAGTTTAATATTTGCATCAACTGTATCAAGTTTTTCTTCATCCTGGATTTTATATGCCTTTATTTTATTTACAAGTCCTATGCCTCTTCCTTCCTGTGGTAAATAGACCAATACACCTCTTTTTTCTTTTTCTATCATTGAAAGCGCTTTCTGAAGTTGTTTACCACAATCACACCTTTTTGAATGAAAGATATCTCCTGTTATGCATTGTGAATGAACTCTTACAAGTATACTATCTTTTTCATCTTTAAGTTTTAATTCACCTTTAACAAGTGCAATATGGTAATTGTTTTCAATTTTGTCTTTATAAAGTATCAATCTAAAATCACCAAATTCAGTTGGAAGAAATGTATCTGTAATCCTTTCTACAAGTTTTTCTCTTTTTCTTCTATACTCTATCAAATCTCTAATAGAAACAATTTTTAAATTATGTTTTTTTGCAAATTCAATAAGGTCTGGTAATCTTGCCATCGTTCCATCATCCTTCATAATTTCACAGATAACCGCAGAAGGATAAAGTCCAGCAATTTTAGCAAGGTCAACTCCTGCCTCAGTATGTCCTGCTCTTACAAGAACTCCTCCTTCCTTTGCTTTAATTGGAAAAACATGTCCTGGTTTTGCAAAATCTGATGGTTTTGCATCTTTATTAATCAAAAGTTTTATTGTAAATGCCCTATCATAAGCAGAAATACCTGTTGTCACTCCATAAGCAGCATCTACACTTACAGTAAAATCTGTTTTATGTAAAGCAGTATTTTCTTCAACCATTGGAGTTAAATTTAGTTGTTTTATTCTTTCTGGTAAAAGTGCAACACATATTAATCCTCTTGCCTCTTTTGCCATAAAATTTATTATTTCAGGAGTAACTTTTTCTGATGCAACAACAATATCTCCTTCATTTTCTCTATTTTCATCATCAACAACTATCAAAGGCCTTCCCTCTCTTATATCTTGGATGACTTCTTCTATTGAACTGAAAATTTTATTATCCATTTTTGACCTTTTTTCAACAATTTTTCCACAACTTTTTCACAAAAAAATTTTAACCTTTATTTATTATACCATTTTTAAACAACTTCATAAAATTTAAACAACTTTGACTGAATTAAAAATTTAATATATCATTTTTAAAAATGAACAAAAAATTTATTTTTATTACTGGTGGAGTTGTATCTTCTCTTGGAAAAGGGATTGCCTCTGCTTCAATAGGTGCTTTACTTGAATCTCACGGTTATAAGGTTACATTTCTTAAATTTGATCCATATATAAATGTTGACCCAGGAACAATGAGCCCTTTTCAGCATGGAGAGGTATATGTAACTGAAGATGGAGCAGAAACAGATCTTGATCTTGGACATTATGAAAGATTTACAAATGCAAAAATGTCTCATAAAAATAATGCAACAAGTGGACAGATTTATTATTCAGTTATTGAAAAAGAAAGGAAAGGCGAATATCTTGGAAAAACAGTTCAAGTTATTCCTCATATTACAGACGAAATTAAAGAAAGAATTTATGCTTTGAAAAAAGAAGGTGATATTATAATAACAGAAATTGGTGGAACTGTCGGAGATATAGAAAGTTTACCCTTTCTTGAAAGTATTAGACAGATACAAGTAACTCTTCCAGAACAAGATACAGTCCATATTCACTTAACACTTGTTCCTTATATAAAAGTAGCAGATGAAATAAAAACAAAACCAACACAACACAGTGTAGGAAGATTAAGAGAGATAGGAATTCAACCGAAGATTTTATTATGCAGAACAGAAAAACCTCTTGGCGAAGAAATTAAAGAAAAGATAGCACTTTTCTGTAATGTAAAAAAAGAAGCGGTAATTGAAGCAATAGATACTGATTTAATATATGAAATCCCATTAATTTTTTCAAAACAAAAACTTGACTTGATAATCTTAAAATACCTTAATCTTAAAAGTAATTCAAAAAAAGACCTAAAAAAGTGGAAAGAAATAGTTGAAATATTGAGGAATCCTGAAAAAGAAGTTAAAATTGGAGTTGTTGGTAAATATATTAAATTACAGGACTCATATAAATCAATTTATGAAGCCCTTGTTCACGGAGGAATTGAGAATAGATGTAGGGTAGTTTTTAAAAAAATTGATTCTGAGTTAATAGAAAAAGAAGGAGCAGACAAGTTTTTAAATGATGTAGCAGGAATTATTGTTCCTGGCGGTTTTGGAATAAGAGGGACAGAAGGTATTATTGAAAGTATAAAATATGCAAGAGAAAATAAAATCCCATTTTTAGGTATATGTCTTGGACTTCAATGTGCTTCAATAGAATTTGCAAGAAATGTTTGTGGACTTCGTGATGCATCAAGTACTGAGTTTAATCCAAAAACAAAAAATCCAGTTATATATCTTCTACCAAGCCAAAGGAGTGTTAAAGAAAAAGGTGGAACAATGCGTCTTGGTGCTTATCCCTGTATATTAAAAAAGGGAACAATTTCCTATAATGCTTACAAAAAAATAAAGATTTATGAAAGGCACAGACATAGATATGAATTCAACAATAAGTATAGAGAATTATTTTCTAAAAAAGGAATGATTTTTGCTGGTATTTATCCTGAAAAAGACCTTGTTGAAATAATAGAATTAAAGGACCATCCATTTTTTGTTGCAACACAATTTCATCCAGAATTTAAATCAAAACCATTTGCTCCCCATCCTCTATTTTCTGCTTTTATAAAGGCATCTAAACTAAAAACTTAAATTTCCAATCTTTCACCTACGAGGTGACAGATGGAGATTAAAGTCCTATCTTATTTTTTTAAGCCGAAAGAGATTAAATTTTCTAAACTTTTTTTAAGGGCTTGAAATGGTTCAATTGTTGGCTTATCCATCTCAATTAAACAATATTTTACTTTACTTTTTTTACATACCTTTATAATTTTCTCCCAGTTAAGATTTCCATCTCCAATTGGTGGCATAACCTGTTGATTATTTATAATCCCCATATCTTTAAAATGAACCTGACTTACCCTTCCTTTATATTTCTCTATCCAGTATGCAGGATCTCCTCCTCCATATTGAACCCAATAAGTATCTATTTCTGCATGTAAGTCAGGTACATTTTCTAATAAGATTTCAAGTCCTGTTTTTCCATCATATCTTTCAAATTCAATTCCATGATTATGATAACCAAGTATCAAACCATTTTCTTTTATTTTATCAATAATTTTATTAAATTGCTCTGCTACTTTTAAATATCCTTCTTTGTTATGTAATTGGCTTGGAAGTCCTGGACAGAAAATCGCTTCACAACCAAGAATCTTATGTTCTTCTATTACCTTTTCTATATCATTGATTATTCTGTCATATCCTGTATGAGTTGAAACTGCTTTTAAACCATTATCGTCAAGTATCTTTTTCAATTCTTTTACATCCTTTGGTTCACTTACTGCAGAAATCTGAACATATCTAAACCCAATTTCTCTTACTTTTTTGAATGTGTTTTTCGTATCTTCTACAGATTTACAATATTCTCTTAAAGTATAAAGTTGAACACCTGCTTTCATATTGTCCTCCTTTTTAATTAAGTTTAATATGAAAGTTAAAATTTGTAAAATAAAAATGAATGATATAATATTTAGGAAATTGATTTAGAGAAATTTTGGCATAAATAAAAAACAAGTGCTCAATCTTGAATTTTTTATTTTAAAAGTTTTGAATAAAAATTTCATAAAAGGAAAAATGTTAAAACAAAAAAATGGTTTTACCCTGATAGAATTGCTTTTGGTGATTGCTATAATATCAATTCTTTCATCTCTTTTATTACCTGCTTTATCAAAAGTTCGTGAAAAAAGCAGACAAGCAATTTGTATGAATAACCTGCGACAGATTGGCTTGGCTTTCCATCTCTACATACAAGATTATGATGAGTACTTTCCATGTGCTGATGACCCAGTTAACATAAATCCAACATATTGGCTCTGGATGGGTAGAGGATGGAGAAAATTATTAATTGTGTATTTAAATAAAGGAATTTCTCCTACAAATCCAAATGTTCTTTATTGCCCATCTGATAGGACAGCAAAACAAAAATGGGAATCAACTTCTTATGGGTATTCTATGAGTTTTTACCATTCTCCTGAACAGATAAATCAAATGAAGCATCCAAGTTATACTTATGATATAAATAAGATAGTCCCTTCAATTCCACAAAAATTAAGTAAAGTAAGATATCCTGATAAAAAAGCAATTGTTGCTGAATGGCTTGACAATCATACAGGAGGAAATAATGGTTGGTGGAGTTGGAATGGAAGTAGAAATTATCTTTTTGTTGATGGACATGTTGAATTTCTTCCTGCTAAAAAAATCCTACCTGCAAATAATAACTTCCCTGATATAAATTTGACAAAAGATGGGATAATGGGCAAAGATATTGATTAATCTATTTTTTCTTACCAAATAAAGAAAATTTTTTCTTTCCTTTTTTAACTTCAACTTTTTCTTCTTTCATTTCAATTGGCTTTTCTTCTTTTTTCGCTTCTTTTGTTTTTTTCGCAAAAAGTCCTTTTTTCCTTTCTTTTTGTGGTTTTTCTTGTTTTGGTTCTTCTTTAACTTCTATTTTTTCTATTTCTTGTTTTGCAATCTCCTCATATTCAGGATATACACCATATTTTTTCACAAGTTCTATAACATACACATATTGCTGAAAACTTACATCTTTTGGAATAGAATGGTCTGAATGATAAATATAACCACCGTTTTTCTTTGCAACTTCAAATTTTCTTTTTATCTCTTCTTCAATTTTTGAAGGATCTGGGTCTGACATTAATCTCACATCTATACCACCCATAAAAGCAAGTTTATCTCCATATTTTTCTTTTAACTCAATTAAATCCATACCTGCTTTTACTTCAAGTGGTTGAAGACAATCGAGCCCAACTTCAATTAAAATTGGAATTAATTCTTTTACATTACCACAGGAATGAAGTAATACTTTCATACCTTTTGAATGGAAATAGTCAAATACAATTTTATCTGCCTCATAATGGGTTTTCATATATGTATCAGGAGAGAATAAAAGCCCATTTCTATATCCCATATCATTATATAAAAAGGCACCATCAAATTTAAACCCATTTCTAATCATTAAATCAGCCATACAAAGTGTAAGTTCAGCAAGAGTCATAATCATTTCTTTTATCCAGTCAGGATCTTCAACCATTGTAATCAAAAGTTGTTCTGATTTCATATAACTTTGAAGAGTATCATATCCATATCCACCCGAAAAAACACAGAATTTACCTTCTTCATAATCTGCTTTATTTCTTGCAAGATCGCTTGCCCAGTCAACTCTTGTCCAATCAGGTTTAAGTAATTTTTTTATTTCTTTCCAATCATCTTTTGTTTTTATTGGCCAGTCAATAATTTCAGGAGTTGTTGAATAATCCCTATGATTTTTTCTTTTACCACCTTGTGGAGTTGTAGTAATCACATATTCATCATTTCTTTCTATAACTCTTGATGGAAATCTTGGAGTTGTATCTGCACCAAAAAATGAAAATTCATATCCAAAATATTCACCAGGTCCAATATCTTCAGGTAATCCTTCTTTATGCCATCTTCTAACAGTTGTTCCCCAAGGAGAATCATGGATTGGAACTCTATCAGGAATTTGATGATTTAATGCCCTTAAAATTCTTTCTCTGCTTGTCATTTTTGCTCCTTTTTAAATTTTTAATTTCAATAATTCTTTCATTTTCACCAACAATTCTTATTTTTACATAAATTGAATTTTTTGGCAAATATTTTTTTATTTTTTCAACCCATTCAATCAAAATAATGCCCTTGTTAATGTAATCATTCCAGCCAATATCAATAAGTTCATCAAAACTTTTAATACGATAAATATCAAAATGAAAAATAGGGATTTTTCCTTTATATTCATTTACTATCACAAAAGATGGACTAAAAACTTGATTCTTTGAAAAATTTTTAACAATACCTTTAATTAATGTTGTTTTTCCACT
>JBKBIN010000049.1:0-7153 GCA_046296715.1 Candidatus Ratteibacteria bacterium
AGATACATGGAAGATAGCAATTGAAGAAGGAGCAAATATAATAAGAATAGGAACTGGAATTTTTGGTCCAAGGACCTTATAAATAAAATTCCCCTTTTCAACCTACGAGGTTTTTGAACAGTTGAGCAATTGGTTAAATAGTTCTATTAAACATTTTTAGGAAATTTTCAACCCCTTTTTGAAAATCTCCTTGGCTCACTATGAGGTATCCTTAATGCGAGATATAAAAAAGAAGGTAATTATGAAGATTGTTGATTTTACTACTTTTTGAAAGGTTGACATGAAGTAAATTTCCTTCTTTTATTCTAATTTCTCTTCCTCTATTTCTATTTTGGTTTGTAAAAGTGCCTCTTTTACTTTATCTTCATAATCAGAGGTTGAAATTTTACCTTCTTTGGCTGAAAGAGTAATTTCTATCTCAATGTTATTAAAAAGTTTTTTTAAATGAAGAATAATATTTGCTATCTTTGATAACTCTTCGGAAGGAACTTTGAATTTTAAGGAAATACCTGTATATTGTTTTTTCAATTCCAGTTTAGAACCTTCTGCAACAGGTAATGTCTTTAACTCTTTTTCCTGAGTTGGTAATTTCTCTTCCTTTTCCACCTTTTTCTGTTTTTCGCATAATTTCTCATTTACTAAAATTTCACCTTCATATAGTTCAGGATAACAATCTTCCTTAAAAAATCGGCAAATAGGATTTTTGTTTTCTATTTCTCCAAGACCAAAAAGTCCTTGTTTAACACCTTCTTTTATAGAATCTTTTAAAACATCATCTGACAGAATCCTTATTTCACCCGGTGTTTTGTAAAATGTTTCAGATATATTTTTTGTTTCAACATAATCCTTTCCTTGCAAATATTTTTCTTTTAGAATTAGAGATGCTATTTTCTCAAGTAGTTCTCCTTCACTTCTTAACCGTTCATAAACCTCTCTGTCCAGAAGTATTTCTTTTCCATAAGTAGAAATTCCTAAATCTATTTCATTAAACCCATTTTTACCAGGAAAAAGAACAATTCGGTAGAAATTCCTTAAACCTTCCCTTGTTTCTTCTCTTTTTCTTATAATGTTTTCTTTCACTTCTTTCTTTTGTTGGTCATTAAGGTTTGTTTCTTCCTTTTCAATAATTTCCCATGCTATTTTTTCTCTTATTATCCTTTCAAAATTTATTCTTTCTTCATCTATAGAACAAAGGAAGATAAGGGTATTTTGGTAAACTCTTGGCTGTTTCCCATAATTTTCAAGAAATTCTTTGCACCTCTCTTTATCAATAGATTGTAGTACAATCAGTTTAAATTCTTTTGTATCAGGAACATCTTTCGGATTTTTAGGCCAGATAAATGGTAGGAAATGCTTTTTTTCTATATTTTGTAACAAAAGATTTTTTTCTTCTTCCATTATATCTTTATCTTCAACATTTTCCATCTTTCTAAGAAGAAGGCTGTTTAAATTTGGCTGATTTGTAAAGAAATATCTTTCTCTGTCATACTGAAGATAAAGTAGGTTTTCTCTTAACTTTGAAGATGCTTCAGACACTATACTTGATGGAGTTCCAGTTTCTGCAGTAGAAAGTTTAATCTCTTGAATAGAAGCGCCTTTTTCCGGACCACCAGAAAAAGAATATATAAAAATTGTAGTAGCAACTCTTGTGCCAAAAGAAAAAGGAGAATAGGCATCTCCAAGACTTATATCTACTTTTTTCGCTCCAGAATTAGTTGAAGTTATATCAGCAGATATGACACTATTGTATTCTGAACCTATTTGCTTGATAAATTCTGATTTTATTTCACTATTAGAAAGGTCAAAGTCACAAACCCTGATAAAAGGAACCTTACTATTTCTTAACGAATAAACAACAAGTGATAACAACCGCAATACTCCTCTTGTCCTTTGGAATTTTGGGAAACTACCCCATCTTTGATATAAAACATCTATCACTTCAGGTTGAAAAGGAAAACTTTTCAAAAACCTATCCCGATAAACAGATTTCTCTATGCCTTCTGGGAGAATTTTTTCTCTATTTACATAGTCCAGAAATTCTTCAATATTTAATTTTGCTTCTTTCTCATCAATATTGCTGAAGAGCCGTCTTTTAACCACTGAAGCAATTTCTTCTTCACCAACAGGTTCATAAACTTTTTCCATTCTACCAGTAATTTTTTGTAACTGTTGGAATAACTTTTCAGATTCTTCTCCATAGTGTTCCAAAAAACTTGAAGGGAGTGTAAGAACTAAAAGGGAATTTCCAATTGAACTTACCGTCTGGGTTAGTTCTTGAATAAAAGATAATGTTTGAGAAGCAAGGTTTGAATTACTAATTTTTATCGCAGATGCTTTTGTAGTATATTCCAAAATCTCATCTATTAGAATTAAAACAGGACAATATTTAGATAAAAGAATTCTTAACTTTTCTTTTCCGGGAGAATTGTAACCTTTCAGTTTTTCTATCTTACCTGTCAGTTGCCTTTCTATTTCTTCCCATAAGATTACATCTTTTGGGTCAAAAGCACTGCCATCAAGAACAATAACCTTTGATTTCCATTCTTTCGCCTTATGATAAAGAGCAATCAAAGAATGGGTTTTACCACCACCAAAAGGAGTTAATAACTGAATAACAGAATCTCCGCCTTTCCCTTTCAATCTCTTTTCTGCTGTATCCAATAAATTTTTCAAGCCATCTGTTATATATGTCTTTTGAAAGAAAATATCAGGGTCTTGATATTCAGAAACTGCCCTTTTCCGAAAAACTTCCCATAAATCTGCCGCAAATATATCAAAAGTAGGACTTCCTTGAAGAACATCTTTATGCGGTGTAACAATCGTTAAAAATGGCCTCATTTTGTTCTCCTTTTTATTCTGACATACTCTCCAGCAAATGAAACATTCATTCCAAAATGACCAACCACATTTCTTTCTTCTACCTTCACTCCCATAGCAGTAAAAACTAACCGAATCCAATAAGGTCTTTCTTCCCATTCAAATTTTTCAGAGTATACAGCAATCCTATCCTTTAACTCACACTCAAAATCTAACTCCCCAATATGTGGTCCTCCTATATTATTAGTCCCCCAAAAAGCATATCCTTTTAATCTGATTTTCTCATCAGTAAGATGTATAACCTCTAATTCAGCATATTCATCAATTCCATCGCGAATATAAAAACCTTCAACAGATTCCATATTTATTTCAATTTCACCTAAAAGGACTGGAAGAGACCAATAATTTTTTATGAAGTTGTAGAGTTCTTCCCTATAGAGTTTAACTTCTTCAATCATAAACCCCTTACTTAATCCAAATTTTGCATCATAGAGGTCATGGTGTTCCAAGCAAAGAAAAGCTAAGTTATCAAAATCATTATTATTCGGGTTATGGTCTAAATGTGCAATTTGTCCTTGTTTCATAGAAAAATTTCGGTTTAACCCATAACAAATGCAACATCTTCTTCGTGAAAAGAATAAGACCTCTGCTTCTATTTTCTTATCAATCCGTTTTCTACCCATTTTGGAACTACTCTTGTTTTCTGAACTCACTTTTTAAATGCGGTAAATATTTATAATTTTTCTATATCGTTTAACAATTTTTCAATTTGTTCTAAAATTTCGTCACCAAGTTTATTAAAATTTTCCACAGAGGCAGGTCCTATATAAAATTTGAAATGACATAAATCAAACAATTTCTTCGTAATCTCAGTAAGGTTATTTTTTATTTCTTCAGAAATACCAGTTGGACAATTTGCAACTATTTTTAAAAATTCCAACGATGTTGCAACTAAAACATTTCGCAAATTGCGGTAAAAGGGGTTTACCAACTTCTGGTCATTTTTACCATAAATTGATTTCCATAATGTTTTATAATAATTTGAAACTGCCAAAATATTACATTTCCATGTTTCAAGTGAAATTACCTCATTACTTGGGAAAATATAGTTCCTAACCCGTAATCCTTCAGCCAAAATGTTATTCATACCTGATAAGGTATTTTCAATCCCTTCAAGGGTCCTCTTTATTTTTTCATTAATCTCCACCAATTGATGTATACCTTTTCCTGAAATAGATAAACGATTATAGTATATAGACAAGTCTAAATCCCATTCTGTAGTTTGTTCTTCGTTCTCACAGAACCAAGATACTTTAACTTTGTATTGAAGTGGTAACTCCTTTCTTCTATCAAAATATGCAGAAGTAGTATCCACAAAAGTCCTTATTTCATATCCAGGGGGAAGCATCTTAATCCCATTTTTTATAAATCCCACCTCACCAAGGTCTATTTTTGATTCGCTACTAACCAATGGGGGAGAAATTTTCATTTTCACATTTTTGGCTGGTCTTTTTCCAATATTTTTTACTACCAATTCAATTATGTGCTGCCCATAAGGAACATCAAAATAAACAACAACATAAGGAAAAAATTCCTGCTCTCGCATTTTTTTCATCTCATTCACTGAAAATTTTGAGGCAGAAGCCATCTTGAAAGTAGCAATAGTATAAAAAATCAACGCACCGAATGTAAGTATTTGCACTACAATAGATACAATAGATAGTCTTTCCATCTTTACCTCCTAATTGTAAAAAACATTTCCTTTCCCTAATTTCAAAATAATCTTTGTTGGGTGACGGATTTAATTGTTTTTATTCCTTCTATCAGTCGGGTTTTACCTGATAAGAAACCATCAAGAAGTTTCTTTTCTTTGCTTTCTATTGGCAATGTTTCAGAAATTGCTTGTGCTACACGATAAAAACTATCTTTGTTTCCCCAACCTGTATTCTGTAAAAAATTTATCATTGCTTCTCTTTCCCCCTTTTCCCATAAAATAAGAACAAGATGTAGCACATCTATCAATTCATTCAAATCTTTCAAATCAGAAAAATTTCTCTCTTGTGGTCCTAAAACTTTAATAAATTCCTTTTCCTTCAATATAAAACTTTTATTCCAGAACTTTTCCAAATCAATTCCTACACTCTGGCTGAGTTTCCGAGCATCATCAAAAATTACTCTACCTTCTCCATAAGTCCATCTCCATAAAACATAAAATCTTGTTAATGGAGAAATTTCCTCACCAAAACCATTATGCAAAATCTGTTTCACTGCAAAATTTGTAACCTCCTGCCTTACAAATTCAAGAAGTCTATCTGCTCTTACAATATTTCCTTCAAAATCAAGAACTTTTTCATACTTTCCAAATACTTCAATAGCAGAGCCAATACCAGATATAAAAAAGTCAGGTCCAGATATTCCTTCATTCCATAATCTCTCTAATTTTACTTTCAAATAATTTTTTATCTCTTCTTTCACTTCATTAAACCAGCCAATGTTTTGTCTTTGAATTTTCCTGCAAACAATATAAATTGAAGAAGCAAGTGCTGCTGATTCCCTTGCATTAGGTCGTGTTTGCATCTCTGTGTTTATTGGCCAGGATGCAGTTACAATTAAACCAGAGTCTAATAGACTATTTATAATTGTTTCCCATCCAGAAGTTGACTTATGAGTGTAAACAATGATTGAAATACCTTCGGGCTTCAATACACGAGAAATTTCCTGAAACGATTTTTTCAGATTTTTTTCAAAAAATTCTTTTGCTTTCTCTTGGCTTCCTTGTCTATTTGGGTCGGCTATTATTTCTTTGGATTTAGGTGTTAGAGGAGTTGAAAATAAGTCCTGATATAAATCCCCAATCGTTCTTTTTAACCACACATAAAAAAAGTCAGATAATACTGAATAGTTAATATTGTTATAATATGGTGGGTCTGTAAAAACTGCATCAAAGAAATTGTCAGGGTAGGGAAGAGAAGTAGCAGACGATTGGAAAATATTAGCAAATTTTTCTGTATAAGATATATTGTTTATCACTCGCGTAAGTATTCGTGAAAATGATTGCCAATTACCTATGGGGTTCAATTCATGGTAATCCCAGGTCATAGGTAACCCTTGTTCTCTGAAGACATACAGATTGGTTTCCGAAGTGCAATGCCACGTGCATAATATGTTAAAATTGGCAATTAATTTTCCTAACATTAACCCTAAATAACTCATTACTGCCTTTGCATATTCTTCTTCGTAATTTTCTTTTAGTATTTTCTTGTATGCTTCTCTCACTTTCTCTACAAAAGTAATTAATGCAAGTTTCTGTCTTGAATTAAAAAGGTCTCCCCATTTAGTTATTCCATATCCTCTACCAGCAACGGTTGTTGGGTCATTTACATCCATTTCTTCATCAGGCACAGGTTCAATTCCCCATTCTTTCATCAGTTTTTCCCTTTTCTTTTCAAGATATTTTTCTGCTTCCTTAAAAATTTCTATGTCCATCTTATTTGCTAATCTATATGATTTGTCAGTTCTTCCTTTTTCATGCAGGACTACTGCAACCATTCTTTGATTGGATTTGCCATTAGAAAAAAGTTTTCTTGTTGTTTTAGCATCAATTGTTGAACCACAGACAAGACATTTTGCTATTGCTCGGCTAACAGTACCTATCTCTGGATTAAATCCATCTGGAAAGGGTTTACTTTGTCCAACAATTTCAAATTCTACCTTATTATTTTTCACAAAAGGACAGAGAGCAATCTTTTTGTTTGTTTTCTTTGCCAACCAGAATTGTTTCATAAGAGGAATTTCTGCATTGCAGGAAGGATTTTGACAGGGAATTGTTCTTGCCCAGATATAACCTATAGGAATTGAACCATAGTCATCAGAAAGGTAGAATTTTCCAATTTCTTTTCTTGCTTCTTCAAGAACCCAATTTCCCCATTTCTTTATATCTTCAAGTAAAGGATTTACAACTTCTTTACCTAATAGACCTGTTTTTTTACCTTCTTTTGTTTTTCCATATTTTTGGGGATATTCAAGGGTCCATTTTAATATTAAAGTTGCTACAGGATTATAATCAGAAGCATAGGTTTCGCAACCAAGACGTAAACACTCAAGTGGAATTGAACCACCACCAGCAAATGGGTCTAATACTTTTGGTGGTTTTCCATTATTTGCTTTAAGAATATCTTCTCTTGCTTTTTTGATAATATTTGGATTTAAAGAGTTTTCCCATTTGGAAAGTTCAACAATGAAATTTTTTGTTTTATTCCATTCTTCATTATTTTTTGGTGCTGGAATTAAAGCAGCATATGAAGTTGCACGGGATGATGCCAAAGGTCTTCTTGCC
>JBKBIN010000050.1:0-6812 GCA_046296715.1 Candidatus Ratteibacteria bacterium
CAGGAACAAAAACTCTACCTGAAATTTTTGATGCTTCTTCAGCAATTTTATTCCATCTTTTAATTTTATTTTCAATTCTTTCTCTCGGAATTTTTACAGATGTTCTTTTGCTTATAACTGGAACTATTCTTTTAACTCCAAGTTGTGTCACTTCTCTAATAATAAAATCTAACTTGTCTCCTTTTGGAATACACTGAAATAATTGCAGAGTAAAACCTAATTCAGAACTATAAATCACTCTTTCTTCCAAAATTTTTGCTAAAATTTCTTTTTTTTCAATTTTTTCAATCTCAATTTTATATTCTTTTCCACTTCCATCAAAACCTATAAAAAAATCTCTTTCATTAAATCTTAAAACATTTTTCAAATAATGAAATGTTTCTTTTCTTATCAAAAATCTATCCTTTAATCTAAAACAATCATTGCCAAGATAAATCCTTCTCATTTTAGATTTTCAATTAAATATTTAAAAACTTCTGTTGATTTTTTATTTATGATTAAGTCAGAAAAACTGAAATAACTTTTGTCAAGATTTATTTCTACTATTTTTGCTCCATTTTCCTTTGCTATGTAAGGCAGTTCACAAGCAGGTCTCACAATTCCTGAAGTTCCTATTATAATAAATAAATCTGCTTTTCTACTTTCTTGTTCTGCTTTATTAAATTCGTTTTCAGGAAGCAATTCTCCAAAAAAAACAACTTGAGGTCTTCTTCTACCACCGCACTTACATCTAATAAAATTTAAAATATATCTAAGTAAATTTTTCCTACCTTCAATTTCTTTGATGCCTTCAATAAATTTTTTTAAACTTTCTTCACATATAAATTCTACTTTTTTACATTTTATGCATCTCCATTTATATAAATTGCCATGAAGTTCTATCACATTTTTACTTCCTGCTTTTTGATGTAAATTATCTATATTCTGAGTTATAATTGATTTCAACTTTCCTCTTTTTTCAAGTTCAAATAAGGAAATATGTGAAATATTGGGTTTTGCATTTAAAATTGGATAAGTAAAGTCATATATAAAATTAACAACTTTTTTAGGTGAAATAAAAAATTGAGAAATTATACCTGGTAAAGTTCCATAAATTTGTGGATTATATTTTTCCCAAAGTCCTTTATCGCCTCTAAATTGAGGTATTTTACTTTCTACTGATATTCCTGCACCTGTAAAAGCAACTATATATTTTGAATTCTTTATTAAATCTAAAAATTCATCAAGTTCATTCATAAAAGGGATTTAAAAATTTTAAAACTTTCTATAACCATCTCTTTTATAATATCCTCTACTTTATCCGTTTCTCTTTTTGATAAATATTCTAAAATTTCTTCTGTATCAATCTTTCTTGCAACAACTTCACATGCTTCCCAAGACAAAATGCTTCTTATTACTCTTTCTATTGCTTTTTCTTCATTATCGTATGGTCGTGCTTGTATATCATGACCTTTCCACCTATTAAATTCACATTCTTGAATTAATTTTGCTATCATTATATTCATACCGTTTATCCTTGCTCCATGATCTATATCAAATTTACCTGGTCCTCCAAGAATTATCCCGTCATTATACCCTTGACTATTTATATGCATATGAATAAGCATTTTATTATCAATCTCTTCAACTGTATCATAAATATGATCAAGACCTATCATTTCAGAATGTCCAAATTCTTTATTCACTCCCTTTTTTTCTAATTTTACTCCATAGTCCTCATTCAATTTTCTCCAAAATAAAATAGCACTTGCAACTGTAGGAATTAACATTGCAGGATGTCCTTCATTTGGTTTCGGCTCTATTGCTAAATAAAATTCTCCACCTTTTTTTTCTTCATATTCACAAAGTTTTACTATACTTTCTTTCAAATTTTCATACATTTTCTTTATAAAAGGAGTTGCAATATCATATCCCCATGAACCATTCCACAAAACAAAAGTTGGCTCTTTTTCTTTCAAAAAAACATCTTTCATCTCATAACCAATGTCAATTGTCCTTAAACCAAACTCTTCTGCTTTTTTCCTTTCATCTGGCTCTAAAGATGAAATACCACCATATGCAAAATGAGAATGTGCTCCAGGAGTAATCAAAGCAAGATAAATATTTTTTTCTTTCATAACTTTTATAACTTGACCTAAATTTTTCTCATTAATTTCTGAATCATAATGAAACTCAACGCCAATAACTATATTTTCAGGCAATCTTGGTTTAATCTTTTCTGCAACAAGATTAACAAAATCAACTGTAGAGAATCTATCAGAATTCCATAACGGTCTTATATTTGCCGGAACAAAACCACCTTTCCCTGAATTAAAAGTCCATCTACAAATTGAATGATATGATTTTTCCATAATTTTTCTCCTTTTTAACTTTTATTTTGTAACTTCTTTTTCAGGTCTTCCTTCAATAAGCCATTCAGTGTGAAATTCTCTCTCTCTACCATCTTCTGTCTTTAAAATTTCAGGATTATCAATTGATTTAACTTTGAAATATCCATGGGCTCCAAAATAATCCCTCTGTAAAGCACAAACTTGGGCTGAAAACATAACTGGGCTTGTAATTTGTAAAATATAATCATAAGAATTTGAAAATGCAGGAACAGGAACACCTGCTTTATGAGCAATTTCAATAAATTTTGCAAGTTTCTTAATATTTTTTGTTATAAATTCGGAAAAGTTTTTATCAACAAGTAGATTTGGTAATTCAGGATTTTCTTTATATGCTTTTGTAATCTCATCAAGAAATTGTGCTCTTATGATACAACCAGCACGCCAGATTTTTGCAATTTCTCCGAGATTTAAATTCCATTTGTAAAATTCACTCGCAGATTTCAAAAGAGCAAGACCTTGTGCATAAGATGAAATTTTAGCAATGTAAAGGGCATCATGAGCAATTTTAATTATGTTTTTCTTTGAACCTTTAAATTTTTCTTTAATATCCAATTTTAACATAGAAGAAACTTTTAATCTGATATCTTTATCTTGAGACATTTCCCTTGAAAAAACAGCAGATGCAATTGTAGGAACTGGGACAAGTAATTCAAGAGCACTTTGGACAGTCCATGTCCCTGTTCCTTTCATTCTTGTTATATCTGCAACAATGTCAACAAGGTATTCATCTGGTTTTGCTTTATGTTTTTCTTTCATTAAATCACCTGTAATCTGAATTAAATAACTTCTCAGAATATCATTTTCTCCATTCCATTGGCTCATTATTTCTGCTATTTCTCCTGAATTCATACCAAATCCATTTTTGAAAAACCAGCAACATTCACCTATTAATTGCATATCTCCATATTCAATTCCATTATGAACCATTTTTACATAATGGCCTGCACCATCTGGCCCTATATAGGTAACACATGGCTGGCCATCATATGCTTTCGCGGATATTTTTTTAAACATTTCTTCAACAAGTTTATAGGCCTCAAATTGTCCTCCTGGCATAATAGCAGGACCTTTTAAAGCACCTTCTTCTCCTCCTGAAACACCAGTCCCAATAAATAAAATTCCTTTTTCTGTAAGTTGGTTACTTCTTCTTATTGTATCCTTAAAAAATGAGTTTCCACCATCTATAATTAAATCACCTTTATCAAGAAGTGGAACAAGTTTTGAAATAAAATCATCTACTGGTTGCCCTTCTTTTACCATAAGCATAATTTTTCTCGGTTTTTCAAGATTTGCAACAAAATCAGAAATTTCATAAGTAGGTATTATATTTTTCCCCTTTGCCTGAGTTTCTACAAATGCCTTAGTTTTCTCTCCTGTCCTATTAAATACACAAACAGTATATCCATTCCTTTCAAAATTCAATGCAAGATTCCTACCCATCACTTCCATTCCAATTATTCCAATATCTGCCTTTTTCATATTAACCTCCTTCTTTTTAATTAAACACCAGAAAAAGCATTAAAACCTCCATCTATTGGTATAACTACTCCTGTTATAAAAATTGAAGCATCTGAAGCAAGAAATATACAAATACCTATCAAATCTTCTGGATTCCCAAATCTTCCCATTGGAGTATGATTAATAATTGATTTCCCTCTTTCTGTCAAATTACCATTTTCATCAACTAATAAATATCTGTTTTGTTGTGTTAGAAAAAAGCCAGGAGCAATCGCATTAACTCTTAATTTTTTGTTGTATTCCATAGCAAAATGAACTGCAAGCCATTGTGTAAAATTACTTACTGCTGCCTTTGCCGCTGAATAGCCAGGAATTCTTGTAAGAGGTCTAAAAGCATTCATAGAAGATATATTTATTATTGAGCCACCATTTTCATTCTTTACCATATATTTCCCAAAAACTTGACATGGTAAAATTGCTCCACCAAAAAGATTCAAAGCAATAACTTTTTCAAGTGCAGATAGAGGCAAATCAAAAAAAGAAAGTTCTGAAGATGTAGTTGCTTCTTTTATATTACCACCTGCAGCATTTACAAGTATGTCAATTTTTTTATATTTATCAACTATTTTTTTTGCAACTTCTTCTATTAAACTTTTATTAAAAACATCAAGATATTCACCTTCTGCTTCTATCCCTAATTTTTTTAAATTTTCTCCAGTTTCTATATAATTTTTAATATCAGTAACGATAACTTTTGCTCCTGCAAGTCCAAGTCCTTTTGCTATTTCAGAACCAAGTACTCCGCCTCCTCCTGTAATTACTGCAACCCTATCTTTTAATGAAAATATTTTATTGATGATATCCATTTTCTTTATCCTCCTTTTTTAAATAACTTTTAAATAACATAACGGATCTTCTTCTAAAAAATCATTGTATAAACTATAAGCAAGTGCTCTACATCCTATACACTTATTAATTTTACAATTTTTACATTCTCCTTTCAACAAACTTTTGTCTCTAATTTTATTTAATATTTCTGAACTCTGCCATATATCAATTAATTTCTGTTCCAATAAATTTCCAATAGATAAAGGAAATCTTCTACAGGGAAAAACTGTTCCATTAGGCATAACTGCAATACCATCTTTCCCAACAATACATTCACTTCCATATAATTGGAATTCCCTTTCTTCTATCTTCACCATAAATCCTCTATATTCAACAATATCAAAAATATCAAATTTAATTTTGCAAATTTTATGTAAATATTTTGTTATAAAAAGCCAATTTTCAAAAGTAATTACATCATTTTTTAATTTTTCACCAAGTCCATATGGTATAAACCTTTCAAGTATAACACCACTAAAATTATATTTTTTTGCAAAATCAAAAATTTTAAAAATTTGTTGCCAGTTTTTTTCAAGTATTGTAAACATTAAAAATTTCTCTGATTTTATTTCTTTTACTTTTTCACAAATCCCTATAAATTTTTCAAATTTTTTACCTCTAAAAAATTCATATAATTCTTTATCAACTGCTTCTGTTGAAATTTTTAATATAACTTCATTTTTTTCAATTTTGTAAATAACTTCATTAGAAAGATAAAGACCATTTGTTATTATTCCAAGATTTTTAGTTTTTTTTGAATTCAAAATCACTTCAATTAATTCCCACATATTTTTATGTAAAAATGGTTCTCCACCAGTTATGTCAATTATAAGTTTTTTATTTTCCTTTTCTAAAAATTCGCAAATATTAGAAAAAATATAAAGAAGTTTTTCAAAAGAAAGGTCTTTTTCAGAAGAAAAATTATTTTGATAACAATGCTTACATCTTAAATTACAACTATCTGTTATATGCCACTGAATATGAAATGTATTTTCCATTAAAATCATTTTACTTTTTTTTAAATTTAAAATAAACTTTTATCTTAAAAAAGGAGGTTTTATGGAAAAGATTTTAATAGAGATTAAAAATCCAAGTAGTGAGTATAGAGGGGCACCTTTTTGGGCTTGGAATGGAAAACTTGATAAAGAAGAATTAAGAAGACAGATAAGAATAATGAAAGAGATGGGACTTGGTGGATTTTTTATGCATTCAAGGGTTGGACTTGATACACCTTATTTATCAAAAGAATGGTTTGAATGTATAAATGCCTGTGCTGATGAAGCAGAAAAAATAGGAATGCTTGCTTATTTATATGATGAAGATAGATGGCCTTCTGGAGCAGCAGGAGGACTTGTAACAAAAAATAAAAAATATAGAATGAGGCACCTTGTAATGACTGTTACAGATGATATTAAAAAAGCAAAATTTCAAAAAAATACTCTTGCTATTTTTTTGGTAAACTTTGAAAACAATCTTATAAAAAGTTATAAAAAAATAAAAAAAGAAGAAAAAGTTGAAAAAATTACAGAAAACCAAAAAATCCTTATTTTTAGTGCAGAATTATCTAAAGAAAGTGATTGGTATAATAAATATACTTATCTTGATACTTTAAATCCTGAAAGCGTTAAAAAATTTATTGAAATTACACACCAAAATTACAAAAAATATTCAGGCAAATATTTTGGAAAAGTAATCCCTGGAATTTTTACTGATGAACCTAACTATGGACATGTTTATTTTCATTATAATAGCCCGACAGAAAAAGAAATTTATATAGGAATTCCTTGGACAGACAAACTACCTATTAAATTTAAGAAAAAATATGGATATGATATTGTTTCTTTTTTACCAGAAATTTACTTCGATTTAGAAGGACAGAAAATTTCAAAAGTAAGATACCACTATTTTGATTGTATAACGACTCTTTTTGTTGAAAGTTTTGCTAAACAGATAGGTAATTGGTGCGAAAAAAATAATTTACTTTTTACAGGTCATATACTTGAAGAAGATACTTTATCGCGACAAACAAGTGTTGTTGGAAATTGTTTGAGATTTTATGAATATATGCAAGCACCT
>JBKBIN010000051.1:0-6502 GCA_046296715.1 Candidatus Ratteibacteria bacterium
ATCTTGAAGACAAAACATTTATCGAAACTTTGATAAGTAAAAATAGAAGAAACATAAAAAGTGATTATTTTGATTCTGTAAAAACCTTAAATATATGTCTTTTTGCTAATAAATCAATGGAAGAGAATAAGATTATATTTACTTAACCCATGTTTGACAGTTGGCTTTGAAAACCTGCATCAATCAAAGATTCTAAAATTCACTAGTCACCACACTACCTCAAAACTCTTGGCAATCTTATCCCTAATAAATTAAATACCTCTCTTGTTATACTGTCAATCTTCTGTGTTATCAATTTTATCTTCTTTTCTCCAACTTCTATCTCTACTACTTTTACTGATTTTGAAAATTCTAACGCATCTTTTGTTGTAATTCTTATCTTTGCTTGCTTTATCTTTTTCTGTATCAGTTTCTCTATTAAATATCCTATAACCCCAATAAATATATGTGCTTTTGTCCTCTTTTCTGTCTTGTGATATACTGGCCTTATCTTTATTACATCTTTTATATCTCTAAAACAACTCTCTATCTCCCACAAATTCTTATATTGCCTTATTACTTCCTCTGCTTTCAATCTTTTATCATTTGTCCTTAATAAATATCTGCCTTCATATCTTGCTTCCTCTTTTATCTTATCCCAGTCAATCCAAAATTTTAATCCTCCTTTTATCTCCCAACTAAAATACCTCTTTATATGATACTTCTTTGATATACTACCTAAATAATATGCTATCTTCTTTTCATCTCTTAATCTCCCTTTCTCTACTCTCTCTTTTAATCTATCTAACTCTTTCGCTCCTTTCTCTATCCATACCTGCCTCATCTTTTCCTCATACTTCCTTTTCTCTTGGCTATCAACCAATATCCACCTTTCTCCTTTTATATCTACTAAACTATATCTTGTATCATCGTTGTAATTTCTCCATTTTAGTTGACTTGTATTTTCTATTATCTCTCTTGCTTCTTTGCAATTACTTAAACTTACTCCTAAAATATATCTATAACCTATCTCTTCTAATCTCTTTATATTCTCTTGTGTATTTATCCCTTTATCTGCTACAAATATTATATCCCTTATCTTAAATCTCTCCCTCAAATCCCTTATCACAAAATCTAATGTCGTCTTATCTACACTTCCCCCTGGAAATATATGATGTGCTATTGGTAATCCATCTGCCATAACTACACCTAATAATATCTGTCTGTTATCTTTTTTCCCATCTCTACTATATCCAAATCTCGCTAAATTATCCGGCCCTTTCCCTTCAAAGTAAATAGATGTTATGTCATAAAATATTATATCAACCTCTAAAGAAAATAAGTCCTTCATCTGCTCATATATACTTACTTCTATCTTTTCTTTATTCTCTATCAACTTATCCAATGCCCTATACCATTTCTGTAATTTCGCCCATTTCACTTTCACTCTATCTCTCCCATTACTCTCTACCATTCTCTTATGAAAATTATCATCAAACTCATCTTCCCATCTTCTCCCTTTACTATCACATACATAATACTCTTTTAAAAAATAATATAGCCCATGCTCTGAACACCCCTCCAATAACCTACAACTTACAAGAACAAATGCCCTCTCACTCACTTCATCCCCACAAATATCATCTATTATCTTGCCTATCTTTATCTCCTCCCATATCTTCTTTATTATAACTACTGGACCTAAAATTACAGAACTATTCGCTATTAAATCATTCTCACTATAAAGATTATTCCCTTCAAACCTTGATAGTTTCTTTGCTAACTCTGTTAACTTCCCTTTCGGTATTAAATCTACTCTCCCTAAATGTCCAATCACTCTCTGCCTCTGCTTTTTTCTTTCTCTATAATTCTCAACTATCCTTAAATACTCCCTTACTATATTTTTCTTCTTGTCTTTAACTTTAACTACCCTTATAAACATAATGTCACCTCCTATTTTTAATTAATTATACCTAAAAATAAATAGTTTGTCAAGAAATAAAGTAAAAAATTTGTCACCACAAAATAAAAAATTTAAAAGTATAAAAAAAGAGGATAATTATGAAGATTATTGATTTTACTTGGTTTTTGAGAATTGGCTTAAAACTACACTTTTTCTTTTATACCCTTTTCACCTTAAATTTTGTCAAACATAGGTTAGGTTTGGAAGAAATAGTTGAAAATTGAAAAAAGAGAAAGATAAAAACTGTTATTATTCTTTTTAGAAGATATATAGTCATCATTTTTTAGAGTTATTATTTCCTGAAGTAATATAGGAAATTCCTAGTCTGACATCATAAATAGATATGCCTGATTTCAAAATCGGGATAAATAAATTTTCATCTATTTGAGAGTTTATTTTTATATTCTGATATATAACTCTTGTATAAGGCCCAATTCCCCTTTTATTCTGTTGATAACCTAATATTTTTGCTGGGAACCAAATGCTATTTTTCTTTTCATAATCTATCTCTGCAACAAGAGTTTCTTCTTTCACTATAATTTCTATTTTTGTGGGAAGAAAGTTTTTATTTGAAGAGAGCCATAATTTATATATTAAATCATTAGGTGGTTCTCCTTGATAAATTAAAATATAACATTCTTCATTTTTAAATACTTCTGCAATCTTTTGGATTTTAAGATTATTTGATGAAAGAATTTTTTTGAGAAAAACCCCAGGATAAAAATGAAAAAGAAAAGTAGAAGGAGGACATAATAAATACATATTTGGAATTAACCCATCATGTATAGAAGCATTTGTTTTACTATCATGATAACTAATCACAATAGTTTTACTTCCATCAAAAAAGAATTGGATCTTTTGATATACTTTTTCATTTTCATCAAGATATTCTGCATTTAAAACCTCTCTATTTTTCGAATATTTCCAATCTACTTTATATCTTTTAATATATTTTTCACCACATTGTCTTTCTACAAAATAATCACATTCCGCAGTCTGAATTAAGCTTATTGAATATTCTAACCCTTTTTTTATAAATTCTTCCTTATCTTTTTCTTGGGTCCATATTTTATTACCTAAAATTAGAAAAATAAAACCAATTAAAAAAACTTTATTTTTATAAAACATTTCAACCTCCTTTCTTTTTTCTAATCATAAATTAATTCCCTTTATCAACGCAATCACTCATAGGGCCACAAGTAGGATAGTGTTCCTCAGAGGAAATGGCAAAGGCATACACACCAATATTGTTGTATTATCAGCACCAATCCTCATACATATTCCTGAAACACCTTTATCACAGCTCATGGTAGACTGCTCACACCATTTATTTGCAGGAAGTGGTTGTCCATCACACCTGTGATTTATTTTATATCCAGCCTCACATGCTGGGGCACATTTATCTCCTATGTTTTTTCCGGAACATAATAAATAACCAAGAAATATTCCACATGGTTCACGTGGAGTACAAGAACGATTGTAGCAAACACCCCCTATTATATTTTTAAGCAATTTTTTAGATTCTATATCATTCCGTTTTACTGAAAATAAATTAAAGAAACATATCAATAAGATCCCCCAAAATATTCCAAACCATAATATCATTTTTTTCTTTAAATTTATCATTTTTCTCCCTTTTTCCCAAAAAAAATCTTTATAATAGATGAATATATGTCTTTAGAATATTTTTCAAAATATTCTTCCCATATCTTTTTTGCCTCATCTTCTTTTTTACTTTGTTGATATAATAAACCAAGTAGAAATAATCCATTTTCATATTTTTTACTTTCTGGATAATTTTGGAACACTTGTTTTTGTCTATCAAAGTTTTCAATCAAATTTAATAACCATAAAATTGATTATCTTTAAGTATTACATTTTCTTTTATATGTGTTATATTTCCATTTACACGCAAAGATATTGAAAACCTTGGTCCTGTTGTATGCTTATGACGGAAATCAATACACAAAACATAATTAGTTTTAGTAAAAAATGGACTAATATCTGGTTTGCCATCTATTATAAGAAGAGAATCTTCAGGATGTTTAAAATCTAAAATCTTTTTGTTTTGATAATGTCCATTGTAAACATAATTTGTTCCTTTCCATATATGATTTTTATCAGATGGACAAATAAAAATTTTATTTTTTTCTAAATCAGAAATATATGGCTGTAAGAGTTGGAACCAATATTTATCAGAAAATTTTGAGTAGAAAGGCAAAAGATATCCATTATAATCTTGACTATACACGGCTATAGCAAGTCCTATCATTTTTAAATTTCCTGCACATATTGCCATTCTTACACATCTTTTTGCAGATATTACTTGCATCAAAAATATGTATACTAAAAATGCTATTATTCCTATTCCTCCTATCAATTCAATTTTTCTAACTTTTCGTTTTTGAATATCTTTCATCTTAATTTAAATCTATTTAATTTCTGTAGCTACTTTGCCATCTTTTATTTCAACATTTAATATCCCTTCACCCAAACCCATTTCTTTCATCTTTTTCATTATAATTTCTGGAGGAACAGTTTTTCCTTTTTTATCATATTCATTTATAATTTCTATACACAATTTTGCATACTTTTCAAAAGGAGTATTTGGATAGTTTTTAATTATTTTCTCAAAAACCTTAATGGTATCATCGTATTTTTTCGATTCATAATAACAACTTGCTATAGATTGTAATGAATAAGGAGTTTTAACACTCCAATGTTCTGGATATTCTTTTATCATTTTTTCGTATTCACTTATTGCCTTTTCATAATCTTTTATAAGACGATGGTAAGCATTGGCTTTATAAAACTGTGCTTCACCAGCAATTTCAGTTTTATATTCAGTTTTAGAATATTCTTCTATTATTTCATCATAAATTTTTATTCCTAATAATGGTTTTCCTTGATTAATATAACAACCAGCCATATTCGTTTTTATTATAAGTATATGCTGAGGAGGTAAAGTAAATTCTAAACATTTTTTATATATTTCTATTGCTTCATCATATTTTTTTATTTTTTTATAAAGTTGTGCAATTGCCTTTAGTGCTGTTATCTTTGCAGCAGAACCTTCTGAACTTTCATAAAATTTTTGATATAATCCAAGTGCTTTTTCAAAATTCCCTTCATTTTCGTATCTCATGGCCTCTTCATATATTTCCCAATTATTATTCATAGTTTGAGCATATAAGATTTTAATATTAACCACCAGGTTTATTACCGTAAAAATTAAAAATATTTTCTTCATTTTTTAACCTCCTGGTTATTCTTGTACTTTCTGTGAAAGATAAATAGTAACTACTTCTGATAATAAATTACAACAATAGTTACACTCACAATAAACAATTGCCTTCACTCCAGTAGCATCCGGAAAAGCCCAACGAAATATTGATTGGAATGTATATTCACTACTATGACCAGATGGAAAATACTCATTATCCCAACAATTCCACCATTCATATAAAACATGGAGGCATGTGGACACCGGATTCCAATCATTGCCATTAGTATCTTTTAATATAGTTTTCCAAACATGGATGTGAAACCACAAAGGTTTTCCTTCTATATCATAAATACGTTCAGCATCAATTTCAAACCTACCTAATTTATAAATGTTTATTATTTTGTTAGCCGAACCAGAATCTCTTGATTTTACTACCATTACATTTACATTGAAAGCACCGGAACTATTATAGGTATGAGAAGTATAAGGTACATCAGTAATACTTGTTGAACCATCACCGAATGACCAATAAAAAGTGGCATTTGTAAGAGAACAGGGTGAGTTCACAGAAAAAGAAATTTCACAACCTATACAAGCTTCTGTAGGAAAAGCATCAAGTGTAATTGGTATTGAAGCTGAACCAAGTTTATATAAAATAAATGTCGATATATAAACAAGATTAACTAAAAATTTAATTTTCATTATTTTCCTCCTTATTTGATATTCAAAAATTTCAGAAATATCTCTACTACTTTATTGTATTTACCATTTGGATATTCTTTTAAATATTCATTAAATTTTTCCTTTGATTTTATCTTATCACCATAATTATAGTAAGTAGTCGCAAGTTCATATAAAGTTTCTTCTTTAAGAATACTATCTGGAAATTGCGCCAATAATTTTTGAAAAATTTCTATTGCTTCTTTATTCTTATTAGCCTGCTTATATGCCTTACCAATGTTGAGTAAGGATTCTTTAGTTAAAAAAACATTTTTTTTATTTAAGATATTTTCATATTCTCTTATAGCATTTTGATAATCTTTTTCTTGCTCCATTATCTGCCCCAGTAATAGCAAAATTTCCACTAAAACAGAAGTTTCTGAATATTCTTTTCCTATTAATCTATAAAGAATAATTGCTTCAGTTGTCTCTCCTTCTTCTCTTAGTTTATCTGCATGTTCTTTTATAATCTGTGCTTGTTTTTCTTTTTCTTCTGGATGTAAGAATTGGCCATATTTTTTAATTGTTTTATGTTTTTCCTTATATTTTGCTTGTCTGTCATAACATTCTATCAAAAGTTTATAAGTGTTTGTACAAATCGAGTACCTCGGTAA
>JBKBIN010000052.1:0-6306 GCA_046296715.1 Candidatus Ratteibacteria bacterium
GTTCATGTCTTCCAGGAACACCAGCACAATGAAAATGACCAATATAAGAAATAAAATTCCTTATTGTTGAAATGATATTACCCTCGGTAATTTGTTGATGATATATGTCATATAAAATTTTTAAATTTTTTGAGTTTACTTCTTCTAAAATATCAATTGCTTCTATTGTTTTTGCTAAAAAATAACCTTTATGATTTACAATTGGATTGAGTGGTTCAAGTAAAAGGATTAAATCTTCATCTTCTGCAACTTTTACTATTTCTTTTAATCTTTTTATAATTCTTCTTCTTGTAATTTCGTATGTTTCTCCATAAACAATATTTCCTGTCGTTAATATTAATTTTTTACAATCAAGGTTTTTGGCAGTTTTGGCAGTTTCTTTTGCACCTTTTATCAGTTCTTCAAGTTTAATTTCATCTGTTGTTAAGGCACCATTTGGTTCAAAACAGAAAGCAGATAAAGTTAGTTCTATTTCTTCTTTTGTATTCTTAATTTTTTCAATATTTTTATTCTTCCATCCCCAGAATTCAAATGCAGAAAATCCAAGATTTTTAACTTTTTTTATTTTTTCTTCTTCCGGTATCCCTTTCCAGAACATTTCAATGCAGACAGATAGTTTAACCATAATATCTCCTTTTTATCTTAAAATTTTCAAAGGATTAGTATTTTTAAGGTATTTTATAAAAATTTTAGGTAATCTTTTCTTTAAATATTCTGTAAATTTAATAAGCCCAGGAGTTTCACTTACTTCATGTCCAAGTTCTATTATCCCAATTTTTAAATCTGAAAGAGCTCTTATTGTATATTCATCAACTTCACCAGCAATAACAGTATCAACATTATAAGTAAGAATTTTATCAATAAATTTTGAGTTAATACTTAACCCTAATCCTCCAACAAGGCACCCTACTCTTTTAACTTTTTTGTTTGGTTCTGTAATCCTTAAAAAATCAGCTTTATACTTTTTCTTCAATTCTCTTGCCAGTTCTTCCAATTTTTTATTTTCAAATTCATAAACCCTATAAAAATTCTCTTTAATTAAAATCTTTCCTCCTGAAAGTTGGTCAAAAATATCAAAAATGAAATTTTTATCAATTGTATAATGTAATCTTAGAAAATTAATTCTGTTTTTTTCAAGAATTTCTTTTCTGAAATTACTTACAACACCACTTTTATCACTACTGGCATATTCTGGAGGGAAATACAAATCTTCGTGAGCAATTAATAAATTAATCTTATTTTTAACTGTAAAATCCAAAATTTTTTTAGAGACCATCCAACATACAACTATTCCTTTTATTTCATCTTCAAAATACTTAAATCTTAATCCTTCTTCAGGTCCGAGGTCTCCAAATTCACTTTTTATAAATTCTAAAAATTCTATACAATTCATAAGTTCTTAAGTTTAGAAATTATTAACTTCATAACTTCATAACTTATTTACTTGTGTATTCAATCTTTAATTTCTCTTCAACTGCCGCTTGTGCTGCTGCAAGTTTAGCAACAGGGATTCTATATGGAGAACAGGATACATAATTCATTCCAACTTTATGACAGAACTTTACACTTTCTGGATCTCCGCCATGTTCTCCACATATCCCAACTTCAAGTTCTGGATTTGCTTTTCTTCCTTTTTCAATCCCCATTTTAACAAGTTGTCCAACTCCTTCTTGATCAAGTGTCATAAATGGGTCATCTTTTAAAATTTTCTTTTCAAGATAATAGAATAGGAACTTACCAGCATCATCCCTGCTAAATCCAAGTGTCATCTGAGTAAGGTCATTGGTTCCAAAAGAGAAGAAATCTGCTTCTTTTGCTATTTCATCCGCAGTTAAAGCAGCGCGTGGTACTTCTATCATTGTTCCAACCATATATTTAATCTTAACACCATATTTTTTCATTACTTCTTCTGCAACTCTAACAACTATTTCTTTCTGATGCTTAAATTCTTCTACATTCCCTACAAGAGGTATCATAATTTCAGGAATAACAGTTTCTCCCTCTTTTGCAAGTTCACATGCTGCTTCCATTATTGCCCTTGCCTGCATTTCTGTTATTTCTGGATACGTTATTCCTAATCTACAGCCCCTATGACCAAGCATAGGATTAAATTCATGGAGTTGTTCAACTCTTTTAAGTATCTTTTCCTTTTCTTTTATCTTTTCTTCCGGTTCTTTTCTCTCTTTCATCAAAGCTATTTCCACCATAAGTTCTTCTCTCTTTGGTAAAAATTCATGCAAAGGTGGATCAAGAGTCCTTATTATCACTGGATAACCCTTCATTTCTTTAAATAAACCTTTAAAGTCCTCTTTTTGGAATGGTAATAGTTTATCAAGGGCTTTCTTCCTTTCTTCTTCTGTTTCAGCCATAATCATTTCAACAACAATTGGTAATCTTTCTGGAGCAAAAAACATATGTTCAGTTCTGCAAAGTCCTATTCCTTCTGCACCAAATTCTCTTGCTTTTTTCGCATCCCTTGGTATATCTGCATTCGCTCTTATCCCAATTTTCCTTATTTCATCTGCCCATTCAATAAGTGTTTTAAATTCTCCTGTTATTCCTGCTTCTATTGTAGGAACTTTTCCATTCATAACATTTCCTGAACCGCCATCTATTGTAATCCATTCGCCTTCTTTTAATTCAATATCTTTAATTTTCATAATCCCCTTTTCTTCATCTATTGAAATTGCTCCACATCCAACAACACAGGGTTTTCCCATTCCTCTTGCAACGACTGCAGCATGTGATGTCATTCCTCCTCTACTTGTTAAAATCCCTTTTGCTGTTGCCATACCGTGAATATCGTCAGGACTTGTTTCTTCTCTTACAAGTATTACTGGTTCTGTTTTTCCAAGTTCTTCTGCTTTATCTGCTGTAAAGACAATTTTTCCACTTGCTGCTCCAGGAGAAGCAGGAAGTCCTTTTGCAATTGGTTCTACTTTTGCTTTAGGATCTATTATTGGATGAAGTAATTGGTCAATTTGTGAAGATTCAACTCTCATTATTGCTTCTTCTTTTGTAATTAAGCCTTCTTTAACCATATCAACTGCAATTTTTACTGCTGCAAGAGGTGTTCTTTTTCCAGTCCTTGTCTGAAGCATGTATAATTTCCCTCTTTCAATTGTAAATTCAAAGTCCTGGACATCTCTATAATGTTTTTCTAACTTATCTGTAATTTCTCTTAACTGTTTATATACTTCTGGCATCTCTTTTTCAAGTTCACTAATTGGTTTAGGAGTTCTAATTCCAGCAACTACATCTTCACCCTGTGCATTTGTTAAATATTCGCCATAAAACTCTTTTTCTCCAGTTGATGGATTTCTTGTAAATCCAACACCTGTTCCTGAATCATTTCCCATATTTCCAAAAACCATAGTGCAAATATTTACAGCAGTTCCAAGGTCATCTGGTATTTTATTTAATTTTCTATATGTAATTGCTCTTGGATTGTTCCAAGATTCAAATACAGCATTTATAGCCATTTTCAGCTGTTCCATCGGATCCTGTGGGAAATCTTTTCCTGTTTTTTCTTTATAAATTTTTTTAAACTTTTCAACAATCTCCTTTAAGTCTTCTGCTGTAAGCTCAGAATCATAATGAACACCTCTTTCTTTCTTTTTTTCTTCAAGAATTTTTTCAAATTCATTTTTTTCTATTCCCATAACAACATTTCCAAACATCTGAATAAACCTTCTATATGCATCGTAGGCAAATCTTTCATTATTAGTACTTTCAGCAAGACCTTTAACTGCCTCGTCATTTAAACCAAGGTTCAAAATTGTATCCATCATACCTGGCATTGAGAATTTTGCTCCAGAACGAACTGAAACTAAAAGTGGATTTTTTGTGTCTCCAAATTTTTTACCTGTTACTTTTTCAAGTTTCTTTAAGTATTTGTTTAATTCTTGATCAAAATCATTTGGTAATTTTTTATTATTCTTATAATAATATCTGCACATTTCTGTTGTGATTGTAAAACCAGGAGGAACAGGAATTCCAGCATTTGTCATTTCAGCAAGACCTGCTCCTTTACCACCAAGTAAATCTTTCATGTCGCCTTTTCCTTCTGCTTTACCTTCTCCAAAAAAATAGATGTACTTTTTCTTTTTACTCTGTTTTGCCATTTACTCCTCCTTTTTGCTTTTTGTTTGGATTTTTTATAGAATTACAATTATATAATTTTAAATTCTAAAAGTCAAATTTAAATTAAATTCTGCAATTCACCAGGCATTAATCAAAAATCTATGTGAAAATTTTCCATCTTTTTTAAAAATTTTATAAAAAGAAGAGAATAGTTGAAGTGGTCAAATATGAAAAAAAGAAAAATAAAAAGAAGAATAAATAAGATAAAGTGTTCTTTAAATAAGATTTTTATATGACTTTAACAATTTTTACACTTTTAGGATTTTTTTCTTTTTGTATGACTGGTATGCTTTTTCAGTTACTTTAAGAATATGAAGAGCATTTTTCCAGTTGTTTATTTCTGGTTCTTTCCCTTTTAAAATACAATCTGCAAAATATTCTGTCTCTGCTGTATATGGATTTATTTTTTCAAATTCAATTTCCCTAAATTCTCTAATAACATCTTTACTTTGAGTTGCATCATATCCTGTTTCTCCAAGACCAAAAATCCCTTCCATTTTTCCTCCAATACTCTGTCCTATTGTTCCTTCTGTTAAAATTGCTCCTTTGCTTCCATATATCTCTAATCTTGTTTTACTTGCTTCATCAGGTATACAGAAGAAACAATCAATAGTTGCATGGGTTCCTTTTGAAAGTTCAATTAATGTTGTTGAAGAGTCCTCTACTTTATATTTCTGAACTTGTGTATTTACAATTGCTGAAATATATTTAATTTTATCATCTGTAAAATATTCAATCAGGTCATATAAATGGGTTGCCATATCTATCAAACTACCACCTCCACCTTTACTTGGAATTTGTCTCCATGCACCTTTAATTGGTGGATACCAGCAGGAAAGTTGTGCTCTTATATAGACAATTTTTCCTAATTCTCCTTTTTCAATCAGTTCTTTTATTTTTTTGTGTGCACCGTGAAACTTCATCATATATCCCTCTTGAAGAAAAACTCCATTTTTTTTACACGCTCTTACTGCTTCTTTTCCTTCTTTTAAATTTTTACATAATGGTTTTTCACAAAGTATATGTTTTCCATTTTCTGCAGCCATCTTTATGTGTTTTAAATGAAGATAGACAGGAGTTGCTATATAAACAGCATCTATTTCAGGGTCTTTTACTAAATCAATTTCTTTTTCATAATATTTAGGAATATTAAATTTTTGAGCAATTTCTTTTGCATTTAAAATATCCATTACAGCAACAATTTCAAGATTTTTCGCTTCAAGCATTCCAGGAATTGTTCTTCTTGTTGCTATCCCTCCTGCACCGATAACTCCGAATTTTACCTTCTTTTCCATTTTAACTCCTTTTCTATCTCATATACGCTTTTGCTACTTTATTAAATGCTTCAACACACTTTTCCATATGTTTTATTTCATATACAGGATGACAGAAGAAACTTAAAGTTCTATCTGATAACCATTTTGCCTTTTTACATTCAACTTTTGTATAGTCAATTTTTCTTGCATTTGGGTCATTAAAAGGATAATTTAATCTTCCAAAACCAACTCTATCTGTATATGCCTTTTCTTTATACATTTCAGGCCACAAAACTCCATAAACAGGAACTCCTTCTGCTTCAATTGCTGCTAAAAACTGTATCAGCAAAGACAGGTAAAGCACCTGCTTGTAAAATACAGAAAGAAGAAGCAATAAAAGAATAAGAAGGACATATAACCTCATCACCAGGTCCAATCCCAAGTGCACTAACTGCTGTGTGTAAAGCACTTGTTCCATTGGTTGTAGTTATACAATATTTTGCACCATTATATTTTGCCCATTCTTTTTCAAATTTTACTCCTATCTCTCCTGTCCAGTAATTAACTTTTCCTGTTTTAAGTGGCTCTGAAACCATCTGAATTGTTTTTTCTGAAAAAGATGGCCACATTGGAAATGGTTCAGTATTTACTGGCTTTCCTCCTTCAATTGCTAATTTTTCCATACCCCCTCCTTTTTTCCATTTTTGTAAATTATGATAAAATAAAAAAAATTTTTTGTCAAGAGTTTTGTTTTTTGATAAAATGAATTTTAAAAATGGAGGTGAATATGAATTTAATAGATACAATAAAAGGTTCTCTTCTTGAAAACTTTTTTCCAAAGGGATGGGATTTAAAGAAAATTGAAAAATGCTGTTCTTTTCCTCCTGAAAAAATTACTGAAAGGCAG
>JBKBIN010000053.1:0-6112 GCA_046296715.1 Candidatus Ratteibacteria bacterium
AAGGAGTCATCAAACAGACGATAATGAATTTTATATACCACAATTAGATAGGTGTGAGAGTAAAGAAGAGTTTATATGGAGAATGATAAGATGGGAGTGGATGTATAATACAAGAAGGATTTATTTAGGTATAGGTATGACACCTTATCAGAAGTTATGTGAAACTAAAAGATTACCAAAACAAGTTTGTTTATTTCCAGTAGTAAATCTTGATAATATGATGCCTTTATTAGAGATATATTTTAAAAATTTTTCTTTTCAGATTGTATCTATCTCCTAACCGACGACCTTATAGTAAATAGTCTTATAGATCGTTACCACCCTTACTTATTTTTACGGGGGTGGAGCTTGCATTTCAGAATAGCCACAGGTTTTGCAATGGAAAGAATTTATTTTCATCCCTGTTTTGCATAGTGGACAGACCTTTTCTCCTTTTTTAGGTTTTGGGATTTCTTTAAATATTTTTTTATAAATTTCAAAAAAGTAAAGGTGCTGTTTATTAAAAAAATTTATTTTATATTCTTCTTTTTTCTTTTGAAACTCTCTGTCTGAAATCATTGAATCAATAATAAAACTTAACCTTGACATTCCAGAACCAACTTCAAGAGGTCTTTTTTGTTGCCATATAATTTCATCTGGTAAAATGTCTTCAAATGATTTCCTCAATATCCATTTTCCATAACCATCTCTTATTTTTAATCCTTTATCTATAGAAAGAGAAAAATTTATCAATTCTTTATCTAAAAATGGCTGCCTTATTTCCAAATCAAAAAATTTACCAATCTTATTTGATGAAAATTCCATCTTTTTAGAAATCTTCTTTATATAACCATTTAAATCTTCAATTTCTGACATATAACTATATCCTCTCCAAAATTTTAGCATAATTTCGTCTTGTCCATAGTCCTTTAATGAAACATTTACACATATTAAACCTGGATTTAAGTATGCTAAAATTGAAGTATCAAGTCCACCTGAAAAAAGAAGAAACTGGCCTTTATTATTTTCTGAGATGATTTTTAGTTTTTCTCTTAAATTTAAGATTAATTGTTCCATAATATTTTTTTTAAGGAGTTTATGAGTTTTAAATTTTCACTATGTTTTCTTACAGAAATTCTGAAAAATTTATTGGAAAGTCCTCTGAAATTACTGCAATCCCTGATTAAAATGTCTTCTTCAATTAACTTTTCTTTCAAAATTTTTACATTTATTCCATTTTTTTCTATCTTTATTAGAAAAAAGTTTGTAAAAGAAGGAAATATTTTAAGTCCAGGGATTTTTGAGATTTCATTATACACATATTCTTTCTCTTTTTTTATAAACTTTAGCATTTTTTCTTTAAATTTTTTATTTTTAATCAATTCAATTGCCAAAATCTGTCCAATTGAATTTACATTCCATGTTATTTTATTATTTTCAAATTTCTCAACTATTTCTCTATTTGATATTAAATAACCAAGCCGCAGTCCAGCAAGTCCCCAAAATTTACCAAAGGACCTTATAACAACTAAATTTTTTTCTTCAATTGCTTTGTATATCATTGTTTTTTCTTTTTCATCTTCAACAAAATCCATAAAACTCTCATCAACTAAAATTAATTTATCCTTAAATTTTAATATTTCTTCTTTCGTTATTATAAAATTTCCTGTTGGATTGTTAGGATTGCAGAATATTATTGAGTCAAAATTTTCTTTTCTGTTTAATCTAAATTTGAAATTTGAGTCAAGAACTGAAAATATAGTTTTTACACCAAATATTTTTGCACATCTTTCATACTCAGAAAAAGTTGGAACTGGAATTAAAATATTTTTAGGTTTAAATATACTGAAAAAAAGATATATAATTTCACTTGCACCATTACCAATAAAGATATTTTCTTCTTTTATTTTCCAGTATTTTGAAATCTCTTTTCTTAAATCTCTACATAAATTATCAGGATATATTCTTATTTTTTCAATCTCCTTTAAAACAATTTTTTTCAATTTATATGAAACTGGTAAAGGATTGGTATTTGAACTAAAATCAATGATTTCCTTTTTTAAACTATAAATATCACCACCATGGACAAAATTCAATTTTCCCATATTTTAAAATAACACCTATTGTTAAAAATAAAAAAGATGCTAAAAATGAAACTTTTAAAGAAATGTCAATATCTTCAATTTTCACTTTTCTATCTTTATCTCCAAGATGTGGTTTTTCAAGTTTTTTACCATTATAATAAATAGGACCACCAAGTTTTATTCCAAGAAGACCTGCCATTGCAGATTCTGATATTCCAGAATTTGGGGATGGATGTTTCCTTCCGTATTTCTTCATTATTTTAATTGAATTTAAAAAACTATATCCTAAAAGAAAGCCGCTTAAAGAGATTAAAATTCCTGTTATTCTTGCTGGAATAAAATTTAAAATATCATCAAGTTTTGCAGAAAACCAACCAAAATCAATATATTTTTCATTTTTATATCCAACCATAGAATCAAGTGTATTAACTGTTTTATAAAATATAGAAAAAATTGGACCTCCGATAATAAAATAGAAGAAAGGAGATATTATCCCATCATTTGTGTTTTCAGATATACTTTCAATTGTTGCTTTTATTATTTCTTCTTCATTTAAAAATTCTGTATTCCTTCCAACTATCTTTGAAAGTGATTTTCTTGCACTTAAAATATCCTTATTTTTCAAACAAATTTTTATATCCTTTGCTTTATCTTTTAAATCCTTAATTGAAATAGAAACCCAGCCAAAAAAAATTGAAAATATCAAAAAAGAAAAATAGTTAATTCTTGAGAGAAAATAAATGATGGATGTAATTCCAACAGCAATGAAAATAACTGAAAGAGAAAAAATTATTCCTTTCAATTTCATCTTTATTCCATTTTCTCCTTTCCTTAAAATATTTTCCATAAATCTTATCAATCTTCCAATCAATCTAATAGGATGAAATTTAAAATTTTCAGGGTCTCCAATGATTAAATCAATTAAAAAAACAGATATTAAAATTTCCATAATAGAATAAGATTAAAAAGTTCTGTAATTTCTATATTAAATCCAAAGATATCTCCAGTAATCCCGCCTATCTTCTTTCTAAAATAGAAATTTAAAATCTGAAAAAATAAAATATTTATACAAAAAAGAATAAATGAATAAAGTTTTAAAAACAGAAAAAGGATAGTAAATGTAAAAATTGTTGAAACTAAAAAATTTGAAAATTTCTTACTTTCAAAGAATATTTTTGAAAGACCGTAATCTTTCGACGGTTTAGAAAAATAAGAAAAATAACAAACACTATATCTACTTAAAAGACAGGAAATTATTAAAGATATTTTAAGGTCAGATATATTTTTGATAATTAAAAACTTAAGAAATAATAACGAGAAAAGAAATATTGCAGAAAATCCACCCATTTTTGGATCTTCCATAATCTTTAATATCTCCTCTTTATTTTTTCCTCCAATAAATCCATCTACTGTATCAATAAATCCATCAAGGTGAATTCCACCAGTTAAAATTATTAAAAAAACAATCAAAAGAAATGAAGAAATTTCATTTGGAAAAAATTTATTTACTGAAAAGTAAAAAAGATATGCTAAAGTCCCTATAAGCACTCCAACAAAAGGGAAAAAAATAATACTATTTTTTAAACTTTCTTCATCTGTTTTCCCTAAAGGGAATATTGTTAAAAATCTAATTGCAGAAATAATTTCTTTCATAATATTTTTTTACTTACACCTGCTTGTTCAAATGTTGCCATCTCATTTAAAATTTTAACCCCACACTCACATAAAAATATACCAATACATGCACCTGTTCCTTCTCCAAGTCGCATATTTAAATCAAAAAGCCCCTCAAGGCCAATATGTTCAAGAATAATTCTATGACCTTTTTCTACAGAAATATGTGATGGAATAATATAATCTTTCACTTTTTTATTAATCTCATAAGCAATTAAAGCACCAGTTGATGATATAAAACCATCAATAACAACAGGTATTCTATTTTTTGCACAAGACAAGATTACTCCTGCTATACCACCTATCTCAAATCCACCAACTTTTGAAAGAACATCAATAGGGTCATCTTTATCAATCTTATTTATTCTTATTGCTTCTTTTATAACTTCTATTTTTCTTTTATATGTTTGGTCATCAATTCCTGTTCCTCTTCCTGTGCAATCACCAACTTTACATCCTGTGAGCACTGAAGTTATTGCACTTGAAGGGGTTGTATTTCCTATTCCCATATCTCCAACACCAACTATATCAATCTTATCTTTCATACTTTCAACAACTTCTATCCCAACTTCAATTGACCTTATTGCCTCATCTCTTGTCATTGCTGGTTGTTTTTTCATATTTTTAGTTCCAAAATTAATCTTTCTATCAAAAAAATTCTTGCTCTCTGTAATTATTTTTTCCTTAACTCCAATATCAATAACAATAACTTTAGCATTTATCTGCCTTGCCAAAACATTTATCCCTGCTCCACCATTCAAAAAATTATAAACCATTTGCTGTGTAACTTCTTGTGGATACGCACTAATTTTCTCTTCACAAACACCATGGTCAGCAGCAAAGACAAAAATATATTTATTTTCAACCTTAGGAGTAATTGTATTTTTTATCATCCCAATCTTTTTCGCAAGTTGTTCAAGTTTCCCTAAACTCCTCAATGGCTTTGTTAAATTATCAAGTTTTGTCTGAATTTTAACTCCTATATTTTCATCAATTGGTTCAATCTTACTCACAACTTCTTTAATCTTATCCATCTTTGTCTCCTTTTAATTTTAAAGGGATACCACTAACCATTAGATAAAAAATATCACTATTTTCTGCAATAATCTGATGAACAATTCCGATTATATCTCTAAAATCTCTTGCAAGTTTATTTTCAGGAACTATGCCCCAACCAACTTCATTTGAAACAATTATTGCTGAACAATTTGCATTTTTTATATTTTCAATTAACTTTTCTACCTTTCTAATAATATCTTTTTCTTTATATCCCTTTATGATTAAATTTGTGATCCATGTAGTTAAACAATCTATAACATAATCATTATCCCTCCCTATAAAATTTTCTATATCAATTTCCTCTTCAATTGTCTTCCATTTTTTAGGTCTTGATTCTTTATGCTTTCTTATCCTTTCTTTCATCTCATCATCAATTTCTTTTCCAGTTGCAATAAAAACAACATTTTTAAATTCTTCTTTAGCGATTTTAACTGCAAACTTACTTTTACCACTTCTCACATGTCCAGTTATAAAAATTATCTTCCCCATTTTTATTCAAGGTCATATAAACTATCATCAGGAGATAAATCAGCCAATGAAGAATTATGGGTATCTATATTATATTTTGTTTTTATTCCTTCAACATGACCATCACAGAAAGCAACATTCGCAACTCCATTATGCCTGAAATGAACATTTGGTGACCAATGATAAGGGTCTGAAGGTGCTCTTAAATAATTATTTCCTATTGTCTCATTTGTATATGTAGACCAGATAGCACTATCACATAATAATATTGTTTCTGATGGTTTTTTAATTCTTGAAAGTTTTGTTGGCGGTTGTGCCTGACCATTCCATACTGAATATCCACCGCCTATATATGTTGCATTGTAAGCATAACCTGTAAATGGTCTATCATATGATTTTATAATTTTTTTGGCAGTTGGGCATTCAAAAATGCCCTTTGTCAGATAACTTCCAATAATTCCTGGCCTATAAGTTACCCACCAGTTATCAGTTGCAAAATCCCATCCAATTTCAGATGTATAAGTTAAATAATAAGTAGGAGGGAAATAATCGTCATTATCTTGAACATACATCAAAAAAGCAAGTGATAATTGTTTTAAATTATTCATACAAGTTGCCTGTCTTGCCTTTTCTCTTGCCTTTGCAAGTGCTGGCATAAGCATTGCTGCAAGAATACCGATTATAGCAACTACAACAAGTAGTTCTATCAGAGTGAAGCCATAACATTTTGTTCTTTTCATTTCTTCCTCCTTTTTTAATTTTAAAAGTTTTTATGACTGATTTAATTTTCATACTCTGTTTTTATCTTTTGCTGATTTTTATCACCTCCTTTCTAAAAATAAAAGGCC
>JBKBIN010000054.1:0-5998 GCA_046296715.1 Candidatus Ratteibacteria bacterium
CAATTTCTTTCTGCCCTCGCAGAAAGAAACTTCACCACAATTTGGGGCAGGTCTTCTGACTCGGGCTTCATCCTACTCGGCTACCTTCCCAGTAGCTATTGCTACCAGTGGTATTTATGCCTTTCGTCTGCCCTCACAGCTCCGGGGGAGTGGCTGATCATCCATTTTGGACTACAGCACTTCCCTATTAAGCCATAAAGGCACCCCAAATTTTTGGGATAATTTTAACTTTAATTATTATTTTTGTCAATAGTAATGGCACTCTTGAAAACCTTTGTCTATCAACAATTTCCCTCTAACACCTACGAGGTGAAGGGTGGTTATTTAAATTCGCTTTCACTGAATACTTCTGCCTGGAATGTATAAAGTTCTGTTTTTGGGTCTTTCCATGCATCTGGAGGAAGCCCTGCTTTATGTAAACATAGATAACTTAAAAATTCTTCCTTTGTCCAGCCAGTTTCTTCAGCAACTTGAGGCAAAAATACACCTTGATTAAAACCTCTCTTTACTATTACCCCATCTCTTCCAAGAACAATCTCATCAGCACTTTTTACTCTTTTTGGAATAGTTAAAACAGAGATTTCAATTTCTATATCTTTTAATTCATTAAAAGTAACTGGCTCAAATCTTGGATCTTTTACTGCTGAATTAATTGCCATAGTCCTTACTGCAAGATAAAGAGGTTCTACACCTTCTATATATCCAATGCATCCTCTCAACTGTCCTTTTTTCCTTAAAGTTACAAAGACTCCTCTTTTTTCAATTAAGATAGGGTCATCTACCTTAATTTCAGGAAGTTTCTTCCCAGATAGATAGTTTTCAAGCGTCTCTCTTGCTATTTTTAATAAAAAGATTTTTTGTTCTTTTGTTAACATATTGCCTCCTTTTCTTTCTTTCCTTAATAAAACTGCACTTCCATACCCAACAACTTCACTCTTTTTGCCACTTGTATCACCTGAGTTTGCATAATTTAAAATTTTAATTTCATAATCTGGATATTTTTCAGCAATTTTAAGTAATATAAATAGAGCAGCATCTCCACACATTTCAATTTTTTTTGCTGAAAGATATGAGTAAATTAGATTTATATTTTTAGATTTTAATGTTTCAAGTAATAGAAGGTCTTTTTGTTTTGCCAAATCATATGGATAATAATGGGATAAATCAGTGCTAACTACTATAATCCAGTCTTTTCTTTCTTTTATAACATCATATAAATCATTTGCAATTGAATCGGTATTTTCCTTTGATGCATCGCCAACTAAAATTGGAAAAATTTTGAAATTTTTTAATACATATTGCAAAAAGGGGATTTCAACTTCAAGAGAGTGTTCATAATCAATTAATGTCTTATTTACAGAAAAATTTTTCTTTTTATATAGTTTTTCAAAAATATCCTTGTCTATTTCCACTTTTCCAAAAGGTGTTTCCCAGCCATCTCTATCATCAATTATTGCTCCTTTAAAATAACTATGGTGACTCCTTCCAATCAAAATCACTGTTTTTATATTCATTCCTTCAAGTAATTTAAAAGAATATGCTGCCACCTGTCCTGAATAGATATAGCCAGCATGAGGAGCAATAACACCAATTATTTTTTCTTTTTCAATTTTTTCCTTATAATTCACATTTTTAAAAAATTTATCAAGTAGAGATTTTAACTCTTCTTTTTTTGAAGGATAAAATGAACCTGAAAATGCACTTTTTCTATATTGTTGAGAAAAAATCAAAGAAGAAAATAGAAATAAAAGAAAAAAAATCTTTTTCATTTCCATACTCCCTCAATTTTAGTTTTACAAAACTTACATCTTCCATCTACTATATTATTTTCCAGAACAAAAAATCCACGTCTTTTAATCAAAATTTTACCACATTTAGGACAGTAGGTATTTTCATATTGAGAATTTTCAACATTGCCAACATAAACATATTTCAATCCAACTTCTTTTGCAATTTTTACTGCTTTTTCAAGTGTTTCTTCTGGAGTTGAAGGTATATGAAGCATCAGATATCTTGGATGGAACCTTGTAAAGTGTATTGGAGTATTTTCTCCAAGATTGTTTTTTATCCATAAACACATATTTCTTATTTCTTCTTGTTTATCATTATATCCTGGAATTATAAGGTTTGTTATTTCAATCCAGATTTTATTCTTTTTCAATAATTTTAAAGTGTTCAAAATTACTTCAAGTTCTCCTTCGCATATATTTCTGTAAAATTCCTTATTAAATCCTTTAAGGTCAACATTTGCAGCATCTATATATTTGCAAAGTTTTTCAAGAGGTTCAGGATTTATAAAACCTGCTGTATGCATTATATTTTTTATTCCCTTTAATTTTGCTATTTTTGCTGTATCAAGCATATATTCATAAAAATTGATTGGTTCAGAATAAGTATAGGCGATTGAAGGACATTTATATTTTACTGCATATTCAACAACTTTTTCAGGAGGAAGATAAACATTTCTTGTTTCTTCTGGTGTTACCTGTGATATTTCCCAGTTTTGACAGAATTTGCATCTTAATGAACAACCAGCAGAAGCAATTGAAAATGTAGGAGTCCCTGGTAAAAAATGGAAAAATGGTTTTTTTTCAATCGGGTCTATTGCTACAGAACAAGGATTTGAATAACCCATTGCATATAAAGTTCCATCTATATTTTTCCTTGCTCTGCAAAAACCATATTTTCCAGAAGGGATAACGCATCTTTTAGGACATAAGAAACATTGAACAAGATTATTTTCAAGTTTCTTATAAAAAGATGCTTCTTTGTTTTGTGCAATAAGAAAAAATGAGAAAAAAAGAGAAAATAAAATTATAAATTTTCCAATTTTTCTCTTATATATTTGCAATGGTCTCCCTCCCAGTAAATCTTATTGCATTTTGAACATATAGCAAATTTTTCTTTATTCTGGTATACATACTCAGGGACAAAGTTTTTTACTTTTTCTTTTTCTATATCTCTAAGTTCAGTATTACAAATTGAACATCTTTTAAATAAATTTTCTTCTTTTATTTCTAAATTGAATTTTTTTACAACTTCTCTGAATTGACTAAATGTATCTTCCCCTTCCAAATAAAATGCAAATTGTGGATATTTTTCAGCAAGATTTTTGTCTTTTGTAAGAATAGTTCTTTTTTCTTTTTCTGCAATTCTTACAAGTTCAATTTTTCTTTTAATATTAAAATATAAGGTGTCATATCCTATCAATCTTAACCATCTTGCAAGTCCACCACACATTCCATCTGCTATAAATTTCATCATTTTTGTGGCGGGATGGGGACTTGAACCCCAGACATACCGGGTATGAGCCGGTTGCTCTGCCTCTGAGCTACCCCGCCAGGAATAAATAAATTTTACCCTCTTTTATGTTTATCAATCAAATAATCCTTTAATTTTAAAAATGCTTTTGTTCTATGACTTATTTTATTTTTTTCTTCAAGACTCAATTCTGCAAATGTTTTACCTATTTCTGGAATTTCAAAAACTGGATCATATCCAAAACCATTTGTCCCTCTTGGTTGGAAAGTGATAATCCCCTCAATTTCGCCTTTAAAAAATTTTTTTTCTCCTTTTCCAAGCAAACAGACAACTGTAATGAATTTGCCTTTTCTGTCCTCTTTCTCTTTAAATTCTTCCATCATTTTCAACAACTTATCAATATTTTTCCTATCATCCCTTTGACCTGAAAACCTTGCAGAAATTACTCCTGGTAAACCATTCAATTTTTCAACAAATAAACCACTGTCCTCACCAACAATATATTGGTCTTTTACATATTTGCTTAAATGAAATGCTTTGATATATGAATTTTCTTCAAGTGTATTACCTGTTTCTTCAGGAAATTCAACAAAGTCAGGTGGTAAAAGAACTTCTATCTCATCTCCAATTATATTTTTTATCTCTATTATCTTATTTTTATTTTTAGTGGCCAAGTAAAAACATAATTTCATCTTTTAAAACCTCTTTCTCTATTTCAATTATCTTATTTATTCCTTTTTCTGCTAAAGATAAAAGTTGATCAAGTTGTTTCTTTGTAAATGGATATCCTTCAGCAGTCCCCTGTATTTCTATGAATTCACCACTTCCTGTCATAACAACATTTAAATCAACAGAAGCAATTGAATCTTCGGCATAATCAAGGTCAAGTAAAATATTCCCATGGACTATTCCAACACTTATTGCACCAAGATAATTTTTTAAAACAGGAACACTTATTAAACCAGAATTTTTCAATTTATTTAAGCACTCAACAAGCGCTATAAATCCACCAATAACTCCTGCTATTCTTGTCCCTCCGTCTGCTTGTATTACATCACAATCAACCCAAAAAGTTCTTTCACCAATTCTTTTTAAATCCACAACTCCCCTTAATGATCTTCCTATCATCCTTTGAATTTCCTGAGTTCTTCCAGAGGAAATAGAACTTCTTGGTATTCTTTCCTGTGTAGAAGAAGGCAAAAGTGAATATTCAGCAGTAATCCATCCATTTCCAGTATCTTTTAACCATTGAGGGACTTTATCTTCATAATTAACAGCACATATAACCTTTGTATCTCCAATTTCTATCAAGCAGGAACCAGAAGCATATCTTAAAAATCCTTTTGTTATTTTGATTTCTCTTATTTGGTCATAGGGTCTATTTCCTTTTCTTTTTATTTCCATTTTTCAAACCTCCTTTGCCAGTTGTTTTCAAAAAATACTGTTGGAACTATAAAAAGATAAAATGATTTATTTTCTCTATCTTTTGTGAATCTAAAACTTAATGTTAAACAATGTATTTTTTTCCAGATTTCATAAGTTTGAGTTAATAATTCCTTTGAATCAAAATCGTAAAATAAGCCAATTCTATAATTCCAGCCATTTTCAAAAGATTTCTGCCACCATGTTTCAATACCAAATATATCCGTTTCTTTCTCAACTCTTGTTCCAATTGAAAATTTATTAGTTTTAGTTTCATAAGAGATTGTATTAACTCCAAAATTATAATTAATATCTTTTTCTTTTAAATTCCATTGGTTTTCTCCTTCAATTTTAAATCTACCTTTCTCAAATTCATATTTAGAGGAAAAATTCTCAAACTTATTTTTGTCTAAATTAAACTCATTTACTATTTCAAATTTTCCAGTCAAATCTTTGTACTGATTTATATTCCATAAAAATGAACTGGAAAGGAAAACACCGCTATTTTTTTCTTCAAATTCATCAAATTTAATTAACTGTTCTGGATTATATTTTGTTTTTCTGTTGAAAATATAAAATGAAGGAGTAAAAACTATCTGATTGTCAAAAGATTTACTATAAAGATTTGTTGAAAAGTTAATTCCTTGTTCAAGAATATAATTAAATTTATAAAAGTAGTTATCAGGATAATTTAAAGAGGCGAAAGAAATAATTGGTTTCATTGTAAAATAAGAAAAGTCCTTTTTATACTCAATATCAATTTTATTCAATACTCTTGGATAAAACTGGCTTTCTTTATAAAAATTTGTAAATCTGAAATCATATGTAATAAATAATGGATTTTCTGAAAAATTAAAATAAGGGACAAAATATCTTATCTCAGGAATTTTTTCAACTTTCAAAATATCTTCACTGGCATTTTCTCTTATTGTAAAACCTAAAATACTTTTGCCAAAATTTTTAGTGATAGAAAAGTAATTGAAAACTTTTGATTTTTCTATATATTGGTCTTTAAAATAATCAATAAAAAATTCATTATCATTCATCCATCTCCAGTCAATTAAAAAATGCCAATCTTCAAAATTTCTATTAAATTCCAAATATCCACCTGGTAAAGTTTCTCCACTATATTTTTTAAGAAAAAATGAATTAAATTCTATATTTTTTTCTTGAGAAGAAAAACCCAAACCAACACCAAAACCTTTTTGTCCAATTGATATTTTTTCGCTAATTAAATAATCGTTTTTTTCGCTTATTCTATTTGTAAAATCAAAAATTAAAGAAGCACCAGTCCTTGTTTTATATTCAATAGATG
>JBKBIN010000055.1:0-5812 GCA_046296715.1 Candidatus Ratteibacteria bacterium
ACAATGATTCCAAGTCCTATAATTAAAATTGGCTCAATTATAGAAGTTAAAATATTTACAGTTGCATCCACTTCATCTTTAAAAAATTTTGATACTCTATTTAACATATCTTCCAATCTTCCAGTTTCTTCTCCAACTCTTACCATTCTCACTAAAATAGGTGGGAAAATTTTATATTTTTTCATTTCTTCATTTAATATTCTTCCTTCTATAACTCCTCTTCTTATTTTGTTTACTGTATTTTCTACTATAACATTTCCACTTGTTTTTGCAACAATTTCAAGAGCATTGGTTATACTTACCCCACCTGATAGTAATGTTGAGAGAGAACGAGAAAATCTTGCAAGTGAAATTTTAAGAATAAGTTTTCCAAGAAAAGGAAATTTCAATTTTATAGTATCTATCTGTATTCTTCCAACTTTTGTATTTCTATAAAAATATAGGAAAATGCCAAGTAAAAATAGAAAAATTAAAATGATAGGTAAAAATTTCAAAAAAAGTCCGCTTATTTTAAAAATAGCAACTGTCAAAAATGGTAATTTCGCTCCAAAAGAAGAAAAGATTGATTGAAATTTGGGAATAAGAAATAGAAAGACAAAAGAGATAACACCAATAAAAAATATGAAAATTACAGTTGGGTAACTTAATGCTTGTCTTAATTTCCTTAAAAGGATTATCTGATCCTCTATATAAGATGAAAGTTCTGTCATAACTCCAACAAGATTCCCACTTTCTTCTCCACTTTTTACAAGAGCAACATATAATGGAGAAAAGACTTTAGGATATTTGCTTATTGCATTTGAGAAACTACTTCCTGTCTGAATATCTTTTCTTATATTCTCAAGAATATATGCAAAGTATTTATTAATTGTTTGTTCTTTTAAATCAGAAATAGCATCAATTATTGGAATTCCAGCATCAAGCATTGTTGCAAGTTGTCTTGAAAATACAGAAATTTCACCAAGAGACACTCTTCCTTTCCTTTGTGTTTTCTTCTTTTTTTCTATAACTTCATCAAGTCCTTTTTGCCCAATCAATTTAATTTCAATAGGGAATAAATTCTGATTTCTTAAAAGGGAAATAACTTTATTTGTTGATTCTCCTTCAATCACACCTTCTTTTTTGTTTCCTGAAAAATCTCTTGCTATATAGAAAAATTTAGCCATTATTTTTCTCCTAAAAGTAGTTTTAACTCTTTTAAATTTGGACTTCTTGCATAGAGTTCTTCTTTTGATATAAGTCCTTTTTTATATAATGAAATTAATGAAGCATTCATTGTTTTCATTCCAATTTCTCCACCAAGTTGTATCTGGGAATAAATTTGGGCAAAATTTCCTTCTCTTATTAAACTTTTTATTGCTGGAGTAGCAATCATAATTTCAGTTGCAAGGACTCTTCCTTGATTGTCTTTTCTTGGGATTAACTGTTGCACAATCACTCCTATAATTACAAGTGAAAGTTGAGTTCTAACTGTTGGTTGTTGTTCCCCAGGGAAAACATTTACAATTCTTCCCATTGCTTGAACAACTTCTCCGGTATGTAAAGTTGAAAGCACAAGATGTCCTGTTTCTGCTATTCTTAAAGCAGATTCTATTGTTTCTTTATCCCTCATTTCTCCAATCAAAACTACATTAGGGTCTTGTCTTAAAACTCTTTTTAACGCTTCATTAAATGAATAAGTATCTTGCCCTATTTCTCTTTGTTCTACAATTGATTTTTTGTATTTAAAAAGATACTCAATAGGATCTTCAATAGTTATAATATGTAAAGATTGTGTTTCATTCAAATAATCAATCATAGATGCAAGGGTTGTTGATTTTCCACTTCCAGTTGGACCACATATTAAAATTAAGCCATGAGGATTAGATAGCATTTTTTTTAAAATATCTGCTGGAAGACCAAGTTCTTCAAAACTTGGTATTTTATCTTTAATAGATCTTATTGCAATTCCAATCGTTCCTCTTTGATAATGTAAATTTATTCTAAACCGTCCAATACCATCAATTCCATATGAAAAATCAAGTTCTTTTGTTTTTTCAAATGTTTTTATTTGTTCTTCATTTAAGATTGAATATATTAGTTTTTTACACTGTTCATTTGAAAGTGGTGGAAAGGGAGTAGAGTAGAGGATACCATTTACTCTTATATATGGTGGTAGTTTTGCTAATATATGTAAATCAGATGCACTCTGTTCAACAGCATATTTTAATAAATCATTGAGTGTAAAATTACTCATATTGTTACTGTTAATGCTTCGGAAAGAGTTGTTATTCCATCAACTACTTTTTTAATTGCTGAGTTTCTTAAAGTTTTCATTCCTTTTTTTATTGCAAAGTCCTTTATCTCATCATCACTTTTCTTCTTTAATACCATTTCTCTTATTTCCTTAGTAAACTCCAAAACTTCATATATTGCAATTCTTCCATAATAACCAGTAAAATCACATAAAGAACATCCTTTTCCTTTATAGGCAACAAAGTTTTTCTCTTTTAAATCGTAATTTTTGAGTAACTCAGTTGCTTCTTTGTCTATAACTTTACAATCAGGACATATTTTTCTTACCAATCTTTGTGCAAGAACTAAATTTATAGCATCAGCGATTAAATATGGTTCAACTCCCATATAATAAAGACGAGAAATTGTTGAGACAGTATCATTTGTATGTAAAGTTGATATTACAAGATGACCTGTTAAAGATGCTTGAATTGCTATTTGTGCTGTTTCAATATCTCTAATTTCTCCCACCATTATTACATCAGGATCCTGTCTTAATAAATTTCTTAAAACATTTGCAAAAGTCAATCCAATTTTCGGTTTAACCTGAACTTGATTTATTCCTTCAAGTTGATATTCAACAGGGTCTTCAATTGTGACTATATTTTTTTCAGGAGTATTTATGTATGTTAGTCCAGAATATAAAGTTGTTGTCTTCCCACTTCCAGTTGGTCCTGTAACTATTATCATTCCATAGGGTCTTTTTAAAGCATTTTTAAATTTTTCAAGTTCTTCTTTTTCAAAACCAAGTTCTTCCATATTTAAAACAAGTTTTTCCTTATCAAGTAATCTCATAACTATTTTTTCTCCATATATTGTTGGAAGAGTTGAAATTCTAATATCAATTTCTTTTACTCCAATCTTTATTTTTAATCTTCCATCTTGTGGCAATCTTCTTTCGCCAATATCAAGATTGGACAAAATTTTAAGGCGAGTGACTATTCCTGGATATGAACTTTTAGGAGGAGCAGGGAAATTGTGTAATATTCCGTCAATCCTAAATCTAACAGAAACATTTTTTTCTCTTGGTTCAAGATGAATATCAGTTGCCCTTTTTTCAATTGCATTAACAAAAAGAGAATTTACAAACTTTACAATTGGAGCATCCTCAGCAGCAACTCTTAACTGGTTTACATCAATTTCTTCTTTTTCTTCAACTTCTTCTTTAAGTTCTGCGATTGTCTGAGGTATATCATTAAATCCAGAAAAAAATCTATCAATTAATTCTAATATTTTTGATTCTTCCGCTTGAACCAATTTAATTCTAAATCCGGTTAATCTTCTTAAATTATCAATTGCAACTATATCTAATGGGTCTTTTATTGCTACAACCAGTGTATCATCACTTTTTGCAATAGGAATACACACAAATCTTCTTGCAATGTTTTCATCAATTATCTTTACAACTTCTGGTTTTATTCCTTTGATTTTAGATAAATCAATATAATCTGCTTTTTTTTGTTCAGTTAAAGCCATTAAAATATCTTCTTTTTTTACATAACCTTTTTCTACCAATAATTCACCAATAAATTTCTTTGTTTGTTTTTGCAATTCCAATATTTCTTCAAGTTGGATTGGTGTAATTAACCCTTTTTCAATTAAAATTTGACCAAGTTCTTTTCTTTCCATGCTTTATATATTATAATACAAAAATAAAAACAAAAAAAGGTGAAAAAATGGATAAAATATATTTTAATTTTCTTTCAATTCCATCGGTTAGTTTCAAAAAGGCGAAGTTTATTGTTTTGCCTATTGGATATGAAGGGACTGTTACTGGGAATTCAGGAACAAAGTTTGCTCCTTTAAGTATAATTTACTCGTCAAGAAATTTTGAACTTTATGATGAAGAACTTGAATTTGAACCATATGAAATTGGAATAAAAACAGAACAAGAAATTGAACCTGACTTTCACACTCCAGAAAAAATGATAAAAAAAATAGAAAAAGGTGTTTTATATTATTTGAAAAATAAAAAATTTATAATTGGGATTGGAGGAGAACATAGCATTACAGTTGGTTTATTTAAGGCTCATAAAAAGTATTTTAAGGATTTAAACTATATATGTCTTGATGCACATTCTGATTTAAGAGAAAAATATAATAATACTAAATTTTCTCATGCTTGTGTTAATAGAAGAATTTATGAAGAAGGAACTAATTTACACATTTTAGGGGTGAGAAGCATAAGCAAGGAAGAAGTAGAATTTTTAAAAGAAAAAAAAGAAATTAAAATTTATTATGCTTATCAGATGAAAAAAGAAAATTGGTGTGAAAAAATAATTAAAGATATAAAACCGGGTAAATATTATTTATCAATTGATGTAGATTTTTTTGACCCTTCATTAATCCCTGAAACAGGAACTCCAGAACCAAATGGATTTTTCTGGGAAGAAACTATTGAATTCATAAAAAATTTAATTTTAAGGAAAGATATTGAGATCTGTGGATTTGATTTAGTAGAACTTGCATCTACAAAAATATTTACTTCAAGTTCCTTAATCTGTGCCAAATTAATCTATAAAATAATTGGGTATCTCGTATTAAAGTGGAAAAGTATGAACTGTTAAAAAAAGATGATTTTGGAATTTTTAAGTCAAAGGAAATAAAAAAAATAATTTTTATAGGAGGCAGTGATACAGGAAAAACTACATTAATAAAAGAAATTGCAAACTATTTAATTGAATTAGGTGAAGATATTATAATTTTTGATTGTGATATTGGACAATCACATATAGGTCCACCAACAACTGTTGGTTATGCAAAATTAAAACAAAAGATAGATGATTTCTATTTAGAACCTGATAAATTTTATTTTGTTGGAGCAGTTTCTCCTTCTTTTGCAGTTGTTGAATTTTTAACTGGAATTGCAAAAATAAATCAAATTTTAGAAAAAGTAGATTCTAAAATTTTGATAGATACAACTGGTTATATAGTTGGTAAACTAGCTATTTCTTTAAAAATTCACAAGATTGAGATTTTAAAACCAGATTTTGTTTTTTTGCTTGAAAAAGAAAAGGAACTTTTTGAAATTGAAAACTACCTAAATAACTCACCTATAAGATATAAAAAAATAAAAGTTGGAAATATCCCTTTAAAATCTATGGAAGAAAGATTTCTTTACAGAAAAACAAGGTTTTTACAGTATTTTAGAAATTTGATATCTGTTTTTCTTGATTTAAAAGAAATTTCAGTTAAAATGACTTCATTACCCAATTTTATATCTCCAAATATAGAAGGAATTGATTTAAAAGGGAATCTTTGTAGTTTAAGAGACGAATTTTTAAATGATATATTGTTAGGGATTATAAAAGAAATAAAAGATAAAAAAATTGAGGTTTTAATTCCTCAGGATTTTCTCCCTACAAATAAAATAAAGGGTATAAATATAAGTAATTTTAATATTAAAGAATATCTAAAATAATTCATATAATTCATAATCTTTAAAACAAACAAATCAAATTGGTCGTCGGTTAGGAGATAGATACAATCTGAAAAGAAAAATTTTTAAAATATATCTCTAATAAAGGCATCATATTAT
>JBKBIN010000056.1:0-5776 GCA_046296715.1 Candidatus Ratteibacteria bacterium
GGACCAAGTTCTGTCTCTCTTGCCTCAACTTCAAATTCTTTAATATGTATTGAAGTAAATACATCATCTTTAACAAGTCTTTCACTTATTAAAATAGCATCTTCATAGTTGTAACCATGCCAAGGCATAAAAGCAACAAGCAAATTTCTTCCAAGAGAAAGTTCTCCTGTTTTTGAAATGGCAAATCCATCTGTAAGAATATCTCCTTTTTCAACCTTATCTCCTATGTTAACTATTGGTCTCTGGTGAAAACAAGTATCTTGATTGGTTCTTGTAAACTTCTTTAGATAATAAATATCTTTTTCTTCCCATGGGAATAAACCAGGATTATCTCTTCTTACTACAATTTTCTCAGCATCAACATATTCAACAATACCTGAATTTTTTGCTTTTACAACTGCTCCTGAATCTCTCACAACATATTTTTCCATTCCTGTCTTTACAATTGGAGGCTCTGGTTTAATAAGTGGAACTGCTTGTCTCTGCATATTAGAACCCATTAATGCTCTATTAGAATCATCATGTTCAAGGAAAGGTATCAAAGAACTACTCACACTAATAATCTGAACTGAAGAAATACCTATATAATCAACTTCTTCTCTTTTAACTTCAAAAAAATTTCCTCCTATCCCACGAACAATAACCTTTTCTGGAATTATAAACCCTGTCTTTTCATCATAAGGAGTATCTGGAGAAGCAATATTATATTTTTCTTCTTCATCAGCACTTAAATATTCAACTTTATCTCTTTTAACATAACCATTTTCAACTTTAAAATAGGCAGCTCTTAAAAATCCTAATCCATCAGTTTTTGCATATACAGTTAGAGAATTTATCAGACCAATATTTGCTCCTTCTGGTGTTTCTATTGGACATATTTTGCCAAAATGAGTATAATGAACATCTCTTACTTCAAAACCAGCTCTTTTTCTTTCTTTAACTCCACCTTCTCCAACTGCTGTAATTCTTCTTTTATGTGTAATTTCTGCAAGTGGATTTGTTTTATCAAGAAATTGCGAGAGTTGATTCCTTGCAAAAAAATCATTTACAACATTTATGAAAAATCTATGATTTATGAACTCTTGAGGTGAAAATGTTTCAACTTTACTTTTATCAACTAAAGACATTTTTTCTTTACAATATCTTGCAAGACGAATAAGCCCTTCATAAACATGTTCTTTAATAATCTCTGCAGATGGTCTAACCCTTTTATTGGCAAGATGGTCTATGTCGTCAGTTTCTCCTTGATTCTTTTCATAGAGGTCTAAAAGGTATTTTATTGTTTTTATAATATCAGTTTTGGTTAAATATCTTTCCTTTAAATCAATTCCAAGTTTTTTATTTATTTGACTTCTTCCTGCTTCTGAAAGGTCGTATGTCTCATTTGTAAAAAATAATGATTTAAAAAACTTTTCTGCTTCTTTTATTATACGAGGATACCCAGGTCTTAATTCAGAATATATGTATAGAAGTGCTTCTTCTTTGTCTTTTGTATTATCTTTTAAAATTGTTGTTTTGAGTACAGAATTCGGTGGTAAATTCTCTAAATTTCTATACATCTGGCCATAAATTTCATTTATTATTTCTTCAGTAGTGATTCCTAATGCTTTTAAAAAAGTAGACGCTAAAACTTTCTTTTTTCCTATCATTATCCATAGTGTGTCATTCTGGTCAATATAAATTTCAATCCATAATCCCCTTGCAGGATAAATTTTTGCTGAATATAGAGTTTTTTGAACAGTAACTTCTTCTTTAAAATATACTCCAGGACATCTTAAAAGTTGATTTACAACAGTCCTTTCAATCCCATTTATTATAAAACTTCCACTGTCTGTCATAAAAGGAATACCACCAACATAAACAACTTGTTCCTTAATCCCTACATTCTGTAATTGACCATTTTCTGTTTTTTTATTTATCACAAGACGGAATTTAACTTTAAGTTTACCCTCATATGTGATTTTTCTTTCTATACATTCTTCAATCGTATTTGACGGTTCTTCAATTGAATAAGAAATATATTCTAATCTCAACAACCCATCTTCACTTTCAACAGGAAAAACTTTTCTAAATACCTCCTCCAACCCCTTTATTTCCCTTTTTTCAGGTGGAACATCTTTCTGTAAAAACTCTTCATAAGATTTCTTTTGAATAGCCAATAAATCTGGTATTTCAACAAATTCCATTTTTACTCCTTTTTAAATTTAAAACAATAAAAAATTCCCCCTTTTCAAAAATTCTTATTTTATTTCAACTTCTGCTCCAATTGCTTCAAGTTTTTTCTTTATTTCTTCAGCTTCTTCCTTACTAACTTTCTCTTTTATCGGTTTTGGTAGCGATTCTACTAAATCCTTTGCTTCTTTTAAACCAAGATTTGTAATTGCTCTTACTTCTTTTATCGTCTGAATTTTATTTGAACCAGCATTTTTAAGAATAACATCAAAAGTAGTTTTAGCTTCTTGTGGAGCAGAAGTAGTGACAGGTTGTTGAGGAACAACACCAACAAAAGGAGCAGCCATGCCACTAACTCCAAACTTTTCCTCAAGTTTTTTCGCAAGTTCAGCAACTTCAAGAATTGAAAGTTTTTCTATCTTTTCTACTATTTCATCAATAACTCTTTTTTCTGCATTTTCCATTTTAACTCTCCTTTCTTGTTTTAATGTGATTTAAAACATATATTACTCTTGTTATCGGATTTTTAAGTGCATTCACAACCCTAATTGTTGGCATCTTTATTATTGAAACTAACATACTTTGAAGTTCTTTTCTGCCTGGTAATTTCCCTATCTCATCAATCTTATTTTTCTCTATTATTTCACCGTTTAATAAACCACCTTTTATTTCAATTTTCCCTGTATCTTTTTGAAAGTTTAAAATTGATTTTATTATCTCAATTTCATTTTCTTTACTGCTCCAAATGATAAAAGTTGGACCATTGATAAATTTACAAACTTCATCTTTGCTCAAATTTTTAAATATAATAGTTGCAAGATTATTTTTTAAAACCATAACATTACCACCAAACTCTTTTACACTTTCTCTCATTTTCTGCATTTCAGAAACTTTTAAATTAGAGAAAGTGCCTAAAATGTTTATTTTACTATTTTTAAATTCATTTGTCAAGTGTTGAACTATTTCCTCCTTCCTTTTTTTCGTCCATTTTTTCATATTTAAACTCCTTTCAATTCCTGTAATATCTTATGAGCATTTAATTTTATAGAAGGAGACATTGTTAGAGAAAGATGCATTGACTTTATATAAGTTCCTTTTACTCCTTGTGGTTTTACACTAAGAACTGCACTGATAGCAGCAATTATATTTTCTTTTATTTTTTCACTGGAAAATGAAATTTTACCAACAGAAAAATGTATATTTCCATCTTTATCCATTCTAAAATCTACCTTTCCCTTTTTTGCTTCCTTAACCGCACTTTCAACATCATTTGTAACTGTACCTGTTTTAGGGTTTGGCATTAAACCTCTTGGACCAAGAATTTTACCCAAAGGTGCAACAACTTTCATCATATCAGGAGTAGCAATAACATAATCAAAATCAAGCCAACCGTTTTTTATCTTCTCTGCAATCTCACTTCCACCAGCATAATCAGCACCTGCTTCAATTGCCTTCTTTAAATTTTCTCCACTTGCAAAAACAAGAACTTTTATTTCTCTACCCACTCCATTAGGTAATACAACAGAACCTCTAACAGGTTGCTGAAGTTTTTTAGGATCAATCCCAAGTTTTATTGCAATTTCAACACTTTCATCAAATTTAGTTGAATGAAGCATTTTTAAAACTTCAATTGCTTCATCTAAATCATAAGTTTTTGTCCTATCGTATTTTTCAAGCAATGCATTATATCTTTTTGACATATTTTCTCCTTTTAATCAACAATTTCAACACCCATGCTTTTACAGGTACCTTCTATTATTTTTATTGCTTTCTGTAAATCTTTTGTATTTAAATCCGGTAATTTAATCTTTGCTATTTCTTCTATCTGCTTTCTTGTTATCTTCCCAACATTTTCTCTTTTTGTAGAAGAGGACCCTTTAACAATTTTAACAGCCTTTTTTATTAATTCTGATGTAGGTGGTGTTTTAATTATAAAGGTAAAACTTCTATCTTCATAAACAGTTAAAACAACAGGAATTGTTGTTCCTTCTTTTCCCTTCGTAAGATTATTAAATTGTTTACAAAACTCCATTATATTTACACCATGTTGTCCTAAAGCAGGTCCAACAGGAGGAGCAGGAGTTGCTTGTCCTGCCGGTATTTGTAATTTCACTATTGCCTTTACTTTTTTTTCTACTGCCATTTTTCTCCTTTGTTTTTATGGAATTTTTTCAACTTGCCAGAAATTAAGTTCAAGGGATGTTGCTCTTCCAAAAATAGATACACTTACTTTTAGACGTTCTCTTTCCGGATAAACCTCTTCAACAATCCCCGTATATCCTACAAAAGGTCCATCTATAATTTCAATTCTATCTTTTATTTTAAATTCAACCTTAGGTAATGGTTTTGATTTTCTTTCCTCTATTTCTTTCTTTATTTCTTCCACTTCTTCTTCTTTTAAAGGGACAGGAGTTTCGCCTGCTCCAAGGAATCCAAAAACTCCTGGTGTTGTTCTTATCTTATGCCATACAATTTCATTATTTGCATCATCTTCAATTTCTATTAACATATATCCTGGCCAAAACCTTCTACTTTTTGCTTTTTTTGTTCCTTTCTCAACCTCAAGAACTTCTTCTTCAGGAATAACAATTTGATTTATTATCTTTTTCTCATCATTAATTCTATTTTCCAGAAGTTTCTTTATTCTTTTTTCCTGTCCTGTTCTAACATGCAGAATATACCATTTACCCATCGTTTTCACCTTATTATTAAACTTACAATTTTTGAGAAAACTAAATCAACAATTCCAAAATACAAAGCCATAATAATCATAAATAATACTATAACAACAGTTGAAATCCCTAAAGTTTTTTTCTCTGGCCATGTAACTTTTTTTAATTCTGATCGAACCTCAAATAAATAATTTTTTATTTTATCTTTCATAAGAATTTTTGTCAAGCAGGCCTGGGAGGACTCGAACCTCCAACCTACGGATTTGGAGTCCGCCGCTCTCCCAATTAGAGCTACAGGCCTAAATTTAAATCTTAAACAAAAAAATATTATACTTTACTTTTTTATTTTTGTCAAGTTAACCAAATTTTTTATTTACCCTCTGTATGCAAAGTATGTTTCTTACATTTAGGACAATATTTATTGAACTGCAATTTATCCTTTTTAATCTTTTTATTTTTAGTTGTATAATAGTTTTTATTTTTACATACCGAACAAATTAAAGATACCAATTCTCTCATTTTACTCCTTATTCAATTATTTCCGTAATAGCACCAGCACCTACTGTTTTTCCTCCTTCTCTTATTGCAAATCTCTGTCCTTTCTCAAGTGCTACTGGATATATTAACTTTATCTCCATCTCTATATTGTCTCCAGGCATTACCATCTCTACTCCCTCTGGCAACCTTATCTCTCCTGTCACATCTGTCGTCCTTATGTAAAACTGTGGCCTATATCCTGTAAAAAATGGTGTGTGCCTACCACCTTCCTCTTTCTTCAATACATATACCTGCGCCTTAAATCTCGTATGTGGTGTGATACTCCCTGGTGCAGCTATTACCATACCCCTCTCTACTTCATCCTTCTCTATACCCCTTAAAAGTACTCCTACATTGTCTCCTGCTACTCCTTCATCTAATTCCTTCCTAAACAT
>JBKBIN010000057.1:0-5683 GCA_046296715.1 Candidatus Ratteibacteria bacterium
AAAAGGAATGAAAATACCATTTGGAGTATGGTTTAAAGTTCTCTCTTTATGGTTTACTTTTATCTTAGGATTCTATTTACTTTGTATATTTATTGTTCTGATTTTAAGAAAACAGTGGATTGAGAGAGAAAGGTTGTCTTATCCTTTGACTGAATTGCCTTTGAAAATGATAGGAGAAAAGAATTTTTTGAAAGATAAACTTATGTGGTTTGGCTTTTTTATTCCCTTTTTTATATATAGTTTGAGAGGATTAAGTGCTATTAAACCTGTCTTTCCTGCACCAAATATTTTCCCATCTTCATCAATTATGAGAGGAACTATTAAAATACCTTTCTTCTTTCATTTTGAAATGATAGGAGTTGCCTTTTTTATGCCTAAGGATGTTCTTTTAAGTGTATGGTTTTTTTCTTTTTTATATATTTTATTAACAGGTTTTTTAAAATTTACAGGTATTACAAAAGGTCCATCTGTTATACCTTCAGATCCATCAACAATTGAAATTTCATTTTTTGCCTTTGGAGCATTATTAGTTTATTCTTTAAGTTGTTTATATTTTGCAAAGAACTATCTAAAAGAATTATTTAAAAATACATTTAGCAAAAATAACAAAGAAAAAGAAATTTTACTGTATAGAGTTTGTTTTGTTGGATTTTTCTTTTTTCTGTTTTATTTAATCATTTATTTAACAATGATGGGTTTAAGATTCTTACCAACAGTTTATTTCTTATTAATAACAATTTTAATCTACCTTGGAATAACAAGGATTATCGCTCAAACTGGTCTTGCATATTTTTCTACACCTATAGTTGGTTTTCTTCCACCTTTATACACTTTTGGTTCAAAATACCTTGGACCTTCAGGTATAACAAATTTATGTTTAAGTTATGTTTGGCAATCTGACATTAGAACAACAGTAATGGCTTCAACAGCAAATGGCTTAAAAATTGCAAACGAATTTAAAGTAGATGTTAAAAAATTAATCTTTCCTATAATAATATCAATTTTTATAAGTTATTTCTTTACTTCATATCTTGTTATTAGATTATGTTATAAATATGGAGGTCTAAATCTTTTAACATGGCCTTTTAGTTCAATTCACAATTATGTAGCAAAAAATATTATTTCCTCAATTAAAGAACCTGTAGGATTTAATAAAACATTTTTTATATGGACATTTGGTGGAATTTTCTCAATGATATTTTTAACATTTATGAAAAATAGATTTTTATGGTGGCAACTTTCTCCAGTTGGTCTTTGTCTTGGATTGCCATTGAGTGTTTTTTGTAATTGGTTTTCTGTCTTCTGTGCATGGATTGCTAAAATAATTATTATGAAATATGGAGGTGTTAAGGTTTATAATAGAGCAAAATACTTTTTCTATGGATTAATACTTGGAGCATTTATAACTGGAGGTATTTGGAATATAATAGGATTCTTCACAAAAACAACCATAAGATTTTTTGTAAGATAAAATTATTTTTTGAAAACATCATTCTTTTTCCTTTACAAGATAGATAAATCCATCTTTCTTTAAGTTATATTTTTCAAATTCATCCTTGGTATTCAGAGATGAGTTAAGTGCATATCCAACTATCAAGTATCTTTTACCACTCAAAGGAATAAGTTCAAGAGGAATAACACCGGGTAAAGCGCTACTAAATTTTAATTCAAATTCTTTTGAATATACTCTTATAAAACCAATAGGATTTTCTTCTGGAGAACTTTTTTGAAATGCGTCTTCACTCCAATAAAAATCATGATTACACCTTCCAACAACTAAAATACTATTATCACTTAAAACACATAAGTCAACAGCCCATGCAGGTCCAGGAGCATCAGGCCCTTTACTTGTCATCCCAACTCCAATTATTCCTTCAATTTTTTCTAAATCTATTTTATGAATCATACCCCACCAGTGAACAAGTTTTACCCATTTTTCACCTTTAATTTCTCCTTCAAATTTCTTTCTTAACTCACCTTTTGGACTCCACCACATAACTGTATTTCCACCATCTGAAAGTAAACCAACAAGCATTTTATCATCTTTATCAAAATTAAAACATGTAATTGCTGTATCAGCAACTTGTCCATACATTCTATTGTCTGGTCCACTCATAGGATCATATTCATATAATCTTTGTATTATTTTACCAGCCATACCATCAATTTTAATTAGATAAGGAGACCACCACGGTTCTGATTTTGTTGCACTTGCTGACCAACCACAAATCCAAATATTTCCACTTTTATCAACTCTTAATTGATGTGTTCTTGGATTTCCATAATGTGGAAGATACCAACCATCTTTTATCTCTTTTGCTACATCTACATTTACTATTGGTGTATAAACTGGTATTTTCCATAATCTTTTGGAAAGGTCAAAACTTAGTTTACTTACCCAATCGCATACATCATAAAAACCAATCTTGCCAATTATTTTTTTATATTTCTCTTGGTCTCCTTCTGATATCTTTTTTGCCTTTTCTTTTTCTTCATCACTTATAATTTTAAAATAACCTCCATCATGACATACAATCAAATTTCCTTCACTATCAAAATCTATTAAGGTCTTCTGCCAAAAAAATTCTTTATCAAAGAATTCCCTTGGTTTTATTCTTTTAACTCTATCTTTGTCCCAAACTTGTTGCCATCCTTCTAAATAAGTTCCTCCTAATATCTTTCCGAGGTCATGTGATAACAAAACAACAAAAGGGGCTCCATATCTTCCAAGGTGTGGTCTATCTGCAATAGGGTCCTTTTCTGAAAAAATACCATTCTTTTCAAGAATTTTTCCTTCTTTTATTAATCTTATCTCTTCTTTTAAAGGATATTCTTTTATTATTCCTGGAACTTCTTTTATTATATCTTCAAATCCTTCACTCGCATATCCACCAATATAAACACCCTTTTTATTTACTTTAACAGTTGTAAAAATAGCAATACCTTTTTTAAATTCAGCATAATTTATAATCTTTTTTAAATCAGAAGACAATCTCATTATAAAAGCAATACCACAATTAGGTTGAGTTATTTCTTTGCCATATATAAACTTTTTTATATTTATTTTTTTCTCCTCTCCTAAATTACCAACAATATAAATACTTCCATCAGGACCTTCACAGGCACTCTGAATATCATCATTTTCATCAGTCCCATAGAAAGTTGAAAAAGAAAGTTCTAAAGAGCCATACAAAATATTAAAAAGTATAAATAAAATCAAAAATATTTTTTTCATTTTAGTCTTTGATTTTTGCTATTAAGAAATAACCATCTTCATTTCCACCAAAATCTTTTTGGATCTGATTTTTCAAAATTAATTTTCTATCTTTACAAACATCACACTGGCAACCTGAACTAATTCCCTTTGTTGAACCAAATATTAGAAATTTTTTGTTCTTGTAACTTATCCCCTCTAAATTTGTATCAGGAATTGCCGATGAAAATAATAAATTTTTAAAATCTGAACTAAAAATTGAAAAAGCAGAACCACTTCCTCCTTTCAAATAATTACCAGACCAAGCATCAGGTGTTTCAATAATGTTGTGAGCATTTGATGATATAAAAGCAATGTTTCCATCTTCCATAATTGTTATATCTTGTATATCTGTACTATTTGGTTGATTTTTGCCAGTCAAAAATGTGCACCATATACTTCCACCAATAAATTGTCCATCAGGATTTGCTTTCATTATTCTTGAAAATTTTCCGACTCTTGCTCCCCATAATGAATCAATAAACCCATATTTTACCTCTACATCAAGATTTTTTGGTTCTCTCCAAAATACAGTATTTCCTCCGTCAGACCAGCCAATAACAACATAATCTCCTTCAGAAGTTACTAAAACTGGAAATCTAAATCCAGAATCAGCAACTAATCTGTATTTATTGTCTCCAACAAGTTTTGCGTTCCAGTCCCATAAAGAACCGATATACTCTCCATCAATTTCTTTTATGAAGAAACGAGGACATCTCCATGGCTCTCTTCCTGTATGTGTATTTGTATCACCACCAACTATATAATAATTTCTTTTTTCATCAACTCCTAATAAAGCATACTCACTTTTACCAATCTCTTTTAATTCCCCTTTAACATTAAGTTTATAGATTTTTTTATAAGTTTGTAATATTACTTCTTCATTAGATAAGACAAAAAATATAATTCCTGGTTTTTCTCTAAGTCCAACTCTGTCAATTTTAGGCATTAATCCTTCTGCTTTCTCAAAAATATATACTTTTTCTATCTTTCCATCCTTTGATATTTTACCTAAAAACATATCATTCCCTTTTAATGATGTATCAGCAGGTGGAGAAATTTTTACAATCTCAATCTTATTTGAATTTAAATAATCAATAAAAGAACTATCGCTTTTCCCAGAAAAATAAATTGTTTCATTCTTTGCCTGTCTTACAAAGTATACATTTACTCCATCCAGTTTAATTTCATTTTCAATTTTAGTTCCTTCAGCATTTAAAAAAAGCAGAATCCCTTTATTTCCAGATATACCACCAAGTAAAACTCTACCATCATTCAAAATCTCTCCACAATAAAATTTATCAACATCTTCTTTCCCATACCAACTTGCACTTACAACTTCAAGTTTTCCTTCCATTCCTTTTGCTTTTCTTGAATATTGATGAAATCTTGTTTCTTTAGGTTTTTCCTGTGGAATTAAAAAACTACAAATTACCAACAACCAAACTAACACTACATTTCTAACTTTTCCCATTTTTAACCTCCTTTTTTGTAAATTTTAAATTCTGATTCCTTTTTTGTAAATAGAAAAATAAGAAATTTATAGCACAAAAACGAACTTAAAATTTTAAAATTAATTATAAATTTTTGAGAGAATAACTTGAACTATTTTTCTGAATTTTGGGGAATATATTCGTAAGCACCTATATCCCATCCTGAACCAATACCTCTTTTTACTCCATCTTTATCTTTTGCATCTTCCCAATCACTTATCTCCATCCCTTTATCAATTGCTGGACTTCCTTTTTGAAGGTGAAAGTCCTTCTTTTCAAAATTTAAAAATTTAGGGTCTTTACCATTAATTCCATTCTTTTCTTTAAATCCATTTTTAGGACCAAAATTTGCTTCTTTTGTTTTTGTAACATAATTATAATCTGCCTGAAAATCAATTATCTCCTCTTTTGGTTTATCTGCAAAATGATACCATCCAATTCCATCACTATCAGGATTAGAACCACCTCCTACAAAAATGTTATTAAAAATTCTTGTAAAATGTGCACCAGTTAAGTAATCTCCTTTTTTCTCATAAAATCTAAAAAGTAATGGACCTGCTGTATTTCTTCCACAAATTACAAATGTATTATTATAAAATTTACATCCAGGTATTCCTATTTGTGCAACTCCTCCAATATTATAAAAAACATTATTTCTAAAAGTCCAATTCCTTAAATCTGAATATCCATAACTTAGAAGCATTGCAAGAGAACCTGTACAGTCATGGAAATAATTGTTTTCAATTAGTATCTCATAGGAGATTTCTCTGTTGTTATCATATATCTGAAAAATATCTGCATGCCATCCTGTCTCCCTTAAATCATAAACCTCATTATTCCTTATAATATGTCCTTTTCCAAAAATTCTCCATACATCACCTTCACCATTATAAATTAAGTTATTTTCAAATATACAATCACTTGTTTTTGTCCCTGT
>JBKBIN010000058.1:0-4460 GCA_046296715.1 Candidatus Ratteibacteria bacterium
TATTTTTATTCAAAAGGTTGAGATAATTTTTCCTAATTTATATTTGGCAAAATTAAGGTGAAGGGATAGAAGTTTTTGAAGAGATATAAAAAAATTTTTTTATTATCTTTTTAGGCTGGCTGTAATCTTTTTATATGGAAACTCAAGAGGAGAAATGCGATAAAGAATTTTGTTTACATTTTGTCTTAACTGAATTGCCATATCAACTGTATCAAGTAGTTCTTGATCAGTAAAATTCTCATGTGGAAAAATTATTTTTAAAAGTCCAGAACTTACTTTTTTAATTGCTTTCTCATCTCTAATAGTAATGCCTTCACCAATTAGTTCAATTTTCTCATCTATCAAAGGGATAAAATTTTTATTTCTTAATTTGTGGAAAAATTCACATAGAACATCAGAAGCAAATCCATAATTACTACAAAGATGAATATCAGAATGTAAAATTTTGGGGATTTCCCAACCAGGAATAATACCATGAATTCTATCTAAGAAAGCACTATCAGAAAGAATTGGAGGCAAATTTTCTATATTTATTTCATTGCCTTCAATATTATCAATAAAAACTAAACAACAACCACTATGCGCTCTTTTTAAACCCAATCTTTCAAACCATCCATCTACCATATAATCTTTCAATTTACTGACCATTTCTTCTGGGAAAATAACCTTAGATAATTCATCAAAAACTATACAATCCCTTCTACCAATTTCTCCTATAATCTTGTATGTTCCATGGTAGAAAATTTCAGCTGGGCTAACTTTCCCACCAGCAAAAATCCTTGTATAAATAGAAGTATTTCTGTAGATATATGTTTTCCCAGTTGCTTTTGGACCAAGTTCTATTAAATTAACATTTGTTTCAACAAGTGGGACTAATCTTACTAAAAGAAGTTTTTTTTGAAATTTATTATAAATGTCAGGATTAAGTCCTATTGACCTTATAATAATATCTACCCATTCTTCTGTAGTAAATTTTGCTCTATTTTCAATTATTGTATCAACTACTTTAGATGATATCTGATAAGGCTTAAATTCTGTAAGAGTTATTAAGTTAACAGGATTTATTTTTTCTTTTACAAGGAAATTTACAATTGCATCAGTTAAAAATTTATCAATTACATCTTCTTTCAAATTGTTTATTTCTTTTTCCCATTGAAAGATTTTCCATTTTTTCTCAAATAAAGAGAAATAATGAATTGTAATAATTGTCTTCAACTTCTCTTTTTCCTGTTTTTTACAAGTTAAAGTTGGTCTAAAGATATAGTTAACTAATACTTCCTGTCCTATACCTAACAAAATCTCGTCTTCTAAATCTTCTATCTTCATTATATTGCTTTCCCCTTCTTTTTTTTCTGTTTGCCAAATTTTTTTCAAATGATGAATAAAAACCGGATCGTTTTTGCTTGGAATTACAACCTCAAATCCAATCTCTTCAAGTTTCTCTTTAAATTTATTCTCCCAAATTAGAGAAAAAATGGTTATAATTTCCTCTTCAGATATATCAATCAGTTTTAATCCTAATAATAATACTCTTCTTGATAACTCAAGTTTTCCAAGACCCCAAACTCCGCCTCTTAATAAATCTCTATTTTCATCCAGTATTTTTGCTTTTATCCATGCTTTCTTCAGCTGAAGACTTGGAATTGAAAGCCCATGGAACAAACCTATCGCAAGCCCTGTCTTTTTCTCTCTTAAAATATGCATTTCAACAGAAAATTCATCTATTAATTCTTTAGAAGCATTTTTTTCCAATAAATAAAGAGCAACATTTTTTTCTTCTGGAGAAACATAATATTTATTTAAAAATTCATTAAGTTTTTTAAAATTTAATTCCTCATTTTCTGTAAATTTCATTATTAAATATTCAGAGATAAATCTTGGAAGTTTGCTTACTTCTTTTAGATTTGCAAACTTTTTATTTACAATTAAATTTGGAAAAATTGCTTTTAATTTTTTATCTATGTTATCCATTTTTATTTAAAAAATATCATCCCAACTTCTCAGTTTTCCTTTCTCCATAAATTCTTTATCAACTTCTTTTTGCAGTTTTTCTAAAAGATATTTTTTCGCCTCTTCCTTATTAAACTGAGAAATCTTTTCAAGTTCTTCAATTATTTCTACCTCTTTCAATTTTAAAATTTGCTCTTTTTCATTTAGTCGCCTTTCTTTTTCTTCCAATTCTTTTAATTTAACATCTATTTTTTCTTTTTCTAATTTAATTTTTTCTTTTAGTTTTACTACTGTTAATAAATCTTCATTCGCTTTCTTTTTTATTTCTAATGTTTCTTTTTCTGCTTCTTTTTTTGCATATTCTATTATCTTTTCTCTCTCCTTTTCTGCCTTTTCTACTAATCCCTTTGCCCTTTTTTCTGCTTCTTCTATCATTCTTTTTATTTTTTCGTTAGCATCTTTTTCTTTTTCCTCTATTTCTTTTTCTCTCTCTGCAACCATTTCTAATCTCTTGTTCTTTTCTCTTTCTAACTTTCCTTTTTCCTTTAATATTATTTCCTTTGCCTCTGCTTTCGCTTTCTCAATTATGCTTTCTGCTTCCTTTTCTACCTGCTCCATTTTCCTTTTTATTTCTTCTTCTATAACTTTCCTTTTTTCCTCTATCTCTTTTTCCTTCTCTTTAAGAATTGCCAACCTATCATTTATTTCTTTTTCTATTTCCTCTCTTATTTCCCTTTCTGCTTTCTCTTTCCATTTAGACTTTAATTCATCCACTTCTGCCTTTGCACTTTCAATTATACTTTTTGCTTGTTTTTGGGCTTGTTCTATTATTTCTCTTTCTCTTGCCAATATTCGCTCCTCTGAAATCTTCCTCAATCTTTCACATTCTTTTTCAACTTCTACTAATCTCATTGTTAAATAACTGGGTAAGGGTAATTTAAAATTTCTTTTATCTAAGTTTCTTTTAAAAAACTTAAACATAATAAAAAACTTCCTTTTTGTTAAATTTTACAATAGATTATTTCTGCTTGTCAAAGTCAACACTACCTTTGGATTTTAAAATTTTAATATAATTTATATGTTTAAAAAGTTTGTCTTTGTTAAATAGAAAATAGAAAAAATAAATGTGGTTTTTAAAAATAATTCTGGAAAATGTATAATTTTAATATGGAAAGAATAATTTTTGGACCCATACCCTCAAGAAGATTTGGACAAAGTTTGGGAATAAATAATGTTCCTTATCCAAAAAAGTGTAGTTATTCTTGTATTTACTGTCAAATTGGTAGAACTCCAATTTATCAAGTAGAAAGAAAAGAATTTTATAAACCAGAGGAGATAAAAAAACAGACAAAGGAGGTGATTGAAAATTTAAAAGATAAAAAAATTGATTTTATTACATTTGTTCCTGATGGTGAACCAACTCTTGATATTAACCTTGGTAAAGAAATAGAAACATTAAAAGAGTTTGGAATAAAAATTGCTGTTATTACAAATTCTTCTTTAATCTGGAGGAAGGATGTAAGAAATGATTTGAAAAAAGCAGATTGTGTTTCATTGAAAATAGATACTGTAAGTGAAGATATATGGAAAAAAATAAATAGACCATACAAACCAATTAATCTAGAAGCAATACTTCAAGGCATTGAAATTTTTTCAGAGGAGTTTAAAGGGCAGTTGTTAACAGAAACACTTTTTATCAAAGATATAAATGATAATGAAAATGAGATAGAAAAAATAGGTGAATTTATAAAAAGAATAAAACCTAATATTGCATATATTGGTTATCCTACCAGACCACCTGCTGAAAAATGGGTTAAAATTCCTGAAAGAGAAAGTGTTGATTTTGCTTATATAGTTTTTGAAAGTAAAGATTTAAATGTTAAGGTAATTGAAGGAAAAGAAAAGAGAGAATTTGGTTTTACAGGTAATTTAATTGAAGACATTTTAAGTATTGTTTCAGTCCATCCTATGAGTGAGAAAGAAATCAAAAAATTTTTAAAAGATAATAAGGGGAATTCTGAATTGTTAAAAGAATTAATAGATAAAGAAGAAATTGTTGAAGTTGAATATATGGGAGGGAAATATTATAGGAGAAATTTTAAATAAATGGAAAAATATGATGTGATTATAATTGGTGCTGGACCCTCTGGATGCTTTTCTGGAATTTTTTCTTCAGAAAAAGGAAAAAGAGTTGCGATAATTGAAAAAAACAACCAGATATGTAAGAAATTACTTTTAACAGGTAAAGGAAAATGCAATTTAACAAATATGAATGAAATAAATGAAGAGTTTTTATCAAAATATAGAAATGGTAAGTTCTTAATAAATATTTTCTATCAGTTTTCAAATAAAGACCTTTTCAATTTTTTTGAAAATAATGGTTTAAAACTCAAAGTAGATACTGGCAGAAGAGTTTATCCTGAAAGTGAAAATGCAGAAGATGTTGTAAAGATAATAAGAAAAGTTCTTGATAGGAACAAAGTTAAGATTTTTTTGAAAGAAAAAGTTAT
>JBKBIN010000059.1:0-4340 GCA_046296715.1 Candidatus Ratteibacteria bacterium
TATCTTAACAGGGTCAAAAAGATGACCATATCCAGAACAAAGTATATCAGAAGCAATATAACAGCCAATATCTTCAATAACTTCAAGAAGTTTAAAATTAGGGAAAATTATTGGAGAACCAGCAAGTAAGATTCTTTTTCTATAAGATTGTTTTACTGGTTTGGTTAAAAGTTCCTTATACAAAATTTCTGCATGTTCACTCCAATCAGAAGAAGAAAGCCAAAAAGAGGAAGATGTAAGTGTAAAATAATCAAAAGAATTTATAATTCCTATTTTTTCACCACGCAATTGATAAATCTTTCTAAAAATTTCAGTTCTTTTATTTGTTATTTTACAAGCATTTAAAAGGGCATTTCTTGATGGCTTTACTTTAAAAATGTTTTTCAGATAGTTGTAAAACTTAAGATATGCAGATTCCCATAAATCAATGCTTTCTATGTAGTTAGTGTTTCTTGGAATATCAATGAAATATATTTTCTCATTAAATATAGGAGTTAGTATCTCTACTAATTTTACTTTTCCATCGCAGGTTGCTGGAATTATAAGAATATCTATTTTTATATTATTTTGAAAATAACCACATATTGCTTTTATTACAGGGCATATGTCCCCAGGCAAAATTTCTTCCCCCATTTCTGCACAATGTATATCTTGATTGCATAATCTCAAAGGATATGCTCCAACTGCTATAATAATCTCTTCTGGGACTATTTTACAGAAATACCCAACAATTGGTTTATCAGTATTTATTTTTCTATTGGAAATTACTTCATAAAAGTAATCCATAGATTTTAAATTAGATGCTTTTCTATATCGTTCTATAGCACTTTTATAATCAAGTGAAATATCCCTTTTTTTGTTAGTCAAAGATTTTAATATTTTTAGATACTGTTGTCCAATATAGTTATTATTTTCTTTCATATCTATTCATTCATCTGAATTTTGATTTTGTTATTTTTTTCCCAAAAAAAGATATAGAAAGACATTCATCTTTCGGGCATATCTCTACACATCTTAAACACATAATACAACCATTTTGATTGTAGATACCGTCAGAATTTTTCTTATACATTTCTCGTAGTTCCATAGGACAAGCATCCGCGCAAAGTCCACACTTATTACAATTTACTGCTTTTTTTCTTAGTTCAATCCCTGCTCCTTTATTAAAAAATGAATTTATAAGACCTACAGGACAAAGATGACACCATATTCTTCTTCCAAAGTAAAAAGCAGCAAGAAATATTCCGATAACAAGCCATGCAAGAATAGTAAACATGGTTGTAATACCTGTTTCAAAATCCTTCCATCCCGGTTTTATTAGTCCAAAAATTGGGCATATAAGTCGAGCAGGACATATCTGACAATAAGGTAAAAACCAGTAACACTGAAATCTTGTAAAATTTGGAAATCCTATTATAGCAGAAATTAAAAAAGTTATTACTATTATTCCATAAGAAAAAAATCTTAGTCCTGATTTAAAACCATCTGAGAAACGTTTAGTAGGAATATTCATTTTTTTTCTTATAGAAGTAATAAAATCACCTACACTCCCAATCGGACATACCCATCCACACCACATTCTCCCCAAGAGAAAACATAAAAAAATAAAAAGTGTAAGATGTGGCAAAAGATATTTTATATCTGTCTGCCATGTTAAATTTTCAGAAATAAAGTGAAGTATACATGCTTTGAATAACCCTCCTTTTGGATTAAATCTGCATACAAGAGAAGGTGGATAATTTTCAAGAACAGGGTTTGTTCCTGAAGGCCAGAGTATTGAGCCCTCTTTGAATTTTTCTGTAGAGATATACTCTTCAGGTCCTTTAAGTTTAGGGAAAATTCGTTTATCTGTTTCTGTATGTAGCCGAGTTTTGAATATATACCCACCATATACAAGTAAAACAAAAGATATAATTTGAACAATCCGTCTAATAAAAGATATTTTATTTCTCATTTACTTATCGTCTTTTTCGTCCTATATAATGTAAGAAATACCAGAACACACATAGGAATAATATACCAGTAATACCTTATATCAGGACTTCTATCTACTTTTACTAATAATTCTCCAACGGGTATATTAATATTTTCAGTTGTTTGTGGTGTTTTTCCTATAGAAGCACTTATTATCGGAAGCACTGCAGTTTGTGTAAACTTTTTCTTCCTTTTAATATCCATACCATAAGAAATAATATATCTTCTTTGTTTTTCTGCATTTGCAGGAAATAATATTTCTACCTCAAGAATTGACCCATCTGGCCATTTCTCTATTATATTAATTTTTGAGGGGATTTCTTCATATGTTTTAACATCATAAATAGAAATATTATTATCAGAGTAAATATTTCCATAAGGGAATGACACTTTTCCGCTAACATAAAAATCGCCTTTTAAATCAGGATAGGTAAAATCTACTTGTAAATTTTCAGCACCTATAACTATAAAAATCTCTATAACGAAAAAAATAGAAAAGATTATTTTTTTCTTATCAAGGTATAAAAAGAATCTTACCCATTCCTTTTTCTTGATGATATCCATCAGCATCCCTTGCCCAAAAACTTGTTTCTTTTGTTCCACTTGTTTTTATCCTTGTGATTCTTATATCCCAAATTTCATTTTCTTTGGGTTTTTTAATAAGATAAAAAGGAATAACCATTTCAAATGACCAGTAGTTTTCTTTCTTTATACTTGCATACTTTATATCTTCTATATTTAAATTTGAAATCTGTTTTTTTGCATCATACTTTTTACATGTTAAAGTTCCTACGGGTGAAAAGAAAACAATGAAACCAGAACCTTGATTCGGTGGAGATATATTAATCTCTATAGTGTCTTCATGCGAAAGTTTTTCTATAAATTCATCTTTACAAAATACACCTATATATAGGTTATCTTTGTCAAATGTAATCATCACCCAAGTTTTATAAAATGCTTCAGACCCTTTAGTAGAAGAAAAATTGGAAAGTATAGTAGCATTTTTCCAACACTGGTCAGCAAAAGAGCCATCAATTATAGGTGGATTTGTTGTTGCTTTGATAACTGGTAGTTTACTTATATCAGAGTCATAAATTATTTCTTTTTTTTCCATTAAACTTTTAAGTGTAAACGATTTAAACTCTCTACCACCACCTACCAGACGGAATTTTAAAGGATAGTTACCTGTTTTTATTCCTTGTTTTGGAGTAATAGTTACTTCAAAAAATACCTGTGAATTTTTAGGTATAGATAATTTTTTAGGTGTAATATCAATTTCAAAAGCAGAACTTTCAGGTTCTAAACTTATTTCTGCAATTCCCCTATCCATATTATTTTGTAAGAAAATTTTAAAGGTTGTCTTATTTTTAACAACTATATTATAAATCTCAGGTTTTACAATTAATTTATCTGCTTGTCTAAACACATTATCACAAAGATGTGCATAACCATATATACAAAGAATTAAAAAGTGAAATATTAAATATTTTCTCTTCATCTTTTAAATAATGTTATCTTTTTAATTCTTCTTTATGTCAAATCATTCGTACAAATCGGGCACCTTGGTAACACTTTTTTATTTTCAAAATTATTTTTACACATATTTTTAATTTTGTCAAGTTAACCCCTCTTTCAGGTTAGGACATAGTATACAGGTAGATAATAAAATATGGTATAGAAGGAAGGTTGAAGTTTTTATTCCAACTAGTTGAAAATTTTTTCAACTTCGTAAGTTGTCATGACATATCTTTCAACTTCTTCAATTAAAAAATCTGTGCGAAAAACATCTACTTTGAAAATCCTACATAGAGAAAAAAAGATAAAGGCCAATAAAAAAGAAAAAGAAGGAAAGAATAAGTTTTACCAATGGAATATTTTTAGAACTGAATTGAGAAATTTTTTGAGAAGAAGTACCAAAATAGGAAAAAATAAGAATAAGAAAAAGTGGGAAAATGAAGAAAAGATTATAAAGGAAGAGATAAAAATAACAAATCCTTTTAAACTCTTTTTGATTTAAAACAAATACAATAGTTGGAAGATATACCTGACCAGTGCAGGCAAATTCTAAAACTGATACAATAACTCCTGATAAAAAAGCACCAAGAATATAATTAGGAAGATTTATTTTCTTTATTATTGTTGAATGAATTTTTGTTTTTACAGATTTTGGTAATTGTATTTGTATTTGTTTTATATTCCCTTTCTTTGCTTTCAAAAAATCAGAAAAACTAAAAAATCCTAAAATTATTGCACATAACCCAACTAAAATATTTAGTCCTTTTGAGAAAATTTTGTAATAAGTGAATTGCGAAAGAAAGGAAAAGGCACCAGTCCCAATAAGAAAATAAATAAGAAAAACACCAAAC
>JBKBIN010000060.1:0-4154 GCA_046296715.1 Candidatus Ratteibacteria bacterium
TTTTGTTGGACATGGTGGAGCAGAAAATAATGAAAAATTAAATAAATTATTCTTTGCAGTAAATAAAGACCCGAGAATAAAATATATTTATCAAAATTATCTTAAAAAATGGAAGGAAATAGGAGGAGATGTATTTGTTTTGTTTTCTTCTATGTCAAGACCCTCTAAATGGGGAAGTTGGGGGTTGCTTGAGTATGAAACACAAAGTCCAGATCAAGCACCAAAATATAAAGCAATTTTGGAGATTCTAAATGAAAAATAGAGTGATAAAAAGAAAAAATGAGTTAGAAGTAGTTGAATTTGATTGGGGAAAACTAATCTGGTATGCAAATAAAAAAATGAAAAATTCAGAAAGTATAACAATTGGCAAATGTATTTTAAAGCCATATCAAAGTAATCATTTACATTTTCATCCTGATTGCTATGAAATATTAGTAGTTGTGAAGGGGAAAATTTTACATATTGAAAAAGATGGAAACCAAGTATTACTTGAAGAAGGAGATGTTGTAACAATTCCTGCAAATTTACCTCATAGAGCAAAAAACTTAACAGGACAAGAAGCAGTTTTGACAATTTGTTTTTCAACTGGCGAAAGAAAATCAATTGAAATTTAAGAAAGAAAAATGGATTTTTCAAAAATTTGTATTATAGGAGCAGGAAGACATTCAACAAATAGAATATATCCATATATAAGTGTTGCTGGAGGAAAAATAGTTGGTGTATGTGATATTGATTTTCAAAAAGCAATCAACAATTCAGAAAGATTTGGTGGTAGACCATATAAAGATTATAAAGAAATGATTGAAAAAGAAAATCCTGATGGAGTTATTATATGTATAAATGCAAAAATGCATGCTGAATTATCAAAAGAAATTATGAAAATGGGATATCATGTATATGTAGAAAAACCACCATGTCCTTCAAGCAAAGACGCTTTAGAAATGGCAGAAATTTCTAAACAGACAAATAGAATATGTGCAACTGGATTTAAGAAAAGATATGCTTTATGTTATAAAAAAGCGAAAGAATGGTTAAGTAAATTCAATGAAGATGAATTTTACTCAATTTCAATAGATTATGCTTCGGGTAAATTTAAAAATACAACTCTTGATGATAGATTTATATTTGATTTTGCAATTCATGCTTTTGACCTTGTTCTTTATCTTTTTGGAGATTTTGAAAGTGTTTTTGCCTTTGCAAAAGATTTAGATGCCTATGCCATTACAATAAAATTTAAAAATAAAGCAGTTGGAACATTAAATTTAACTGATATGAGAAATATGAATTTTCCAACAGAAGAAGTTGAAATTACTTTAAAAGATGGAAATTTTATGACAATCCATAATTCGTCTATTTACAAAATTGTTGAAAATGGAAAAGTAGTTGAATATAGAGAACCACCAACATTTATATCATCAGGAGATAGTGGTTTTGATACAGGTCATCTTTCAGAATTAATTGATTTCATTAATTCAATAAAAAACAATACATTACCTTTATCAAACATATTCACAAGTTATAAAACTATGCTTTTATATGAAAGTGTGATAAAATCAGTTGAAACAGGAAAAGTAGTTTCTATTCAAGAAAAAGAATATGGCTAAATAGGCAAAATTTTTAACCAGACATTTCTTATTCTTGGACCATCAAATTCACATAAATAAATTCCTTGCCATGTTCCAAGTTGTAAAGAATTATTCTCTATAAAAACAGTTAATGAATGACCAACAATACTTGATTTTATGTGAGCATCTGCATTTCCTTCTGTATGAGAATACCTATCATTTTCTGGAATAAGTTGCTCAAGTTTTTCAATTATATCATTTTTGACTGATGGGTCTGCATTTTCATTTATTGTAATTCCACAGGTTGTATGAGGAATAAATATATAGCAAATACCATTTTTGATATTTTTACTTCTTACAAAATTTTCTATTTCTCCTGTTATATCTACAAAATCAGTTCTTTTTCTTGTCTTTATCGTTATTTTTTCCATCTTAATCCTCTAAATAGAAAACTTTATATGCTTCAAAAGTGGAATAAATGTCTATTTTTCCTGTTAATTCAAAAGGAGCATGCATTGAAAGAACGCCAGTTCCACAATCAATTGTATCTATATTGTATCTTGCAAAATATGAAGCAACTGTTCCACCTCCACCAAGTTCAAGTTTACCAATTTCACCTGGCTGCCACAATACTTTATTTTTATCAAATATATTTCTTATATAAGCAACATATTCACCTGTTGGTTCAGTGCTTCCAGATTTTCCTCTTGCTCCTGTTATTTTTGTTAAAACAACACCACAATTAATCCTTGCTGCATTTTTAGGTTCGTAAGCATCTTTATAATTAGGGTCAAGTAATGTATTTACATCTCCTGATATTGCCTTTGAATTTTCAAATAGTTTTCTCTTATCTGAAATTGAATAACCACCTTTTTCAAGCACTTCCTCAATTAAATACTCAAAGAAAGAAGATGATGCACTTGTTGAACCACGACTCCCAATTTCTTCCTGATCAACTAAAATACAGAAAATATTATTAACTGAATCAATTGAATTAATTAACGCAGTGAAAGAAGTATATGAACATACCCTGTCATCCTGTCCATAGGCAAGAATCATACTTTTATCAAATCCTACATCTTTTGCTTTACCTGAAGGAACAAGTTCAAGTTCAGCACTTAAAAGGTCTTCTTCTTCAATTCCATAATTTTCTTTTAATATTTTTAAAACATTACTTTTAACTTTTTCTTTGTCTTTATTTTTATCAGGAGTTGTTCCAACAAAAACATTTAAGCTTTCTCCAGGAAAACCATCTTCAATAGATTTTTTATATTGTTCTTTTGCAAGATGTGGAAGTAAATCTGTTATTGTCAAAACTGGATCATCTTCTTTTTCTCCTATCTCAATTTCTTTTACATTTCCATTTTTTAAAAAAACATATCCAACTAAAGAAAGAGGAATAGTCAACCATTGATATTTTTTTATTCCTCCATAATAATATGTCTTGAATAATGCAATATTCTCATCTTCATAGAGTGGAGTTGTTTTTAAATCAATTCTCGGGCAATCAACATGAGCAACAATAAATCTACATCCATCAATCAACTTCTTTTCACCAATAATTCCAAAAATTACTTCTCTTCCTTTATTTACTTTAAAAAATTTATCTCCTTTATTCAATTTTTCATATTTTTCTAATTCTTTAAAGCCAAATTTTTTACTTTCTTCTATACAACTTTTAATAAATTTTCTTACTGTCTTATTTTCTGTTAGAAATTTTTTATATTTTTCAGAATAATCATATGTCTCTTTTATCTTTTTCTCATCCCATATTTCATATCCATTTTTTCTCTCCATATTTTTACCTCCTGAACAGTAATGAAAGAATTATTGTTAAAATTATACTTATCAAAATACTTGAAACAATTGGGAAATAGAAAACAAAATTTTCTCTTTTTATAAAAATATCTCCTGGCAATCTACCAATCGGCAGTTTTATTCCTTTATAAATTATATATCCAATTAAAATTAATAAAACTCCAAAAGTTATCAAAATTCTACCTGTAAATTTTTCCATTTTTAGAATTTATTTTACCTTAAAAGAAAATTTTTGAAAATTTTTATTTATCAATCTGGAATTTAATTTCAGTAAAATATTTAGCAGTTTCATATTTTAAAACAATATCAAGAAATTTTTTAAATGGAAAATTTTTTAAAACTTTCTCATATTCTTGAAAAAACTTATTAAGTTCATTTATATTGAGAAATCCAGTTTTAAGTTTTTCATATATTTCTTCAAAATCCTTTTTCTCAATACTTACATAATTTTTTAGTTCATTATATATCTGTTGTTTTTTATTTTCTTCAATAATCAAACTAAATTCTTCTTCAATTGTTTTCTCAGCATCAATTCCAAATTCGTAATTATAGGACGATATATTTTGAATAAAAAAATTAAGAATCTTCAAATTTCTTTTTGTTGCTAATTTTTTATATAGCCATCCAAAAAGAATTGGAATTAAAATAAAAAGAAAAATAAAGTATAGTCCTGTTCCTGTAATACCAACAAAAATTCCAAATCCAGGGGTTCCATAATAAATAACCTTCACATATTCAATAAAACCCATTATAATTCCAGATTTGAATTTA
>JBKBIN010000061.1:0-4097 GCA_046296715.1 Candidatus Ratteibacteria bacterium
CGAACAAGGTTCAGGAAGCAAAAAAATTAAGATAGGAGCAAGAGAGGAAGTTCCTGTTGCTAAAGAAATTGTTATTACTGGGAAAAGAATGGATGGCAAACAAGTAAAATATACCTTTTATAATTGCATAGTGACTGGTGGAGGAGCATTTGAATTTCAAAAAAATGCAGTAGGAGTATTTGATACAACATTTACTGCTACATATGACGATGAACAGGAAGCAATAGGAGAATTTGAAGAAGCATTATAAATTAAAAGGAGGTTATTATGGATGGAATGAAATATAATGTAATTTTAAAGAAAAGAGTTGAGGATGGAGTTTTGATTACAGATTTTTATATTGCCAAGAACTTACTTACTTTATTTTCTGATGTAGTAGAGTTTAACGGAGTAGTTCCAGTAGAAGAAGAACCTGGGAAATTTTACTTCTATCTTAAAGGAAATCCTAATATAATTGAAAAATATATAAGTTTCTTTTTTACTAACCCAGTTGAGTTTAATAAAAGAATAAGTAAAGCAATTAATGAAGGTGTTCTTGATAAAAATACAGGAGAGAAAATTACTTTAATGCAAAAACTGAATAATATAGAAAGGATGCTTAAAGGTGCGTTGGATAGAGCAAAACTTGGAATTCAGGAAAAATAAATATGGCTATTGAATATTTAACTTACGATAAAAGCAGATTTATAAAGTGGGGAGAAATAGATTTAGGTTATTCAAAGGATACTATAATTCATCCAGAATTTAGAAATGTTGTTTTAACTAATCAAAAATTAACTTATCCTGTATCTTCAATTTTAGAAGAAAAATTTTATAATATTAGATGTAAACTTTTGAAGAAAGAAATTTTTCTTGATGAGGATTTACTAACTCAAACTAAAGAGTTATTAATTCCAGTTTTAGTAGTTAGGGTTAAATCCAGTCCAGTAAAAAAAACACTAAAATTTTATAAAACAAAGATAATTGAGATATCCGACTATAATTTATCAGAAGTTGCTTACCCTGAAATTACTTTTCAAGCATATATAACTAATGAAGGTTATTTTGTTTTAATTTAAAAGGAGGTATTATGGATGAAAGAAAAGATTATCAGATTGAAGATTTAATAATTACTGAAAAGGAAGTTGAATATAAAAATAAAAAATTAAAAATCAAAGCACCAACGATAGAAGATGAAATAGTTCTTGTAAAACAGTTTTTCAATCTTTTTTCAAATCAAGAAGAACCAACTAATCCTGTTGCACTTTTACAAAATCCAGAAGTCATTAAAATTATATCCAAATATTCAAATATCAAAGAAAATGTTATAGAGAAATCACCTTTGGCTTTAAGATTATTAATTTTTAATACTTTACTGGATTTAATGGACTTTGATTTTTTTTGTCTGGAAGTGAAGAAGTGGAGCGATTTCTTACTGAAGTTGACAGAAAAAGTATCACAATTTGCGACGCCATCGCCTACTTCTTCCAAAGAGGAATTAACTTAAATTCACTTAAAAAACTTACTTTTAAACAATTGAAAATTTTGTATGATTTAAGTATAAGGAATGATTTAAGAGAACTTAAATTATTTTTAACTGGATTATATAATGCAATGTCAGGTATAATAAGTAAAGAAGGATTTTACGAATTTAAACAGTTTTTAGAGGATTTAGAAAATGGCTGAAGCAAAATTTCAAGTAGAATTAGAATTTATTGCAAAACCATTAGAATTAGGCACATTTGAGAGAGAATTAAAAAAATTAAAACCATTTCTTGAGACATTTCTTACTAAATTAAAAATAAAGGATTTACCATTTTCATCAGAAGCAATTATTAAAGAAATTAAAGGTGCATTAGCCAAACTACCAACTATTCCTTATAGACAAAGATTTCAATTTTTAAAAGAGGAAGCACCTTATTTAAAAGAATTTATCTCAACTTTTGCAAAAATAGAACAAGTTCCATTTACAAAATTAGTTTCAAATTCTTTTTTATTAGCAAAACATACTAATGAGGTAAAAAGCGCCTTTCGTCATTATTTATCCTTATTAGAAAAAAGTCAAATAGTTTTATCCAGTAAAAATAAAGCACAAGTATTTCTTACTCAATTAACTGAAAAAGAAGTTGTTTTAAGAGAAAGATTAAAAGCCCTTATAGAATCAGACCCAAAATTTAGATTAAGGTTTGCCAACGAATTACAAAGAATCAATACTTTAACTGGACAAGAACTTAAATTATTACAATTAAAACTATCTTCTTTTAGAGCATTAGAAAATTCATTATACAGACAAAGATTAGAGTATGACAGAATATTTAATACTTTAAGAAGTATAGGGTTCCAATGGACAGTAGCGATGACAGTAGGTTTACGACAAGCGTCATATTTTGCGATAGAGTTATTAAGAGCGACTGGTTCACTTGAAATTTCAATAGATAAAGCAGTTGCATTAGATTTTGTTGCTCGGTCATTAGGAATAACTTTAACTGATTTAACAAAAACAGTAAACAATGTTTATCAAGCATTAATTAATGCAGGACAAGGAACAAGTTTTGTAGCAGAAAGAGTAAGAGAAGCACTTGCTGGAATAGGAATATCAGCAGTTAAGTTAGGACAAGATACAGGTGATGTCTATGAGAGGTTTTGGGATTTAATATTTAGATTAAAGCAATTAGAAGCAAGCATGGGTAAAGCATGGGTAGCACAAAAACTGTTAGGAGAGAATTATGAAAGACTTGCTCCTTTACTTGCTTTATCTAATGAGGAATTAACAAAGTTAAAAAATAATACAGAATTATTAGCAAAATCTTTTGGTTTTTCTATGAAAGATTTAACTGGTTCATTTATTGAATGGCAACTATTAGTTGAGACATTACGACTATCAATACAAAAATTTTGGTTAGAAATACTTAAAGGTTCAAGGGATACAATAGGAGTTCTTATAAATCAGATTAAACTTGTAATACAACTTTTTAATACATTACCAACTAATTTTAAAAATTTAGTTTCTGGTTTCATAATAATAGGTGGTCCCTTGATATATATTACAGGGTTATTTGGGAGATTATTAGATAATTTTCAAAGAGCGAAAATTGCTATAATTGGATTAAGTTTGGCTTTAAAATCTTTAATTACAACTCATCCAGTTTTATTTACATTAAGTGTTTTGCTTTCAGGTATTGCAATTTGGTTAAAGAAAGTGAAAAAAGAAGATATAAAACCGGAAGATATAGAAATATACGAGAAATGGAAACAATATGTTAAAAGAGTATCAGATGAAATAGAAGTTTTAATCAGGTTATTAGAACAGGCAAAAGAAAAAGGTTTACCAGTAAGTGAAGGTGATATTATTATACTGAAAAGATACGGCGAAGAGTTTAATGAAGCAACAAAAAAAGCAACTGAAAGTGAAACTGAATTTAGAAAGTATATAAAAGAAAAACATGAGACATTAGCCAATATTGGAGAAAGAGTAAAAAGAATTCAAAAGGAGTATTCTGGTATTTTAAACGTTTTAAATGGAATAGTGATAACTGAAGAGAATGTAAAAAAATTAATAGAAGAAACAAGAAAGAAGATTACAGAAAGTAATTTATCATTAGAGAAACAAGTAGAATTATGGTTAAAGGTTTTAGAGTATGCAAAACAAGCAAATGTATCTCAAGGGATTTTATTAGAAATACAAAATGAACTTGCATCAGTAATAGGAAAAGTTAGAAAAGAGTGGGAAGAGTTAGTTGAAAGATTTGAGAAACCAGATATATCAACTCCATTTTTGAAAAGTTGGGCTGAAAATGAAAGGGTTATGAGGGAAAAAGGAAGAGAATTAATAGAAGCAATGAGAAAATACGATTTAGATGAAGCAATTAGGATGGAAAAACAATTAGCAAGATGGAAAATAGATAATTATTTAAAAACGGAAAGAGAAATTCAAAAGACAATTTTAGAAGAACAATTAAAACTATATGATACTGAAACTAAAGCAAGAAAATTATCAGAAGAAGAAATTTTAGGTCTAATAAAGAAAAATAGAGAATTAACCAATTTAAGATTAAGTGAATTAGAGCAAGAAAGAATTAAAGAGATAACAGAATTAGAAAAACTTGGTTTTAAAGATA
>JBKBIN010000062.1:0-3772 GCA_046296715.1 Candidatus Ratteibacteria bacterium
CATCGCTGGTACATCTACTTGCCTGGCTAATAATATGTGCTCCCTTGTCTGGGGCATAGGCCCATCTGGCGCACTAACTACAAGTATCGCTCCATCCATCTGCGCTGCTCCTGTTATCATATTCTTTATATAATCCGCATGACCTGGACAATCTATATGTGCATAATGTCGCTTGTCTGTCTCATATTCTATATGGGCTATGTTTATTGTCAATCCTCGCTCGCTCTCCTCAGGCGCTTTATCTATCTCCTCATACTTGGTAAACTTCGCTTTCTTCTCCTTCTCTAATACCAATGTTATCGCACTGGTTAATGTCGTCTTCCCATGATCTACATGCCCTATCGTCCCTATATTCACATGCGGCTTTGTCCTTATAAATTTCTCCTTCGCCATTATTATCCTCCTTTTTTTGTTATTTGTCTATTACTATTTTCTTCAAAGCTGCTGATGGGATTTGAACCCATGACCCCGTCCTTACCAAGGACGTGCTCTACCCCTGAGCCACAGCAGCAAATATATTTAAAATTTTAACACAAAATAAAAAAAAATCAAGAGCGGGAAACGGGATTCGAACCCGCGACTTCGACCTTGGCAAGGTCGCACTCTACCGCTGAGTTATTCCCGCTTTTTAAAAATGATTATAATATTAAATAACCAAATTGTCAACACTTTTAATTTGTGGTAAAATTAAATAAAAAGAAGGAGGCAAAAATGAATAAAATAAAAAAAATATTTTTTCTCTCATTATTATTTTTTTCTTTAACTTTTTCAGATGAAATTATTGACAATTTTTTTATACAGGTTAAAAAATTAAAAGAAAGTGCAAAAAATTTTAGGATTGAGACTATTGAAAGTAAGATATCAGGTGAAATAAAATTTTCTGAACAATCATACACTCTTGCCAAAATTCTTTTTCAAAAAAATTTACCCCAAAATTTAAAAATAGATGGTTATATGAGATGTAAATTTTCTCCTGAATCAGATAAACTTGAACTTGATTATCTATACATTTATTTAAATTCAGATATAGATAGTTGGATTATCTCACAAGTTAAAAATGACATTCAAATAATTATACCATCTCTTGGAGTAATTATAAAAGACAAGAAAGAAAATTTAAAAAATTTTGAAAAGTCACAAGATACCAATTCACAAAAAAATTTCTTACCTGTAAACTTTCTTGATTTACTACTCACAAATTTAATAGAAAATGAAGATACAATAAAATCAAAGATAGAGTTTAAAGAAGAAAGAAAAAGAGACAATTTAAAAACATTTGTGTATGATATGCAGATACCCGAAGGTGTTGTAAATTTAGAAATACTTGATAATTTTTATACACTTCGCAGAATTGAGATCATTAACAATAAAGAAAAAACAAACATAATTATAGATTATCCGGCACCTGAAAAAGAAATAAAAATTTACTCATATTTACCTAATTCAATAGAATTAAAAATTGAAAAAGATAAAAACATAGTGAATTTTTGCCTTTCCGATATAAAATATAACAAATTGTTTTCTGAAAATGACTTTAAAATTAAAGAAATGAGTGTTCTTGAGATGATAAGTTTGTTTTTTTTAAAGGCAATTAAGTAAAAATATCTCTTGACATTAAATTTTTAAAACGGTATAATTATATTCTTAAAAAAATTACTCACAACTTTCAAAAAATAAAAAGGAGGTGAAGTATGGCTACTAAATTTAAAATTAGACCACTTGGTGATAGAGTAGTTGTTGAGCCGCTTGAAGCAGAAGAAAAGACAAAAGGCGGTATAATTCTTCCTGACACTGCAAAAGAAAAACCACAAGAAGGAAAAGTCGTTGCTGTTGGAAAAGGGAAAACAAATGAAAAAGGAGAATTAATCCCTCTTGAAGTTAAAGTTGGAGATAAAGTTTTATATGGTAAATATTCAGGAACAGAGGTTACGGTTGATGAAAAACAATACATAATTTTAAGAGAAGATGATATACTTGCTGTTGTTGAAGAAAAATAAAAAGGAGGTGAAATATGGCAAAACAGATTATACTTGGTGAAGAAGCAAGAAGAAAAATTCTTGAAGGAATGGAAATAATGGCATCTACTTTAAAACCAACTCTTGGACCAAAAGGAAGATGTGCAGTTTTAGAGAAAAAATTTGGCTCTCCCACAGTTATAAACGATGGAGTAACAATAGCAAAAGAGATTGAACTTGAAGACCCTTACCTTAATCTTGGAGCCCAATTACTAAGAGAAGTCGCATCAAAAACAAATGATGTTGCAGGAGATGGAACAACAACTGCATCTTTGCTTGCTGTTACAATTGCTAAAGAAGGATTTAAAAATGTTGCAGCAGGAGCAAATCCTGTTCATTTAAGAAGAGGAATTGAGAAAGCAGTAAAAGCAGTTGTAGCAAAACTAAAAATGATGAGTGATACAGTAAAAGATAAAAATGAAATACAGCAAGTAGCAACTATAGCTGCAGCAAATGATTCAGAAATAGGAAAAATAATAGCAGAAGCAATGGACAAAGTCGGAAAAGAAGGAGTTATAACTGTTGAGGAAGCAAAGGGAACAGAAACAGAACTTAAAGTAGTTGAAGGAATGCAGTTTGATAGAGGATATCTTTCTCCTTATTTCATCACTGATCCAGAGAGAATGGAATGTGTTCTTGAAGATGCTTATATTTTGATTCATGATAAAAAAATCTCATCAGTAAAGGATATCCTTCCATTACTTGAAAAAATTGCTCAGGCAGGTAGACCATTATTGATAATTGCAGAAGAAGTTGAAGGAGAAGCACTTGCAACTTTAGTTGTAAATAAATTAAGAGGAACATTACAGTGTTGCGCAGTAAAAGCACCTGGATTTGGAGAAAGAAGAAAAGCAATGCTTGAAGATATAGCGATTTTAACAGGTGGTCAGGCAATTATGGAAGAACTTGGACTTAAACTTGAAAATGTTGACCTTTCTATGCTTGGAAGAGCAAAAAGGGTTATAGTTGACAAAGAAAATACAACAATTGTTGAAGGAGCTGGTTCTGCATCAAAAATTCAGGGAAGGATTAATCAGATAAAGAGTGAAATAGAAAAAACTACATCCGATTATGACAGAGAAAAATTACAGGAGCGCCTTGCAAAACTTGCTGGCGGAGTTGCAGTTATAAATGTGGGAGCACCAACTGAAACAGATATGAAAGAAAGAAAAGCAAGAGTTGAAGATGCTTTAAGTGCAACAAGAGCAGCGGTAGAGGAAGGAGTTGTGCCAGGTGGAGGAGTTGCTTTAATCAGATGCCAGGAAGAGATAGATAAATTAAAATTTGATGATCCTGACGAAAAAACAGGAGCATTAATAGTTAAAAAAGCACTTGAAGCTCCATTAAGACAGATTGCAGAAAATTCAGGACTGGACGGAGCAGTTGTAGTTCAAAAAGTAAGAGAAAGTGATAATCCAAACTTTGGATTTAATGCTGAAAAGGATCAGTTTGAAGACCTTGTTAAAGCAGGAATTATTGATCCAACAAAAGTTGTAAGAAGTGCTCTTGAAAATGCTGCGAGTATGGCTGCATTACTTTTAACAACAGAATCTTTGATTACAGAAATACCTGAAAAGAAAGAAAAAGCACCTGCAGGCCCACCTCCTTATCCTGAATATTAATAAAAAGATAGCCCGCCAAAATTTTTGGCGGGCTTTTTTATTTTGATATGAAGCGGTATCATTTATATATAGAAGGAATTGTTCAAGGAGTTGGATTTAGATGGTATGCTCAAAAAATTGGAAAAAATACAGGTG
>JBKBIN010000063.1:0-3592 GCA_046296715.1 Candidatus Ratteibacteria bacterium
GTATGTGAGATTGGCTGACTTATCTGATCCAGACCTTGCTTTTATCCATTCTGATTATCCTTATGGAAGGGGAACATTACCTTACACTCCTACAAGTTCACCTCCTCAAGATGGAAACTATACTTTTGTCTATTGTTCAGGAACCGATTATAATAATTTACAGGATTCAACCGATGCAGAATCAGAAATAACAAATGGACATAATTGGGATGGACCTTATATAACTTTTCAACCAAAATCAATATATCAACAAGATAATGGATCGGTTCCAATAGTTTCTGCAAATGGTTGGGGAAATTTAGCTAATATTGTTCCTTATGGTACTCCACTTGATCCTTGGGGACATACATATCTTGTCGCTTATAATAATATAGAAAAAGTTATGATAATTTATTCAGCAGGACCTAATGGCAAAATAGAGACACCTGCTGGTAGTACAACTTCTTCTGGTGATGACCTTCTATATAAATTCAGATAATGGAAAAAATTGAAAGAATCAGAAATTTTCTTGAGGATAGAAAAATTGATTGTTTATTTACAAAAAATCCTTCAAATATTTTTTATATAACAGGATTACTTGAAGTTGAAGGATATTTGTTGATTGACAAAAATGAGATATTTTTTTTCACATCTTCCCTTTATATTTATGAATCTCTTGACAGTTTAGGGTATAATAGGAACAAAAATACCTATATTATAAAAAAATTAAAAAACAAGTCATTTGAAAAATTTCTTTCAAAATACAAAAAAATCGGATTTATAAACACAGAAATTTCTTATTCTTTTTTTAAAAATCTTCAAAAAAATGTAAAACCAAAATTAATGCCAGTTGATGATATTTTTCTTGAAATAAGGAAAATCAAAGATGAAAATGAAATGAAAATTATAAAAAGGGCACAGGAAATTGCGGAAAAAACAATTGAAAAAATAAAAGAGCATATAAAACAAGGAGTAAAAGAACTTGACATTGTTGCAGAAATAAAATATCAATTAATAAAAAATGGAGCAAGAAAGGAAGCATTTGAGCCAATTGTAGCATCAGGAGTTTATTCTTCTTATCCACATCATAAATCAAAAAATAAAGAGATAAAAAATGGTGAGGTTGTTGTAATTGATTTAGGAGCAGATTTTTCTGGTTATAAAAGCGATTTAACAAGAACATTTTTTTGTGGAAAAGTTGATAATGAGATTTTAAAAATTTATAAAATAGTGGAAGAAACAAAAAATATATGCACAGAACTTGTAGAAAAAGAAAATTTAAAAGGAAATCAAATATATCAAAAAGCAATTGAAAATTTTAAAAAATACAATCTTGAGAAATTTTTTCTTCATGGAGTTGGTCATGGTATTGGAATTGATGTTCATGAAAAGCCATACTTAAATAAAAATAGTAAAGAAAAAATTGAAAAAGGAAATGTTTTTACAATTGAACCAGGAATTTATATAAATAAAAAATTTGGAATCCGGCTTGAATCAATAATTTTCAAAAATACTTGACAAAAATGAAATTATATATTAGGGTTTTTGATAGAAAGAGGTTTGCTAAAAATGAGTAAAATAAAAATATTTTTCTTTTTTGCTTTTTCTTTTTGTATTTTTGGCGAAGTTATTAGTATTGGTAATTATTCTTGTGATATTTCACAAAAAAATATTACAGTTCCAGTTGAAATAAACACAAATACAGAATTTGCTGGATTTCAAATTGATTTAAGTTTTAATCCTAAAATTTTAGATATAAATTCAATAAGGATAGGTGAAATTGTTTCTTCTTTCAATGTTTTAGATAATAAAGGATCTGGATTTATTAAAATTGCAGGTTTTTCAAAAAATTTACAAGGAGTATCTGGTTCTGGAGTTCTTGTTTATATAGATTTCTCATTATTAAATTTGGGCTCCTCAAATCTTATATTATCAGGAAAAGTATCAGATAAACAAGGTAAACCCATATCATTTAGATTTTTATCAGGTAAAATTGATGTGACTGGACAGGTCAATTCTCAAATTAATCAATCAGAAAAAACAGATTCACAAATTACTCAAACAAGCAAAACAGATTTTCAGATTATTCAAACAAAAGATTCTTTTTCCCAAACTCAACAGCCCTTTCAACAACAATCTTTCCCAGTGATTCAATTTTCTTCTCAAAATCCTGTTAATCCAGTTTATAACTATCCTCAGGTAAATATATCTCAGCCAGTAAATATTACTTCTCAACAAAAATTTAATCCACCACCTGAAGACCCATCTGCAAAAGATAATTGTATTTTACTTATAACTTCTGAATATGGTAATCCAATTCCTGCAAATGGATTTTATACATATAAAAAAGGTGATAAAATAGAATGTAAAGTTGAAAAAGAAGTTGTTGTTGGAAATGAGAAGTTTATATGTGTTGGTTATGAAGGTTATGGTTCTATTGATGATGGAAGTGAAAATTATGTAAGTTTTACAATAACAACAAATACAAAGATAAAATGGAAATGGGAAAAAAGGAGGTAAAGATGAAGAGATTAAAAGAAATAGTTTTAAGTGTAGTTTGTTTTTTATTTTTTTCAAATTTTTCTTTCTCAGGAGTTAAATTTTATGGTGAAGTAAAGGACCCTATAACTAACAATTTAATTTCAGGTGTTAATGTTAAACTTATAGGACCAAATTTACAAACGACAACTACAACACCATATCAAGATTTTGAAGGCCGAAATATTAATTTTGAAATAAATGATGTTCCAAGAAATTCTATATTTATGATTCAATGTTCTAAATCCGGTTATGTGAATACAATTTTACCTGGAGGAGTTGGAAATTCAGATACATATATATCTATTCCTATAATTTCACAGTCATTTTATACCAATAATATTCATGGAGGAACAGCGCCTTCTCATCAATCAGGAAAAGCAGATATAGCAGGTAGTGTAGAGGGACCTTTTGGACCTGTAAGTGGAGTTGTTATTTCTGCAAAATATATTGATAATGGACAAACTATACCAAGTAGTCAGATAAGATATTTGGGAGATAATTTTATTCCTGGAAATTATAATTCAACACAGAACAATGGTTTTTTCTGTATATATAATGTTGAACCTAAAAGACCAATTCTAATAACAGGAACAAAAACTGGTTTTAAATTTAATCAAATTATAACTTTAGGATATCCTGATTCTCTTACAATTGGCGGGATCGAATCGATTGAAAATTATGTGTCTATACAAGGAAAAGTAATAGATATAAATGAAAATCCAGTAAGTGGAGCAAATATTTCAATAGTTGGAACAAATATCTCTACAGTATCTTCATCTGACGGTTCTTTTACTTTGATTAATGTTCCACCTGACTCTCTTTTAATTTCAAAAGTTTCAAAGTCAGGATATAAAGATGTATATCAGAACTTATATGTTGAATCTGAACAGATAGAGTGTATTGCTGTAAGTAGCAATTTTTACAACCAAATATTATTACAAATAGGTCAATCGCATATACAAGGCAAAGGAGATATAGGAGGAAGTGTTGGTAATATTGAAGGAGTAGTTGTTAAACTTTATGATTATCAAGGAAATGAAGTAAATGTTAAAGTATACTATATGGATGAGAA
>JBKBIN010000064.1:0-3550 GCA_046296715.1 Candidatus Ratteibacteria bacterium
CTGAAGCAAGGAGATTATGGACCGGCTTTGATAGTAATGTTGCTTTTTGGGAAGCGTCAAGATAAAAAAATAGTATGAAAGACGAAAAGTAAGAAAATTAAAGAAGGAGGAAAGATGAAAAATAAGAGATTTTTAAAGATTTTCTTTCTTTATTTTTTTCTTTTATGTTTTTTTTCATTCCCAAAACCTAAATTTATTGATATTTCAAATTATTGTAATATGGGTTTTGTAGATGAAATAGAAGAAGACCAAAAGGGAGGTTGGACTGACCAAGGTAAATATAATTCACTTGATAATTTTCCAGTAGGAATTGTTAAATTTGCAGGAATTGATTTTAAAATAATCAATCCTCAAGAGAATAATGGAAAATCATGTATAGTTTTAAAAGGAATTCCAAGACCATATTTTCCAGAAAAAGTTGAGGTAAAAGTAAGTGAAAAGACAAAATATATTTATTTTCTTCACACGATTGCATGGGGAGCAAAAACAGAAATATTAGGTCCATATCCAGTAGTAGCAAAGTATATAATCAATTACGATGATGGAACTATAGAAGAAATAAATATAAGACAGGGAAAAGAAATAAATGGTTGGTGGTTTCCACAAGATACTGAATTATTTAAAGTTGGCTGGATAGGTAAAAATCCTCAATGTAATAAAATAGGAGTTGGTGTATATAGATGGGAAAATCCATATCCAGAAAAAGAAATAAAATCAATAGTATTGAAATCTGAAAATACTGATGCAGTGCCGATAATTTTAGGTATAACAATTGATGATGAAAAAAAAGAATTAATTTCTGTTTTAACAAAAAAAGATACTCAAATGCAAGATATTTATACTTATTTGCCAATTGAAAAATGGTTTAAAGTTGAAATGCCAATAGATGACTTTTCGCCAAATGTTCTTGATAAAATCAGGAAATGGCATAAACCAGCAGGAATACATGGATACTTAAAAAGAAATGAAAATGGCAATTTTGTGTTTGAAGATGGAACACCAGCAAAATTCTGGGGAGTTGTAGGTCCTTTATGTCCGAGTAAAAGTGATGCTGAATATCTTGCAAAACGACTTTCTAAATATGGATTTAATCTTATAAGAATGCATAACTTAAGAAGTGAATTAACTGACTGGTATCAAGCAGATAATACAAAGGAATTAAATAAAAATAAACTTGACCGTCTTGATTATTTTATATCACAACTTAAAAAAGAAGGTATATATGTTCAATTTGTTATGTGGTATGGGAATAAATTTAAAGAAAAAGATGGAATAAAAGATTGGAATAAAGATTTTGGGCTTTTAAGTCAAACATTATATTTTGATAAACCAACACAGGATTTTTATTTAGAATTCCTGAAAAAGATATTTACTCATAGAAACCCTTATACTGGTTTAACTTATGCAGAAGACCCTGTAATTGTTCAAGTTCAAATTGTTAATGAAAACAATATGTTTTTCAACTCACTTCAAGGTCTACCACCATCTTATCTTATTGATTTAAAACATCTTTTTATAAAATGGGTAAAAGATAAATACAAAACAGATGAAAATCTTTTTTCAAATTGGAAAACTATATTAACACCATTTGAAACAGGAGAAAGTATTGATGATATGATGCTTTTATCAATTTTTGATTTAGCAAATCCTATTGAAAGGAAAATTAAAAGAGCAAAAGACCAGGCACTTTTCTATTACCAATTACAGACAGATTTTTATAAAAAAGTAGAGAAAACTTTAAGAGATTTGGGATATAAAGGGATGATTTGTGGAACTCCTTGGTATGCACCAGGATGGTTAAATGAGGTTGACCTGTATTCAAATGCTGAATTAGATTTTATATCAAAACACACATATTGGGATCATGGAAGAGGAGGATGGAGACCTGAAGTAGTAACTTTTGATAATAAACCAATGATAAAATATCCTGAAAAAAGTATGATATTACCTGGTTATAATAGAGTATTTTCCAAACCTTTTATGATAACTGAATGGAATTGTGTATATCCAAATGAATTTGTTCTTGAAAGTGTTCCAATAATGGCAAGTTATGCTGCATTACAAGGTTGGAGTGGTCTAACTCATTTTGCAATTGGAGATGTTGATTGGACTGGATATTTAAATGAAATGTTTGGAATTGCAACAAATCCAATGTACTGGTGTTTAGAACCAATTGGAAGTTTAATATTCTTAAGAGGTGATGTTAAAGAAGGAGATATTGTATATAAAAGAAAAATGAGTTTTGAAGATATTTTTAATCCTAAAAGAGAAATTGAAAGAAAAGTCCTTGAAAAACTTGAAGATGTTGATTATATGAGAGCAAGATGGGAAGATTTAAAATTCCCTTCATATATTTTTGGTGTTGGTAAAGTAGGGATTGAATTTGTTGAGAAAAAACAGGAAAATTTTATTGACCAAGAAAAAATAAGAAAATATATTGATGAAAAAAATAAGATAATAAAAAGTTCAACAGAAGAATTAACTTGGAATTATGGACAGGGATATTTAGTTGTTGATACTGAAAGAACTCAAGGAGCAGTTGGATTTTTAGATAAACTTGATATAAATACGAAATATTTAAAAATAAATCTTGAAAATCCATTTTGTGCAGTGTTTTTATCTTCTGTTGATGAAAAGGCAATAAATTTTTCTTCTCATCTGCTTCTTACAATAGTTGGTAGATGTAGAAATAAAGGACAGGAATATGTAAAAATAGGTAATGAATGGCAGTTAAAATCACTTGGAACTTCTCCTGTTTTAATGGAACCAGTAAATTTAAATTTAGAAATAAAAAATAACAAAAATTTTGAATTATATGCTCTTGACATAAATGGGAAAAGAATAAGGAAAATTCAAGATTTAATAAGTAAAGATGGTAAAATAAATTTAGTGTTAAATACAGGTAATGAAAAAAGTATATATTATGAACTGATAGAAAGGAGGTGAAGAAATGAAAAAGTTATTAAGTTTATTTTTAATCAGTATCTGCATCTTATTATATGGACAAGAAGAGAAGAAAGAGACAAAGAAATGGGTATGGATAGAAGCAGAAAGAGTAAAAGAAACATCTTTCAGACAAAACGATTGGATGAAAGGAGATGACCCTGAAAAATTAAGTGGAGCAGATGCTTTAACACATCTTTCAGGTGATGGAAAAGATCCAAATAGAGAAGAGTATTATGCTATCTGGGAATTTGAAGTTCCAGAAGATGGTGTCTATGAATTCTGGTCAAGAGAAGGATATAAAGGACATATACAGTATAAGTGGAGAATAGATAAAGGAGAATGGCAAACTTCTGATTATGATCTTCCATATAGAAATGTAATAACAATAGGGCAATTTAGAACGATTGGTTGGGTTAATAATGGAAAAGTTGAACTTAAAAAAGGAAAACACAAACTTGAAATAGTTCTAACAGGTTCTACAAGTGGAGGACAAGGAAAAGATATTTGGGGTCTTTTTGATTGCTTCTTATTTACACAAGAAAGATTTCAACCAAGAGGTAAAACAAGGCCAGGCGAAGAATAAAATCTAAACTAAAATTGGGGA
>JBKBIN010000065.1:0-3171 GCA_046296715.1 Candidatus Ratteibacteria bacterium
CCTCAGATTTAACAAAAACTATATCTAAGTCTTCTAACTCTAACATATCCTTTGTATTTATACCGTGTATTTCTAAAACTTCAGCAATTATTCCAACTTTTTTCATTATGAAATTCCTTAACCTTTCCTCGTGATTACCTTCTCTAAAGTAAATCCTTGCCTCAGGGAATTGTAATCTTAATTCTCTTAAGAAATGTTTTGCTTTGTTTAATCCATCAATCATATCCATAAAATTATGTTTCTTTGGAAAAGGAGATATATCGTAAAAGTCTAATAAATCTCCATTGATTATGATAGTTTGTGGTTCATATTTTATACATTCATTTACAGCAATTTCTAATGCTTTTGCATCTTCAAAAGGAAAATGTATATCTGAAAAAATAAACACCTTATTTGGAGAAGGTATATGAAAATTATAAGAAGGAATTTGATATTTGTTTTCAACTTCTAATTCCTCCATAAGAAATTTTGCAGTAAATATTATATTTCTGGCTAACATTTCATTTATCCCTAAGAGTTGTGCCAATTTAATCCTTCCTATGGAAGGATTGTTCTTAACTATCTCTATGCCTTTCTTTATGATATCCTTCATTTTCTCACCCTCCCTAAGAATTCATTCATTTTAGCAACATCAAAAAATAAATTTGTTCCTATTAAATCCTCATTCCTATCTTTCTCTACAAATACTCCCATTCTATTGTGTCCTGCTCTTGTAATAACCAATCCTGTATCCAATAGATTAGCCCATTCTCCAAGATATGCCCTGTATATTGATGGAGGTTCTCCTTCTACCTTAACCTTTTTAAGTAAGTGATTAACAGATATTACAGTTTTACTACTGGATAATTTGCTAAGGTTTTTAACAAATTCTTCTGCTTTGTATGGATTTATTTCACTAAACCTTGCTATAGAAGGTATTGCATCTACAAATAAAACATCATAATCATACATATATGCCAAACTTATAACAGTATTTTTGTCAAGTGTATGCCATACATCTACTTTATCAAGAAAATCCTGTTTTACCTGGTTAAAAATAATCCTATCCTCACTGGTTATATAACAAACTTTATATCCCTTTAATGCTAAAGTATATGCTAAAACTACACAGAATAATGTTTTTCCAACATGATTATATCCTACAACCCCTATAAAACTATTACTGTATAAAACTAACTTATTACCATTTAAATCTGTTTTCTCTAAAAGTATTTTTCCATCTCTTTTACCACCCACTTTTTCTCCTGTTAAATATTTCTTACGTTTAATTATTTGTAATAACAAATCAATCTTAAACCCTTCCTTGTTAATCAAATTAACCAAATTATCTTCTAATACTTCATCTGCTTCTACCTTTTCTTTTATAACATAAAACCATTTTAATTTCTTAAAAAATTCCTGATTTTCATTTAAGAAAAAACCTTCAGTATAATCTACTATCTTACCTTCCTCATACAATTTCCATATAAGAATTTTCTCAAGGTCCTTAATACTTAAATGCTCTATGATATTTAATTTCATTTATATCACCTCCTTGCTAATTAAGTAATCTACAACACTTTTTTTATCAAAAATATATGTTATGTTTTGCTTATTTTCCCTCCTACAATACTTTATATCCTTAGATGTTATCTTAGCCCTTTTATAAGCCCTTGTAGTAAGTTTGTTTATCTTTTTATGCTGTATTTTCTCTATTATATCATCTATAAACATCGTAATGTAATCCTCTAACATCTTCCTGTATTCTCTTTTCATTTGATTCACCTCCTTTTTCCTTGTTTTTTACTCCCTTCACTATCAGTTTTGCTCTATACTTAAATCTCTTAAACTATTTTTTGCTAATTTTTCTTGCTTTTTGTCAATGTTTTGTTAATGTTATGTTTTAACATTTTATTAACAATTGTAATAAATTTTTAACAATTATGTTAAAAAATTGTTAAAACTCAGAAAGTATTGAAAATACTTATAATATCGATAGTGTTTAATGTATTGATATTATTAGTTTTTACCACATTTGATTTATCCATTGAAAATAAAGGATTTTTTGACACTACTTAAACTATTGATACTATTAATTTTTTCCACATTTGATTAATTTTTAGGGGTTTTCTAAGGAGATAGAGAGGGATATATAAATAGTTTATTTAACATTCTTTTAACAATTTGTTAATATTTTTTTAACAAAAATTAGAGCAGGTTAAGAGAAGTATTGATATTATTAGTTTCCTGAAACTAAGTTGAAGTATTGATATTACTAATTTTTTCCACATTTGTTCTTTCCATTGATACATAAAGAAAAATTAACACTATTTGAAGCATTGATACTATTGATTTTTTCCACATTTGATTAAAAATAAACCTTTCTCAAAAGAGATAGGGAGTAAGATATACTACTTAAATGGGTTTCTTTGTTAAGAATTTTTTAACATATTTTACAAAAAATTAACAGATTTAACAATTTTTTAACTTTTAAGTTTTGTTTTTGGGATGAAAAAAAGAAAGGAAGGGAAGAAAAAGAAAGGAAGGGAAGGAAAGGGAAAGAAAGAAAGGGAAGGAGAAGGAGGGGTTAGATAGAGTAATTATCAAAGAGAGCGTAATCAGAGATATGGTCCCAATCTTTAAGGATACCTATGGAGAATGTTTCTTTTTTGTTATCATAAATAATTTCTGTATAATTTTTTGGTTGTAGTTCGAGTAGGAATTTAATAAGTTCTTTGGTTTTGGTTACTTGTTTTTGAAATTGAGGGTATAATTCTTGGTAGGTATTATCATCTAATTCCCATTCAGATATTACGTATTCTATCCTAAGGTTTATGAAGTCTTTATCAAAGATTAGAGCAGTATCTTCTACTTCATTATCAGTAAAGCAAATGAGTGTTATGTAATCTATTTTACCATTAACTATGGTCATTTGGTCTATAGCAAGGTTAAGGTTAAGGATTTTATTGAGTATTTCCATATTACTCACCTCCTTGTGATTAAGTTCGCTTTTGGTTTTGTTTTTATCCATACTTTTTAACCTCCCTTTTTTATATTTCCTGCAGGAGCAGTAATACTCCTGCAGGTATTAGTTTATTCAATCTTTATTTCCTGTAAACATTTCATAAACTATAACTGCTTTATCGTTAGCAATAACTAAAGTTATGCCATTATTTACAATGAGTTTAAGTT
>JBKBIN010000066.1:0-2731 GCA_046296715.1 Candidatus Ratteibacteria bacterium
AGACCCGGCACTTGCTGAGCGTGCGAAATTACCTTTAGATCGCATGTTGGATTTCAGTGCATCGCTAAAACGTTAAAATTTGTATAAAAAATGCCTGAAACGCTTGATTAATATACATTTGACGTGATTTTTTTATTTTTTTTAAATATATTTTAAATTTTAAAAAATAAAGGAGAATAAATGAAAATTAAAATAAATAAGAAAAGTGAAATTGAAATTGAAATGATTTGTGAGACAAAAAAAGAAGAAATTGAGCAGGAGAAGAATAAAATAATAAAAGAAATTAAAAAAAATGCAGAAATTGAAGGTTTTAGAAAAGGGAAAGTTCCAGAAGATATTATTGAAAAGAAGTTTGCTGAAGTAATTAAAGAAAATATTTTTAAAAATATTGTTTCAAGGGCATATTATGAAACAATAAAGAAAGAAAATTTTATTCCTGTTGGTCAGCCAGAAATTTATGATGTTGAATTTACAGAAGAAAAACTGAATTTTAAGATTGGAATTGAACTAAAACCAAATGTTGAAATAAAGAAATATAAAGGGATTACAGTAAAAAAAGTAGAACCAAAGGAAGTAAAAGAAGAAGATGTTGAAAATGCACTTAAAGAACTTGAAAAAAGACCTGAGTTTGCTTCATCTATAATTGATCTTGAAAAAAGGCAGATGTGGAAAAAGAGAATAAGAGAAGAATTGGAAGAAAGAGAAAAGAACAATGCTAAAATTGAGGAAGAAAAACAGTTATGGGAAAGCCTTTTTAAAAATTCAAAATTTCCTATTCCTGAAAAACTTGTAATGAAAAGAGCAAGAGATTATACTGAATACCATTTAAGAAGAATGAATTTAGAGGGAAAGACAAAACAAGAAATTGAAAACTATGCTCAACAAATTTTTAAAATATATAAACCATATGCCGAAGAAGAAGTAAAGAAATATTTTATACTTGACAAAATTGCAGAGATTGAAAATGTGGTTGTTGAAGAAAAAGAAATAAATGAAAGGATAGAAATTTTTAGTAGAACTATAGGGAAACCATTTGATGAGGTAAAAAAAGAACTTGAACAAACAGGCGAAATTGAAAATATAAAAGATGAAATAAAAATTGATAAAGCATACAAAATTGTTAAAGATAATATAAACTATATTGAAAAGATTATCATACCTGGACAGGAAAGTAAAAAATGAAAGACCAACTTATACCATATGTAATTGAAGTTACAGAACGTGGAGAGCGTGCGTATGATATTTATTCAAGATTGCTTAAAGATAGAATAATATTTATTGGTTCACCAATAACTGACCATGTTGCAAATATTGTGATTGCTGAACTTTTATTCCTCCAAAATGAGGATCCTAAAAAAGATATCCATTTATATTTAAATACTCCTGGTGGTTCAATAACTGCTGGTCTTGCAATATATGATACTTTGCAATATGTCTCCTGTGATATATGTACTTATTGTATTGGACAAGCAGCAAGTATGGGAGCAGTTTTACTTGCAGGTGGAACTAAAGGTAAAAGATTTTTACTACCACATAGTAGAGTTTTAATTCATCAACCATGGGGAGGAGTAGAAGGGACAGTTCTTGATGTTAGCATTCATACAAAAGAGATGTTAAGATTGAGGGAAATTATAAATGAAATACTTTCTTTACATACAGGCCAACCAATAAAAAAAATAGAAAAAGATACAGAAAGAGATTACTTTATGAATGCTCAAGAAGCTATAGAATATGGACTTGCTGATAAAATAATTCAACCAAAAAAACTTCCTAAATAAAATGGCCATATTTAATAAAAAAAATGAAATAAAAATTAAAAAGAAAAATATGCCTGCTTTACCTTTAAGAGATATTGTTATTTTCCCACAAATGGTTGTACCTCTTTTTGTTGGCAGAACAAAATCATTAAATGCAGTAGAAGAAGCAATTGCAAATGAAGGTTATTTGGTAGTGGTATTTCAGAAAGATCCACAAATAGAAGAACCAGGATATAAGGATATTTACTCAACAGGAGTCCTTACAAAAATAATACAAAGTTTAAAGGAATCAACAGGAGTAATGAAAATTCTTGTTGAGGTATTAGAAAGAGTAAAAATTAATGATTTTACAACATTTAAGAATTTTTTTGCTGTAAATTTTGATTATATTAAAGAAGAAATAGAAACTGATAAGGAAACTGAAGCAATGAGTCGTCTTGTTCTTGAATTATTACAAAAATATTTGAATCTTAACCTCTCTGTTCCAAAAGAATTGTATAACACAATTGCAACATTAGAAAATCCTTCAAAAATATGCGATACAATAACTGGTTATCTACCTCTAAAAATAAAAGACAAAATAAAAATTCTTGAGACATTATCAGTTAAAAATAGATTGAGTTATTTAATTGAGATATTAAATGAAGAAATTGAAGTTCTTGAAGTTCAGAAAAAAATTCAGGACAAAGTTATAAAAAAAATTGAAGATACTCAAAAACAATATATTCTCACAGAGCAATTGAAACAGATACAGAAAGAACTTGGCAAAGAAGAAGAAACACCAGAAATTGCAGAATTAAGAGAAAAGATTAAAAAGGCCTGTATGCCAAAAAATGTTGAAGAAAAAGCGATTGAAGAACTCAATCGTCTTTCAAAAATGATGCCTCTTTCTCCAGAAGCAACTGTATCAAGAACATATATTGAATGGCTTTGCAGTTTACCTTGGGCTATTTCAACACAAGATAATCTTGATA
>JBKBIN010000067.1:0-2348 GCA_046296715.1 Candidatus Ratteibacteria bacterium
AGAAAGGACAGAGATTTGCAATAAGAGAAGGAGGAAAAACAGTAGGTGCTGGTGCTATTACGGAAATAATTGAATAAAAAATTTTGTTTATAAAAAATTTGCATTTATTAAAAAAAGATGGTATAATAATTTTTTTCTAAACAAAATAAGGAAATAAGGAAAAAAAATGGAAGGCAGAAGAATAAGAATAAAGTTGAAATCGTTTGATCATAGATTACTTGATAGGTCTGTTAAAGAAATAATTGAGATTGTAAGATCAACTGGTGTGAGAATTAATGGGCCTGTTCCTTTACCAACAAAAAGAGAAATTTATACTGTTTTAAGATCTCCTCATGTGAATAAAAAAAGTAGAGAACAATTTGAGTTGAAAATACATAAACGACTTATAGATATAATTGATCCAACTCCAAGAACTGTTGATGCATTGAGTAAATTAAATTTACCAGCAGGGGTTGAAGTTGAAATGAAAGAAAGTTGAGGATAAAAATGGGAGTCGGAATTATCGGAAAAAAATTAAAAATGACACAAATTTTTAAAGAAGATGGAGAGGTTGTACCTGTTACACTAATTGAATATAAGGAAGGTATTATTGTTGATTTAAAAACATTGGAAAAAGATGGCTATTATGCAGTAAAAGTGGGTTTTGAGCAAACAGATGAGAAGAAATTGACAAAACCAGAAATTGGATATTTAAAAAAAAGGAATTTGCCTTTATTAAAAATTTTAAAAGAGTTTAGAGTGAGTGAGGAAGAAATTAAAAACTTTAAAATAGGAGATAAAATTTCAATAGATATTTTTAAAGAGGGTGATTATATAGATGTTACTGGTAAGTCAATTGGTAAAGGTTTTCAAGGAGTTGTAAAAAGACACAAATTTCATGGAGGACCAGCAACACATGGATCAATGTCACACAGAGCACCAGGTTCAATTGGTCCAACCACTCCTCAGAGAGTTATAAAAGGAAGAAAGATGGCTGGACATATGGGTTCTAAAAAAGTTACTGTTCAAAATTTACAGATAATTAAAATTCTAAATGACGAAAATTTAATTATGGTAAAGGGTGCTGTGCCTGGCCCATCAAATTCGTATTTAATTTTAAAGAAAGCAATTAAAAAGAAGGTAAAAAATGGTTAAGATTAATATTTATGATATTGAAGGAAATTTGATTGGAGAAAAAGAGATTTCAGAAGATATTCTAAAAGAGCCAATTAATAAGGATGTATTGTATTATTATACAGTAAGTTATTTAGCAAATCAGCGACTTGGCACTCATTCAACGAAGACAAGAGGAGAAGTAAGTGGAGGTGGTAGGAAGCCATGGAGACAGAAAGGAACTGGTAGAGCAAGAGTTGGTTCAATAAGGAATCCAATATGGAGGCATGGAGGGATTGCTTTTGGTCCTAAACCAAGAGATTATTATATAAATTTGCCAAAAAAAGTTAGAAGAAAAGCACTAATTGAAGCAATAAGAGATAAAATTATTGAAAATAGATTGATATTTGTAAAGATTGGGAATATTGAAAAGCCAAAAACAAAAATTTTCTATAATTTTTTGAAAAAAATTGGATATGAAAATGAAAAAGTTCTTTTTGTTTTTAAAAGTCCACAGGAGAAAAATGAGATTTTATCTGTGAGAAATTTACCTCTTGCAAAATATGATTATATTGATAGAATAAATGCTTATGAAATTTTAAATAGTGACAGATTGATTTTAGAAGAAGAGTGTTTTGAAAACTTGAAAAATTTATTATAAGGAGGTAAAATTGTTTAATCCATATAAAATTGTGAAAAATCCAATAATCACAGAAAAGGCGACAAACTTAACAAGGGAAAATAAGTATATTTTCTGTGTTGATAAAAAGGCAAATAAAAATCAAATTAAAAAAGCGATAGAGGAAATTTATAAAGTAAAAGTTGAAAAAGTTTATATTATTAATGTGAAAGAGAAAAAAAGAAGATACAGGTTTTATATTGAAGGTTATAAATCAGGATACAAAAAAGCTATTGTTAAATTGAAAGAAGGAGAAAAAATTGCCATTACGTAAACTAAAACCGGTTACACCTGGTCAAAGACATGCAGTATTACAGGATTTTTCTGATATTACTAAAAAAGAACCAGAAAAATCTCTTGTTTTTGGTTTGAAGAAAAAAGGTGGAAGAAATAACACTGGTCGTATTACTGTAAGGCATAGAGGTGGTGGTCATAAAAGATTATATAGAATTATTGATTTTAAAGGAAGAATAAATTGTGAAGCAATTGTTAGAAGTATTGAATATGATCCCAATAGAAATGCAAGAATTGCCCTTATTCAATATACAGATGGTGTAAAAAGTTATATAGTTGCTCC
>JBKBIN010000068.1:0-2299 GCA_046296715.1 Candidatus Ratteibacteria bacterium
GGGACATTTACAAACTCATTCATTTGAAAACTTATAGGTGAATCAAAAATAACAAATGGCTTAAATTTATAAAAATAGTATTCATCTGATAAACCAACTTCCTTTATAAATTCCTCATATGAAAGTTTATTTTTTTCCAAAATTTTCTTTAATTCTTCTTTATTTATCTTCATTTTTCACCTCTATAATTCCATAAACTTTTCCATCTCTGGAAATTTTATAAAACCCATCATTTAATTTAATTCTTGAAATCAGAATACCGTTTTTAATTATTTCTGGTATAGGATAAGAAATGTCCTTTAAATCTATTTGCTTAAGTATATCAATAACAATATCCTTTGATTCATCGTCATATCTTAAAGGATGAAGTGTAGCAATATTTTTATTTTTTATTTCTTTAATAATTTCGGTAAGTTTTTTCTTTATTAAATCTTTTTCGAATTTTTCGGTTTTACCTATTAAATCAATTAAATTTCTATAATCATCTAATAAAGTTTCCTTATCCATTTCTTTTGGGTCATATGTAGATAAATCTTCTATACAACTTGCAAATTTTTCTACAAGAAGACCTGAAGATTTTGCTCTTTCAATTACCTCTTCAGCATAATCTGGTTCTATTTCTTCTGGATGAACTTCACTTATTATTGGTTCATACAAAACTAAATAAAGTTTCCCATCTCTATTTTTATATAAATTAAGATTATGCATATACACAGACACAATTTCGCCTAAATTAACTCTATCTTTTCTTATATTAAAAGTTTTTCCTATGATTGTGTATAATTTTCCTTCATAATTAATTTTAAATTCATCTGCAAAGTTATTTTCATTACGCATTCTTAAACCTATAACAGCATTTATCACTGTAGGAATTTTAGTTTGATTTATTTTAAGAACTTTCGCTTTAACACTTTCATATTTTTTGATTTTCAACATAGTATCACTGTATCCTGTCAAGTAATACTTTTCATTGGATTTTAACATTATTCCTTCACTTGCAGGAGAATTTATGACTAATTCAGCATTGACCAAATAATCATCAATATTATTTACTATATAACAAGGTGCCAAATTTAAATGATAATCTTCTTTTGGAATTCCAATAGTTGATTGTTGAATGCCTAAATTAAATAAATAGTGTAATCTTTCAACATAAGGCAAATTATGAATATCTTTACCATTATAATAAAGAATATCAAAAATATTGAAAATTATTCCTTTATCAGGTTCTATTTCTTTTCTTTTTAAAAAGCCAGACACATCCTCTCTATTTAAATGCTTTCCATTTAACCATCTTTCACATTCACTATCCAAAATACAATTTTCAAAATTTAAATCCATTAAATCTTTCAAAGATAAAGAGAATTTCTCTTTTGGTATAACTCTACCATCTTCTGAAACTATTTTAACAAAGTTATCTTTTTTATTTAAAAACAAAATAATTCTGTTACCATCATATTTTTTTTGAACAATAAGAGGTTTAGGTTTACTTTCTATAAACTTTTCAATTTGGCTTAAATCATAATGCATTCTATATACCATTACTGCTGGTAAATGAGTTTTTTGAGGAAAGAAAAATCTACCAAAAACTATTTTATCTTCTTTTTTTGATAATTCTGCTTCATTTTGTATTTCTTCGCTTGCACCTCTTAATTCTTGAAAATAATTAAGACCTTTCTCTTTAAATTCAGGTTCATATACCTCTACTTCTTCTAAATAATCTTTTGGTCTTAAAACTAAATCATAGATAGGTAAATTATTCCAATTAGAACCAATGGTAGAAGGGACAAGATGAATTCTTTTTTTATCTGGACTTTCAGTTTTCCCTTCATTAAATATTCTATCAAGTTTTATAATTAATGCATCCAATAAATCTCTGTTATTATGATAAATATAATCAAAAATTCCTTGTGATAGTTTTAGCACCAAATCAATATCTTTAGGTTCTTTATTGCCATACAAATAAGAACCAGTAAGAGATAAAAAATCTGGTATCCAAACAAATTCTGGTAAATCTAACTCATTAATTTCACTAAACCATTCAGTGTTTTTCTTCGGCTTAAAATTAAAAACCAAAATCTCATATTCAGAATCCCAGTAAACTCTTCTTTTCACTTTAATCTTTATAATATAATAATCTTTGAAATAAGATACCATATCAGAGGCATAAGAAATAATAAATTTTCCTTTAATTTTTTGAACACATTTAAGAAATTCTTCTAATGAAAAATCAAATTTTTTATATGAATGATCTTTTTTGCTACCTACATAAGGAGGGTCTAAATAGAAAAGTGTTTCT
>JBKBIN010000069.1:0-2149 GCA_046296715.1 Candidatus Ratteibacteria bacterium
TTTCTTAAACTTTATTAAATATCCAAATTCAGAAAGTAAATATCTTAAAAAATCCCCTGGTTCATAATAGTTAATTGGAGATAAGTTATGAGGATGATATGAAAATTTTTCAGTTAGAAATGGAAGAGAACCTCTTATCCAAGCAATTTTACCTTTCCCATCATTTATAACTCCAACAAAACTTCTTTTTTTTCCATTTTTAATCAATCTAACCTTTTCTCCTTCTTCTAAAATTTCTTTTAAAACACCTCCACCAAAAACAGGATTATGATAAAATTTCCTTTTAAGTGAAACATTTAAATCATCCTCAAATAATAAATTCTCAATTTCAAAATCTTCATATAATCCCTCATCTTCAACTCTTACATTAAATATCTTTCTTATATCCTCACTTACTGGTTCAAAACTACCATAAAATATTGCATTCCCTCCATCTTTAACAAAATCCAAAACATCATAAATATATTCCCACTCATCAAGTGGTAAATGAGTTAAAAGTATTTTATCTTTGAAATAATCAGGATTTTTTCTATATAGTTTTTTGAAGTTTTGGCTTGAAATTACTGTATTTAAAGGAAATCCATTTGTTACACTTCTTGAAATAAAAGAATCACCAAAATAAAGATGTGATATATATTTTGGGTTTTTTAAAGTTTCATGATATTCATCATAAGGATATATCCATAAAATTGGTCCTGGTTCATCTGATGAAAATTCAATGCCTCTCTTAATATGATAATATACTTCCTCTCCTTGATTTTTAAAAACTTCTCCTTTTTCAGTATCAATTGTTAAAAACTCAATATCCGTAAATTTCTGAAATTCACCTTTTTCATTTATCCTTCCTGTCATCATTGGTAGGTAAATATCATACGGCTCTCTTCCATAATAATCTGTCCATGCATTTACTCTAAACCAAGGATCATTTATATAAAATCTAATCGGTATTCTTTTTTCTGGTATTTCTGCTAATCTTGTAAGATAAATACATATCTCTCCTCCCATATCTCTTGAACCCCATGGTGTATTTGGTGGAATAATATTAAGTTTTCCTTCTTTATATATTCTTTTATAATTTATTGCATCCTTTGATATATCAAGTCCAACTGCATAATTTGTTCCTCTAACTTCTATTGAACCCTTCCAGTATTTTCTAAAGTATTTCCAAAATGAAATTATCTTTTCCTCTATATCTGGGATTTTCTCTATGATAAATTTCTCACCGTCAAATATCTCTCCTTTGTAATACCAGGCATAATGTGAAAATGCAAAACCATTTGAGAACCAGATATAATCAACATTTAAATCTTTTGCAAAATGATAAAATTGTTTTCCAAGAAATTCTCCAAAAGGAATTGAACCTTTTATTCCATCTGGAAATCCTTTTAATTTTTCTTTCACATCCTTTATTTTGCTCCATGAATTGACAAACCAGCATGTATTATATTCACTATTTGGTCCTCCTGCTAAAATTTCTGGATGTTTTAAATATCTAAATTGATCATGAACAAATTCAGGACCTGGGTCAAAAGGTATTCCAACAGTTAACTTCTTTTTATATTTTTCTTTACATATCTTTTTGAAACATTTTATTATCTCCTTTAAATCTTTATATGTTATCTTCAATGGCTTTTTTGTATATAAAACTGCTTTATTTACTAAATACCAATCGTTTTCAGGAGGAATATCCTTTGGATATGCTTTCAAATCATAATTACAAAAACCTATATATCTTGCCCAGTTTATCTCCTTATTAAAATTTCCATCCCATAAAATTATCTCACTCCCATTACCTACCCAAAGTAAAATAGAAACACTATCTGCTATATTTATCATTGATGACCATTTATCAAGTATTTCCTCACATGTTTTTTTAAAATTCCTATCCTTAAATGGCTTTAAACTTACTTCAAAAACAACCCTCTTAACTTTATTATTTTCATTTATTTTTTCCATGGTTCCTCCTTAAATAACTCTTTCATTTCTTCAACATACCTTGCATATATTTCAGGTAAATCTGCCATTTCATTTACAACTTCTTTCATAACTTCTATTGCTTTATCAATATCTTGTTCTTTAACAACATTTCTTAAACCAGTATGCTGATAATCCCTACTGAAAATCCATGGGAAAGAACATCCAAATCTTC
>JBKBIN010000070.1:0-2113 GCA_046296715.1 Candidatus Ratteibacteria bacterium
ATAGGAACTCTTGCTATTATTGATGAAAAATTTGAAAATTTCCCAGAACTTCGTAAACCACAAATAATTGAAATAAATCCATTAAAAGATAACGATTTTGACAGTATAACTTTTTCCAGTTATGAAAACCTAAAGATGCCACAAAAGTGGTTAGTTAGAGGACCTTTTGAAAGATTTTTACCATTTTATGATAAAGAATTTTCTAAAGAACCAATAGATTTAAACATTTCTGAACTTAAAAAATTTACAGGTGTTGATGAAATGTATATAAGAAAAGGAGAATCTGGTGTTAATTCAATTAAAATCCCTACTAAAAGATTACTGACTTCTACTTATTTTCTTACAGGGATAGAGAATGATAAAGAAAGGTTTGTGAAGGTAAATTTAGCCGGTGCAGGTGATATTTATGTAAATTTTCAAAAAGTGACAAAGGATGACATTATTAAACTCTCAAAAGGGAAATATCTGGTGATATTAAAAATAATTAAAGGACTTGTTTATCCATGGGCGCCGAATGAATTTTCATTTAATTTAGAAGAAATAAAAGAAGAAGATATTAAAGGGATTATAGATGAAAAGGTCAAAAGATATGAATTGGCAAGTGAATACTATGAAATTTTAAAGGATTTATATATTGAAAGAGAGAAAAAAGATCCATTTGCTTATTTACTTTTTGAAATTGGAAGAAAAAGGCTTGAACAATATGCTACTTTAGGACTTGGAGCATATGGGTTTAATACAGAAGGAGATGGTTATACACTTTATTCATCTGATGAGCCGATGATTGCAACTACAATTTATAAAAAAATCACAGGAAATGATATTAATAAATACAATACTCTTGGAAAATTTCCTATTGTTGTATTTGGTTCAAGTTTATTTAATGGAAAGTTTGAAAAAATTTCATATGGTGGTGGAAGTGGAATTATTTCAGTAAGACATTTGGCAAGAATTTTCCCTGTTATTCCAGATGAGTATAAAGGTGGTATTCTATGGTTCTGGAACAAACTGCTAATGGGACAGCAAGAAAAAACTGACACTATAATTGATAGCGATATTCCTCCTATTCCACAATCTACAGATGAAGATTTACTATATCATTTCTTATTTTTTCCTGAAAATTTAAAACCAGTTCATCCAGAAAACACTTTTCCAAAGGTAATATTTGACAATTTAAAAGGAGGTGTTATTTTCAGAAACAGATATTCTGATAATAATGATATTATTGTATCAATCTTTGGAAAAAGTTTACCTATTGCCCCTTGTTGGCAGATGGATAATGCAGGAGATTTTAGAATATGGGGACTTGGCGAAAAATGGTTTATTCAAGGAGCAACTGATAAGAATTTAACCTCAAGTAATTATCAGAATTTAGTTCAGATTCAGGGCAGAAAACAGAATGGACTTGGTGGTAAAATTATATTTTTTGGTGAAAAAGAGGACTCAAAAGTTGTATCTTTTGATTTAACAGATGCATATCTTTTACCTATTGATGCAAAAAGCCGTGTAAGAGATAGATATGGAAATAAAATTGAACAAAATTTAAAACAGGAAGATATAAAAGTTATAAGAAGTATTGGAGTTGATTTTTCTCAATTAAGTGGTTCAGATGGATTATTTGCAATTGTTGATTATTTAAAAGTAGAAGGAGAAAAACTATGGCAAGCAGTGATAGGAAAAGATGTAATTGTAAAAAAAGAAAGTAATAATGAAGTTGTTTTAAAATCTAAAAAAGATGATATTAGTTTAAAATGTTGGTTTTTCCCTGAAGAAGTTGAAGTTTTTGTTGGTAATGAAATAGAGTTTGAAGGGAAAAAATATTCTCCTTTTGGAAAAAAACAAAATTTATTATGGGCTAAAACAAAAGGTGAATTTATTTTCTGCATAATGGCATTACAAAAAGGAAATCCACCTGATATAAAAGTTATAGGGAAAGACATTCAAACTCAATTTATAATCAATAAAAGAAAAATTCAATTTGATGGAAATAAGATAGTATTTGCAAATAATTGATGAGCCAAAATCTTAGTGAAAAATTAAAAATACTTCTTGCCATAAAAATTGTGATGAGTTATTTCTCTTATGTCTTTTTTTACTTTTTTGGAAATTTCTC
>JBKBIN010000071.1:0-2050 GCA_046296715.1 Candidatus Ratteibacteria bacterium
AAATTTAATTTCATTATTCCAGTCATAGTTTCTCAAAATTGTTCTTGTTCCATATAGTAGAAATATTAAAATTGTCAGGATTAGTTTAAGTTTTTCCTTATTTATCTTTTCAATTAATAAAACAAAATATATAAAAAACCCTATTGAACCTAAATACATCCAGTGCTCTCTTAAATTCCCATTTAAAGGTATTATTGTGTTTGAATGAAATAGAAAATTAACTAAAAATAATATCCCTGCAAATATAATCTTTTCCTCTTTCCTTTTTAACCACAAAAAATATAAAAATAAAATCAAAAATATAAAGCCAAATATAAAATCTATATCCTTTGCTGTCTTTATATAAGGCAAGTGTCTTTCTATTGATAATATAAATGGAAATAGTAAAATTGAAATGTAAACTAAAAATGCCTTAAATGATGTGTAAAATCTGTATAAAAATATCTCTTCAACTTCACTTTTCCCAAAATTTAAAATTGTCTTCCTTAATAAAAGATAAATCAGAAAGATTAAAGTTATTGTGATATACTTAGGCAACTGGTTTTTATTTAATTTCTTTTGGGTATGTTGATATAGGAAAAATAAAGGTAAGATTAAAAGGCCTGTTTCTTTTGAAAGCAAGGATAAAATAAAACAGACAAGAGAAAGATAGAATTTATTGAGATTATAAAGATAAATAGCAACCAACCCAAAGAATAAAAATAATGGGTCTGCAGTTCCTGATATATAAGTTATTGCCTCAGAATTTATTGGATGTATTGCCCAAAGTAATGAAACTAAAAATGATATCTTTTCTTGATAAATCTTTTTAAGTAATAAATAGATCAAAATAGCACAACCAGAATGAAGAAAAATATTAAGTAGATGATAACCAACTGGATTTAGTCGGAATAATTTGTAGATTAAAGAATAAGAAAGAGTTTGTATTGGTCTATAAAATAACACTCCTTTTTCACCACAACCTTCAAATAGGTTAGTTGTAAAATATTTTTTAAAAAACTTAAAATTTTTAATAAATGTATTATGAATAACAAGATGATAATCATCAAAAATAAATGGATTGTTAATAGAATTTAGGTATATAAATAGGACACAAACAAAAAGAATAATCTGATTTTTTTTAATCATTCCTATTTTTTATTAATAAATTATCTGGAATATTGTTTTTGCTATTAATGCAATTGCAATTGAAATCATACCAACCAATCCCATACCACAAGAATATCCAGCAAGTATAATTGGAGTATATCTTTTCCAATTAGGTCCTATTTTTTTTGCCATATAAAATCTTCCAAAAAGTGCACCTATAAACATTGGAAAGGCATAATGAGGTAAGGTCGTAATCCCACCTACAATCCCATAAAATGTTCCAAGAGGTATTTTAAGAATTGAAAATAGTCCATAAATAATAAAACTTATAAAAGTTGAACCTAATATATATTTTGCTTTTATTGCTTTTATCATCCATTTTTCACCAGTTGGTAATGTACTTGTTGCCCAAAGTGCTTCAAATGTAGCATTCATAGGCCATATTTTCTGAACATATGGATATGTTGAAGAAGGAATTGGATTCATTCTCCAGATTATTTGCCAGAATAAGAATGTTGCAATTAAAGTTATTCCAAAAGCAGTAAATTCTCCTTTATACCATGATGTAAATCTTGTCCTTGTAAGTTCAAGTTGTTTGAATGCTTGTGCAGTATGTCCATGATTAAAATAAGGTATTGGTGCATACCAGATTTCAACTCCTTTATATCCACTTAATATAAAAGTTGCTTCCCTTAACATTGGAAAAGCAATCCCTGTAGCAACACCTGTTATTCCAAACATTCTTGCAGATGTATAACTTAAAAAAGGAGTAAGAATTATTCCAAAAAATATAAAAATCCAGACAGGAAAATTTGGAACAAGTATTTTTGTAATTATGAGATATAAAATTGTAGATAAAAACCATATTCCAAGTGCTAAAGATAAAGGAAAGTCCCCTCTATCAGGTGGTATTTTAACTTGTTGTCTTGTTTTTCCTTTAAAACTTGAAAATGCTCTTATT
>JBKBIN010000072.1:0-1848 GCA_046296715.1 Candidatus Ratteibacteria bacterium
AGAAATGATATGAGATACTTAAAATATGGAATTTCTAATTTTCATAATATCCCTTATGAAATAATAAATCCTGAAGAAAATAATGGAAAAAATGTGTTGATTGTTGGCAAAAAATTTGGAAATGAAAAGGAAATAGAAGTTAACGATTTTGTAGGTTCAATATATTTTTTTCATATAGGAGATAAATTGAAGGAAAATGATGTATGTGGAACTTACACGGTTATTTATCAAGATGGAGATAAAGAAGATATATATTTAATAAAAGAAAAAAATATTACTGGCTGGTGGAATCCAAAAGATACTTCTGAAACAAAAGTTGTATGGCATGGTAAAGGTGGCAAATGTAATGATGTGGGTTTCAATCTTTTTTTATGGAATAATCCATTTCCAGAAAAGAAAATAAAATCTATAAAAATTAAAGCATTAAAAGAAACTCACTTAATTATCTTTGCCATAACTATTGCTGATAAAAAAGGGATTTTACCTGGAAGATGGATTTCTTATGGAATTCCTGATAATTGGGGTATGTCTTCTATATTATCTGCTATAATTGAAGGTTTATGTGGAATTAAAGATAAATTTAAACTTTTTGAAATAGTTGAAATATCTCCAAAATGGGAAACTATTGATGAAAAAGATGTCTTTGTTAGCATTAAGTATGGACCTTCTGACGGTTATATTGCTTATAAATATAAAAGAGAAAACAAAAAAATAGTCATTGATTTTACAGGAAGTGGTAATGAATTTTATTTTCATGTTATGCTACCTTACAAATCAAAGTGTAAAAAAGTATATATAAATGGCAAAATTGTAAAATTTAAAATGAGAGATATCTTGAAAACTCCTTATGTTGATTTTAAAATAAAAAAATTAAAAGGTGGAAAAATAGAAATTTTGATTTTGAAAGAGGAAAATAGATGAAGAAAAAACCTAATATTTTATGGATTAGTTTTGAAGATACAAATCCATTTTATAGGTGTTATGGAGATAAAATTGCCAGAACTCCCAATCTTGATAAACTTGCTTCTGAAGGATGTCTATATACTCATTGTTTCTCTACTTCAGGTGTCTGTGCTCCAGCCCGTTCAGCAATTATTACAAGTATGTATCCAATATCAGTCGGAAGTCATCATATGAGAACCACATCTGCCTCAATGGCAGCACCTCAACAAATAACATCAAAATTACCTGTTCCATATTCAGTTGTTTTCCCTCATTATGTAAAATGTTTTACTGAATATTTAAGAGCAGAAGGATATTACTGTACTAATAATAGTAAGACAGATTATCAATTTATACCACCTTTTACAGCATGGGATGAGTGTGGCCCAAATGCACACTGGAGAAATAGACCTGATAAAAATCAACCATTTTTTGCTGTCTTTAATCCAACAAAAACACATGAAAGCGGTATGTGGCCTGAAAATTGTCCTGAAATAACATTTAATCCTGATGAAATTGAGGTTCCTCCTTATTTTCCTGACACTCCAGAAGTTAGAAAAGCACTTGCAAGAATGTATACAAATATTGAATATAATGATAGATTTCTCGGAGAAATTTTAAAACAACTAAAAGATGATGGGCTTGAAGAAAATACAGTTATTTTTCACTGGTCTGACCATGGACCATTACCAAGAGGCAAAAGATGGCCCTATGATTCTGGTATCCATGTTCCTCTTATTATAAGATGGCATGGACATATAAAACCTGGAACTAAAAGTGATAGATTGATAAGTACGATAGATCTTGGACCAACTGTTTTATCAATAGCAGAAATTCCTATACCACCTTATATGCAAGGTATTCCATTTTTGGGTAAATGTGCAAGACCACCGAGAAGATATGTAT
>JBKBIN010000073.1:0-1733 GCA_046296715.1 Candidatus Ratteibacteria bacterium
TGTGGATGCGTTGGTATTATACCTATTGATAAAGTAGAAAAAAAAGTAAATGATGGTGATTTAATAGTTGTTATTGGAGGGAGAACTGGAAGAGATGGAATTCATGGAGCGACTTTTTCTTCTACAAGTTTGAAGGAAAACATTCCGACAAGTGTTGTTCAAATTGGAAATCCTATAGTTGAAAAAAAATTCCAAGATGTTTTACTTGTTGCTCGTGATTTAAACCTTTATAATTCTATCACTGATTGTGGAGCAGGTGGCTTTTCATCTGCAATTGGTGAAATGGGAAAGGATATTGGTGCAATTGTTTATCTTGAAAAAGTCCCTCTTAAATATGAAGGTCTACTTCCATGGGAAATATTTTTATCTGAATCTCAGGAAAGAATGGTTCTTGCTGTTCCAGAGAAAAATCTTAAAAAACTAATAGACCTTTTTTCTTGTGAAGAAGTTGAGGCAACTGTAATAGGAAGATTTGTAAAGACAGGGAAATTAACTGTTTATTATAAAAATCAAATCGTTTGTGATATTGATATGAATTTTCTACATAAAGGAATACCTAAAAAAAATCTTAAAAGTTTTTTTGAAAAAAAAGAGGAAAGACCAGTTTATTTCAAATCAAAAAATCTTAAAGAAGAGATTTTAAAATTACTTTCAAGCCCTATTATATCTTCAAAAGAAGAAGTTGTTCATCAATATGATCATGAAGTTGGAGGAAGAACTATTTTAAAACCTTTTGTTGGATATGAAAGTAAAGGTGTATCAGATGGTGTTGTTTTAAAACCATTTTATGATAGTTATGAGGGTTTAGTTATTGGTTGTGGCATAAATCCATTTTATGGTGAAATTGATCCTTATTATATGGCTGGTTGTTGTATTGAAGAATGTTTAAGAAATATTGTAAGTTGTGGCGGAGATCCAGAAAAAATTGCAATACTTGATAATTTTTGTTGGGGAAATATTTCTGATGAGAAAGAGCTTGGAAATCTGGTTAGATGTGTAAAAGGATGTAAAGATTATGCATTAAAATATAAAGTTCCATTCATATCAGGGAAAGATAGTTTAAATAACTATTTTAAAGGGAAAGATGGGAAAATTGTTTCAATCCCTGGGACTCTTCTTATTTCAGGAATAGGAATAATTGAAGATGTTAGGAAAATCTGTTCTACTGAATTTAAAAAACAAGGAAATATTATTTTTCTCCTTGGAAAGACATTTAATGAACTCGGTTCATCCCAATTTTACAAATTAAATGGAATAAAAGGAGGCATTGTCCCAAAGCCAAGACCAGAAAAAGCATTATCTTTGATGAAAAAAATACATCTTGGTATTAAAAATCGGTTAATAAAAAGTTGTCATGACTGTTCTGATGGTGGCTTAATTACAGCATTATGTGAAATGATGATAGGAGGTAATCTTGGTTGCAGAATAGATTTTAAAAATGTTTTAACTGAAGATAAAGAACCAGAAATAGTTCTTTTTTCTGAAAGTTGTGGAAGGTTTGTTGTAGAAATAGAAAAGGAAAATTTAAATCAATTTGAAAAACTATTTAAAAATCAAGAATTCAGTCAAATAGGAGAAGTTATTGAAAAGAAAGAATTAAATGGTTTTTGGGGAAGTAAGAGATTATTTAAAATATCTCTTGATTCAATATATAAAAGTTGGACAAGTTTAAAATTTTAAAATGAAAGTAAAAGTAATAATTTTAAGAGTTGCAGGAACAAATTGTGATTTTG
>JBKBIN010000074.1:0-1370 GCA_046296715.1 Candidatus Ratteibacteria bacterium
AACCGCATAAACACCCAAAAGTTTTAAGGTCTTGACTTTTTGCGCATTTTTTATTATCTTTTAAACAAGTATCAAACATACATGGGGAAATAAAAAGAATGCTGAAATTTAGTTTATACCCTTTTGATGTCTTATTCTTCGGAAGCGGAAAACCATTCAACTTCAATGTCCAAGAAACATCTTCGATCTTCCCACCTTTCCCAAATACATTGGCAGGAGCTATATCCAACAAAATTTCAACTGAAAAAGGTATAAAAACATCAAAAATTATCAAGAAACTTTACGGTCCGTTCTTAGAAAAAAACAACGAAATCCTTTTCCCTAAACCACTCGATATACTCATCGAAAAAAAGAAAAAAGAAGGGGATATAACCAAAGTTTCTCTAAAAAATGAATTTAAACTAATTAACCCATCTAATACCGATCACCCGAAATTAAAAGCACTCCTGTGGGAAAGTAAAAGAAATAAAGAGTTCGAAACTTTTAAGAGTTTCATAACATTGAACGGCTTAAAAAAATGGCTAAACGATCAAGATGTATCAAGAGATGACTTGGTTTATAGAAAAGATATCTTTGATTTTGATTCAAGAGTGGGAATTAAAATGGATTACTCCAGAAATGTAGCAGAAGAAGAGGACGCAGTATACCGAATTAACTTTGTAAAACTAAAAGACGATATAAAGATAATATTTTTCGTTGAATTTGATTACGACAGCGAACTCAAAAACTGTGGTCTAGATAATGAAGACAAAATCCATAATTTCTTCTGCGAAACGATAAAAGTTTTAAAACTTGGTGGCGAAATGAGAAACGTAAGTTACGAAGTAAGCAAAAGTCAAAAAGAAATTAGCAATGAGCTTGGCTTTACAAAACCTGAAATAAAAAAGGGTGATATCATAAAAATTCTATACCTAACTCCCGGCTTTTTAGAATTAAATAATTCGTGTGAAATCCTTACCTGCTCAATTGAAAGTGTTAATTTAGCAACATACACAAAAGACTATGGGAAAAAACTTAAAAAAGGATTAACGGCAGGAAGTGTGATCTATGCAAAAGTTAACGATGAAAAATGTTTAGAAAACATTTGGCTAAACCCTAAAGATGGTGACTTCATTGGTTCAAATTTAAGAATTTACGCAAAATATAAGGAGGGTTAAAATGTTTAAGGAAAAATTAGTTTTAACTTTTTATGCCCAAACCCCAGTTCATATGGGGTCAGGAACAAGCGTCTCATATGTTGACAACCCAATTCAAAGGGAAAAACACACGGATTTCCCAATACTTGCCGGAAGCGGAATTAAAGGTGTGATAAGAGCACTTGCTGAAAGAGTCTGGAGTGATAAGGGTAAAGTGGATGTTATTTTTGGGCC
>JBKBIN010000075.1:0-1332 GCA_046296715.1 Candidatus Ratteibacteria bacterium
TGATAATATGATGCCTTTATTAGAGATATATTTTAAAAATTTTTCTTTTCAGATTGTATCTATCTCCTAACCGACGATGTATGTTTGCCAATCAGTAGTAACATTAATAGAAGTTAATTTTTCTTTCATTTTTTTCTATTTTATTTTTGATTTCTCCTTTATCATTATGTTTATTAATCTTTCTTTTTAAATCTTTTAAGTATTTTCTAATTTCATCTATTCTTTTCTGAAGGCCTATTTGAAGTTTGTTTATAATTATCTCTTCTATATCTTCATTTGCTTTATATAATGCCCTTGTATGACCTTTTTTCCAGACCTTTTTCACTGCATTCCATTCTTCAAGTTTTTTTAAATTTAAACTAACATTTCCCTTACTTATTCCAAGTTCTTTTGTTATCTGGCCTGGTGAAAAAGGTTCAGAATTTAAGTATAAAAGAGCATAAATTTGACAAGTTGTTCTGTTTAAACCAAGTCCTTCTCCTATATTTCCAGCGAGTTCAATAATTTTTTCTTTTATCTCATCCATTTTGTTTAATTTGTTTTATATATTTTAAACTTTATAAAAAATAAATCAAATTTAATTTCAATTTTCAGAAATAGTCAAAGTAAATAGATTTCTTTATTACCCAAATTTTTTATATACCAGAGATAGGTTTTTTTTAGCCCTTCATATATTGTAATTTTGGGTTTCCAGCCAAGTTTTTTTATTTTTTCAATATCAAGTATTCGGACAGGTGCTCCTTCTGGCATATTTTCATTATATATAATTTGTCCTTGAAAATTAGTTATATTTTTCAGATTTTCAACAATTTCTCTTATACTTATCCCCTCTCCTCTACCTATATTTATAATCTCATCCCCTTCATAATTTTCCATTAAGAATACGCAGGCATCTGCAAAGTCATCTACATAAATAAAATCTCTCCTTGCGTTTCCTGTTCCCCATATTTCAATTTTCTTTAGTTTTTTTGTTTTTGCTTCATAAAATTTTTTTATAAGAGATGGAATTACATGAGCAGTTTCATCAAATTGTTTTTCTCCTTGTCCAAAAACATTTCCTCCTATTACTGTTAAAAAATTTGTTTTATATTGATAGTTATATGACTGACAAATTTTTAAGCCCAATATTTTTGCAATTGCATAAGGTTCATTTGTTGGTTCTAAACTTCCCGTTAAAAGATATTCTTCTTTCATTGGTTGAGGACAGTTGACTGGATAAATACAAGAACATCCAATATATAAAAGTTTTTTTACTTTATATTTGTATGAGAAATGAATTAAATTGATATTGATTAAAGAATTTTCAAAAATTAATTCTGCTCCCCTTTCTAT
>JBKBIN010000076.1:0-1291 GCA_046296715.1 Candidatus Ratteibacteria bacterium
TGGATGTATAATACAAGAAGGATTTATTTAGGTATAGGTATGACACCTTATCAGAAGTTATGTGAAACTAAAAGATTGTCAAAACAAGTTTGTTTATTTCCAGTAGTAAATCTTGATAATATGATACCTTTATTAGAGATATATTTTAAAAATTTTTCTTTTCAGATTGTATCTATCTCCTAACCGACGACCTTTGGTGAGGACCAACCCATCTTTTCTATGGAAAGAAAAGAATGTTTTGTTGAATCAAAACAATTGACAGATAAGTTTAAAAAAAATATACTTTTTAAAGACAAAATGAATAATTTTGAATTTTTAAAAGAAAGGGCAAAAGAGTTCTGGGAAAGAGGGATAGAAGATTTAGAAAAGGCAAGATTTAACCTTTCTGCTTTTGATTTTGAACAAGCAATTCAACTCTTCGTCAAATACTTAATTGGAAAAAAAGTAGGGGACTGGCCTAAAACTCATTATTTTTCAGACCTTATAAGAGAACTGTCAAGTGTTTATAATAATAAAAGAATTTTAACTTTTTTCAGTGAGAATGAGATTTTTTTTAGTGATTTGGAAGATGCATATTTTACATCAAGATATTTTGATAAAAAATTCAGTAAAAATCTGGTAAGAAATATATTAGAAAAATGTAAAGAGTTTTTAAAAGTGATAGAAGAAACAATAGGAGAAAAATTTTTGAATGAATAAAACACATATACAGATTCTAAAAGAATTAGCAAAGGAGAAAGAAAAGTATTTCAAAAATTATATTGAATTTACAAGAGAGATAAAGAATAAGGCAGAAAAGATTTTGGGGAAGGTGAAAGTGCTTGTATTTGGATCTGTTGTGAAGGGAACATATAATCCATTGAGTGATATAGACGTATTGATAATATCTGACAACCTGCCTGAAAACTGGGAAGAAAGAAGATTTATTAAATTAAAGATAAAACCTTCTTTTAGTCCATTTCAAATCCATTTAGTAACAAATTCCGAATATCTCTCTCGTTATAAAAATTTTATAAAGGAAGATTATATAGAAGTTTAAATTTTCAATGAGGTCGGACCTTGCATTCTCATATTAAATAAAAAGTTAGTTATTAAAAAGAAAACATCAGACCTTCTTCCTTAAAGAACACCTCGTAGGTTAAAAAGGGAGATATTTTGTCATTTTTTTACTTCCGCTTTTTTATTAAGTAAAACTTACTTTTGGATTCGTAAGCAAGATAATAAAGAGATATAAAGAGAAAGGAGAAAATGGATTAAAGGATTTATCAAGGAGGCCAAAAAATAGTCCAAA
>JBKBIN010000077.1:0-1125 GCA_046296715.1 Candidatus Ratteibacteria bacterium
CAGGAACAAAAACTCTACCTGAAATTTTTGATGCTTCTTCAGCAATTTTATTCCATCTTTTAATTTTATTTTCAATTTTTTCTTCTGAAATTCTCACTATCGTCCTTTTGCTTATAACCGGCACTATTTTTTTTACCCCAAGTTGAGTAACCTCTCTTATTATAAAATCAAATTTATCTCCTTTGGGAATACATTGAAATAATTGAAGATTAAAATTTAACTCAGAACTATAAATTCCCCTTTCTTCCAAAATTTTCCCTAAAATTTCTTTTTTATCAATCTTTTCTATTTCAACTGTAAACTCCTTCCCAGTTCCATCAAAACCTATAAAAACAATCCCTTTTTTAAATCTCAAAACATTTTTTAAATAATGAAAAGTTTCTCCTCTTATATAAAACCTGTCTTTTAATCTAAAGCACTCGTTCCCAAAATAAATTCTTCTCATATTCTTTCAATTATATATTTAAAGACCTCTGTTGACCTTTTTTTGAAAATTAGGTCAGAAATATTAAAATAACTTTCTTCTAAATTTATCTCTACTATTTTTGCTCCGTTTTGTTTTGAAATATAAGGAAGGTCAGATGCAGGTCTGACAAATCCTGAAGTCCCAATTATAATAAATAAATCGGCTTTTTTACTTTCTTGTTCTGCTCTTCTAAATTCTTCTTCTGGCAATAATTCTCCAAAAAAAACAATTTCAGGTCTTTTTCTTCCACTACATTCACATTTAACAAAATTTAAAATATATCTAATTAAGTTTTTTCTACCTTGAATTAATTTAATTTCTTCAACAAATTTCATCAACTTATCCTCAGTCATTATTTCTCTTTTTTTACATTTTTTACATACCCATTTATATAAATTACCATGAAGTTCTATAATATTTTTACTTCCTGCTTTTTGATGTAAATTGTCTATATTTTGAGTAATGATTGATTTTAGTTTTCCTTTTTTTTCAAGCTCAAATAAAGCAATATGAGAAATATTTGGTTTTGCATTCAAAATTGGATAAGTAAAATCATAAATAAAATCAATAACTTTTTTTGGAGAAATAAAAAATTGAGAAATTATACCTGGTAAAGTTCCATAAATTTGTGGATTATATTTTTCCCAAAGTCCTTTATC
>JBKBIN010000078.1:0-1012 GCA_046296715.1 Candidatus Ratteibacteria bacterium
AAGGGACAAAGATTCCTTTTTGGACTGCCAGTAAGAGGTCAGCGTACTAAAACTAATGCAATGACAGCAAAAAAAACTTCGAGGTATAAATTTGTTCCAGCAGAAGAAGAGCAAGATAAAAAAAAAGATAAGAAAAAGGATAAAAAGAAGAATAATAAATGAAGGAATTGACGAAAAGAGATATGTATAAAAAAAATGTACTTACAAATAATGTGTTATTTGCTCGATGCTTAAAAGAGCATCGATATTTGTCCCTTCTTTTCAAAGAACTCTTGTGATAGATGATGTTTTTATACCAAATATGTACAAATTGCCTTACGAGTTACAATATTTTTTTTATAAACTTTATTCTTTTTCTTCTAATTATAAAAAAGTTGTGAGGAATGTAAGTAGTATATATAGCAAGCAGGTAGGTGAGAATAGGGCAGAAAGAATAAATTTTCTTCTTTCTTTTTTATACGCAATGATTAAACAAAGAGAAGAAGAAAAAGAGGCTGAAAAAAAAAAGAAACAAGAACTTTTAGAAAGAGAATTAAAAAAAAAAGAAATGGAAAAATTATGGGGATTAGAAAAAAAGAAATGGAAAAAGTAGAGGGAATGGAAAAAGTAAAGGAAATGGATAAAAAAGAAGTTGAAAAAGTGGAGGAAATAGAAAAAAAAGAAATTGAAAAGGTAGAAGAAAAGAAAGAGACAGCGGAAGGTCTTTTTTCTGAAAAACCGTCAGAAAAAGTACAAGAGGAGAAAATACTTTCTGAAAAGAAAAAACGAGGAAGAAAACCAAAGGTTAAACAAGATTTAAACACAGAAAATAAGGTGCCTCTTGAAAAGAAAAAACGAGGCAGAAAGCCAAAGATAGTGCCTCCAAATACTTCTTCTTTTTCAAACAAAGAAGAAGTAAAAACTAGCTGGTCTAGACGTGTTTCAAACGAAATTGCGCGAAGTCCCAAGCAAGTTGACAACTTTGCTACACTGGATGAAGAAACGGGTAAAAAAAATGTACAAAGGAATAAAG
>JBKBIN010000079.1:0-952 GCA_046296715.1 Candidatus Ratteibacteria bacterium
AGTTTTTAAGCAAAGAGGGAAAAGTTCTTGAAGAAAAAATTGATACTTTTGAACATAAAGATTTGAAAAAAGAATTTATCTTTCTTGGAAACAATTTCGGTAAAAATATAAAAGTAGCACCACCTTTTGAAAAAATAACACTAAAAGAAAAGAAAGGTTCTTTTATTGTAAATCTATGGGGTAGAGAGATTGAGTTTAAAGGAGTATTACCTGAAAGAATAAGAAATCAAAATGAGGAGATGCTTCCTAAAAGTATAAATTTATATGTTGAAAATTCAGGAAAGATTATTCCTGCAAAAATTTCAAAACCATTTAAAATCACAAGGAAGTTAGATGAGAGAGTTGATTTTATAGGAGAGTACAAAATTGAGGATATCATATTTAAATTTGATGGTTATATTGAGTTTGATGGGATGATTTATTATAAAATGGAAGCAATTGTCCCAGAAAAAGGAAATTTAAATTTTGATAGAATTTTTCTTTCAATTCCTATTAATCAGAAAAATGCAAAATATTTTTTTTCCACTGCTGGTGGCTGGTCGCCTGTTTTTGGAGAAGTAAGTAAAGAGGGAATTATATGGAAAAGCGATGAAATTGCTGATTTTGTTCCATATGTTTGTTTAACAGATGATAAAATTGCTCTCCATTGGTTTAGTGATAATGACCATAATTGGATTCTTGGGAAAGATTATCCAACTTGTGAAATTGTAAAGGAAGGAGAAGTTGTTGAAATGAAAATCAATTTTGTAAGAAAAAAAGGGAAAATAGAAAATTTCAATGCAGAATTTGGTTTGATTGCATCTCCTATAAAACCTTTACCTTCCGGATGGAGAAATACTTGCTTACATTTTACTCCTGTTGCAAACAGTAAAATTAATTTTTTCTATGGACCAGGTCATGGAGGATGTCCAATTGACCCACATGATACAAAAAAACTTGCACAGGCAATGGG
>JBKBIN010000080.1:0-905 GCA_046296715.1 Candidatus Ratteibacteria bacterium
CTTATCACTCACCCAACAATTCAAACAGATGAAATGAATTTTTATTCAACTTACTGGGAAAATTCAGATTCAATAATTGAGAAAAGAAAATTTGATTTTATGATTTTAACAGACGATAAAGTAAAAGAGATTATAGAAAGAAAAAAAATTAAATTAAAAAAATTTGAAAAAGGAGTTTTGGAATGAAAAGATTATCTTTTTTATTTTTTTTAATTGCGGATCTTATTTTTTCTTCTGATTATATTTGGATAGAAGGAGAAAATTTCACAAAAAGCAACTTTAAACTTGACATCTGGTCAGGACAAAGACCAGAAATTTTATCAAATCGTTCTTGGGTAACTTGTGTTCTAAACAAAGAAGATATACCAACAAAATTACCGAACGAAGGGATAATAATTGAGTATAATTTTAAAGTTATAAAAGAGGATGATTATGATATTTGGTTTAGAATTGGATATGAATGGGTAAGAGCACCTTTAGAATGGAAAATTGACGATAACGATTGGCAATTACTTCCTTCAGATATTCAAACTACAAACCCAATAGAAGTAAGTGTGTGGTGCGAAGTTGCTTGGATAAAAGTTGGTAAAATAAGATTGAAAGAAGGAGATCATAAAATTATTTTCAGATTTAAGGAACCTAATAGAGATAGATTGATTTTTGGTATTGATTGTATAGCATTTATAAAAGGAGATTTTCTTCCTGATGGCATATTAAAACCTAATGAAATTTATAATCAAGAAATAGATATAATGGCAAGGAAAAATATTTTTAAAATTGAACTTAAAAAAAATACAAATGAAAGACAAGAATTTCCATTAAATGGATTATGGGAAATAGCAAGATATGACGACTCTGATATGGATAAAAACCCATATGAACCAGAAAAAGAAATTCCTTCTGAA
>JBKBIN010000081.1:0-880 GCA_046296715.1 Candidatus Ratteibacteria bacterium
GAGGTAGTACAAAAAAATACCGAGTTTATACCGGAGTTTATACCGTGGTATATAGAAATAGTACGCAAGTACAGGCTAACCCCATTACAAGGCTTGGTGGCGGGATTTATCTACTTTTTTTGCAAGACATCTAAAACTTTCTATTTTTCTAACAGGAAACTGGCAGAAATTTTGCGTTGCAGTGAGCAAACCGTTACTAATTGTATTACCAAGCTGAAAAAACTTGGTTTTATCGAGGTAACCTACATGCCCAAATTCCGCGGCGGTTTGATAAGATTTGTCTATTTAAATGACGATTTTAAAAGCGATATATTCGCAAAAAACGAGAAAGAAAAGGTTGTAAAAGGCAAAAAGGTTGTAGCAGAAGCGTTCAAACAAGAACTGGATGACATAGTTTCTCATTATAATACAGTTTTTAACAAAAAAACTAAGTCTACGGAGGGATTTGAACGAAATTACATTGAATGGAGAAAAGTTTATTCGGTCGACGAAATTAAAAAAGCAATTGAGAATGCAAGAAAAGACTCGTTCTGGAGAGACAAACTGACTTTAACTATTCTATTCAGGCGTAAAAATCCGAACCGCGAGGATGTGGATTATATCGACAAGTTTTTGAACATACCTGAAATACAAAACGAGTCTGTATTCAATTTATCAGTTGAACCCGGCAAAAACGTTAAAATATTAATGAAAAACAAAAACCATTTTGTAGTTACAGCATCGGAATTTGGAAAAATAAAAGAAGTATTAAATCAAAAAGTAGATTTCATTACCATAAACGGCGTTGCTATAAGAAAAAACGAAATTGTTTCTATAGAACCCACTTCAGAAAAAACCAAGTCACAGAAGAAATATTATGAGTATGTGGAAAACCAAGCTT
>JBKBIN010000082.1:0-867 GCA_046296715.1 Candidatus Ratteibacteria bacterium
TAATAATAATATCAATATTCAACCTATTATATATAATATTTTTCCGAAATTAATTATAAAAATTAATATCATTATAGAAGATGATTATTTATTAATAAATTTAAAATATTAAATGATAATAATTTTTTTATCATTTATATTAATTTTAAAAATATAAAAAAAAAAATAAAATCAATTTAAAAATATTAAAAATATTTTTTAACACAAAAATTACAAATCAAGGAATTAAACAATTGAGAAAATTAAAAGAATTAATATTAAAATGTGTTAATAATATTACACAAGATTCATTTGAAAATTTAATAAATTTAAATTATTTATTAATAGATCAATCTGATATTACAAAATATTCATTAATTAATTTAAAAAAATTAAAATTAAAATGGAATCATAAAATAACAGATAAAGGAATAAAAAAATTAATAAATTTAAAGAAATTAAATTTAGAAAAAAATGATAAAATAACAAATAAAGGAATAAAATATTTAATTAATTTGAAAAATTTAAATTTATTTGAAAATATAAATATTACTGACGAAGGAATTAAAAATTTAATAAATTTAAAATATTTAAATTTATTTGATAATAAAAAAATAACAAATAAAGGAATAAAAAAATTAATAAATTTAAAAAAATTAAATTTATATTGTAATAATAATGGTATAACAGATGAAGGAATAAAAAAAAAAAAAAATTAAAAAAATTAAATTTATCGTATAATAAAAAAATAACAAATGAAGGAATAAAAAATTTAATTAATATAAAAAATTTAAAATTAAACTATAATGAAAATATAACAAATGAAGGAATAAAAAAATTAATAAATTTAAAATATTTATATTTAATTGAAAATAAAAAAATAACGGG
>JBKBIN010000083.1:0-758 GCA_046296715.1 Candidatus Ratteibacteria bacterium
TTGTGCAATTCTTCCATTTGAATAACCCCTGTCTAATACTGTGAAACGGTATCCTGCGAAGTAATCTTTCCAGAGTTTTAGTTTAAACGTGTTATTTTTTTGTAAATATTTTAAAATTTTTAAAAGTTTTTTATTGTTTTCTTTACTTCTGAGAAATCTAATATTTACCCATCCACAACCAGTAAAGTCTTGCTCATAATAAATCTTTTTAGTATTACCATATTCAAGAGTGATGATTGAACCATTTGTTTTATATTTCTTTTCTTTTTCAATTCCTTCTTTAATTCCCTCTTCTATTGCTTTGATTACTTGATTTATCTCTTCTTTCCTGTTTTTTAATTCATTTTTCATTTATTCCTCCTTTTTTATTGAAAGAAAAAAACCCAGAATAATACTGTGCTATTGAAGTTTTAAATTTTGAATAATCAACTTTTATTTTCAATCGAGGATATATTATTTTAATATTTGTCGTTTCAATTTGAAAAAGAATATTTTCATACTTTAATCTAAAAGATGCTTTAGATAACCCAGAAGATGAGATTAATATTGAAAGTTTAAAGTTAGAGTTTATATAATCTTCATCAGTTTTTGAAAAAGATGAACTTTGAAAGGGATGTTTATGATATATTACATCGTATTTAAGATATTTTTCTGTGTTTAAAATCTTAACTGAAGAAAATGAGCATTCTTGTGATGGGATTTCATACTCTTCTGCAACTATGATTGCATTATCAATTTTTTCAATTTTTGAAAGAAAA
>JBKBIN010000084.1:0-748 GCA_046296715.1 Candidatus Ratteibacteria bacterium
AAGATAATAAAGAGATATAAAGAGAAAGGAGAAAATGGATTAAAGGATTTATCAAGGAGGCCAAAAAATAGTCCAAATAAGACACCAGTTTATATAGAGAGTATAATAATAGCAGAGAGGGAAAAGACAGGATATGGTAGAGCAAGGATAGCAAGGAATTTAAGAGAGAAAGGTATAGAAGTGAAAGAGAGTACAGTAAGGTATGTATTAAAAAGATATAATGTAAGTGGGAAGTATAAAAGGAGTAGATATAGAAAAAGAGTGAGGTTTTATGATTTTGAACAGATTTATCCATTAAGTCATTTTGAAGTAGATTTAAAGGAGATATACGACAGAACCACATTAAGTCAACAGATAATAGTCCATGCAGAAAAGATAAATATACCAAATTACCAATGGACAGCGATAGATGTAAAAACAAGGATAAGATTTTTAAGTTATTCATACACAAAGAGTTTTACAAATGGTTTAATTTTTCTAATGAGTATAATATATTTTTTAAGGAGATTTGGGATAAGAGAGACAATAACTTTACAGACAGATAATGGAGAAGAATTTGGTGGTAAATCAGTAGCAAAACTTGAGTATTTAAACAGAGAGATATTCAGTAAATTAAATGCGAAATTGATCCATATACCAAAAGGGAAGAAAGAATATAATGCATTTGTAGAAAGGAGTCATCAAACAGACGATAATGAATTTTATATACCACAATTAGATAGGTGTGAGAGTAAAGAAGAGTTTATAT
>JBKBIN010000085.1:0-720 GCA_046296715.1 Candidatus Ratteibacteria bacterium
CAGCGTCTGAAATTTCTGGAGAGTCTTTAACATAATAGAGATAATCGTGATAGGCTATTAGCTTTCTTAATTCTTCTATACGCTTTTTAACATCACTCTTTTGCATAATAAAAAAATAATTCAATTCTATTTTTTTTTCAATTTTTAATAACATTAATGTCAGCACCATTTTCGATTAATAATTTAACTACTTCCGAATGTCCGTTGTTGGAAGCCCATCTCAATGCATAATCATTATCAGCATGTATATTTGCTCCATTTTCTATTAAAAATTTGACTGTTTCCAAATGACCGTTTTTAGATGCCAGTCTTAATGCATAGTCATTTTTTGCATGTATATCTGCTCCTTTTTTTATTAAAAAATTTAAATATTTTATTTCACAGTTGTCTGAATTTTTTATGTAAAATCTAAAAATTTTATTTGTTTCAATATTTATTTTGATTAAAAAATTTAGAAAATTAAAATTTGGATTTTTTGTTTTTTTTACTAATTTCCATTTTTGACTAATATAATTATTAATATCTTTATTTTCGATACTAAATATTTCTGAATAATTAATTAAATTTATAAAATCTTTGCTTTTTAAATTTTTATAAATTGGATGATCGTTTAAAAGAGTTAAATGTTTTTTTGATAAAAGGGAATATATTTGGAATGATTTAATATCTAAAAAATTGATAATATATTTACTAATGTTATTATTTTCAGATATCATTTTC
>JBKBIN010000086.1:0-686 GCA_046296715.1 Candidatus Ratteibacteria bacterium
GATAGAGCTAAAAAACGTATTTCTGAAAAAAATCCGGATTTAGACTTTAATCGTGCGCAATTTGCACTTCATAGAGCATTAAATAGATTGAAAGTTGCTGAAAGAATTTAATTAAATATACAAATTAAGCTTTCTAATTGATTATCTTAATCATATAGATTATATTCATCCGAGTTCTTAAATTAAAAAATAATTCTTCAAAATTTTGTTCTGAATCTGTGATATAAGGCAATATTGGCATAATAGAACATCCACAATTGATTCCTTCTGAAGTTAAATTTTTAATACAATCTAACCTTTTTTCTATATTATCTGAATTTGGTTCAAAAATTTTTTTAATTTCTTCATTTGTAGTTATCATACTAATAGAAATATTTATTCTATCACTAAATTTTTTAAACAAATCTATATCTTTCAAAATTAATGACGATTTTGTAAAAATGTGTATATTATAAGAAGTATGGCTTAATATCAAAGAAAGTATTTTAAAAGAAAGAAAATACTCTTTTTCTTTAGGTTGGTAAGGATCAGAAGAAGTACCAAGATATACAACGCCTGAAAAATATTTTCTTTTATACTTTGATATTTCTTTTAATAATATATCCAAAATGTTATATTTGACTTTTACATAAGAAAGATCTCGTGTCTTCGAATATTTCTCAGATTGAACATAACAATATCTACAC
>JBKBIN010000087.1:0-672 GCA_046296715.1 Candidatus Ratteibacteria bacterium
GAAATTAAGTTTTTATAACAGTATTTAGGTTTAACATTTCAAAGTAATCCACTTTATATACACTACTTTCAATTTTTTTTACTCTTTTTATTAGATCTTCAAATATTATTTTGTTTTTTCTTTCTTTTAGATTGAATGTTTTAATAATAAGATTGGTGTATTTCTTTTCGTGGATAAAAATAACAAATTGCAGGAAGATTCACTTGGGATAATTCTTTTAAACTCATTTTAATCCCTTCTACATATAATCCCCTTCTATTCAAAATTTTATATAGCGCATACATACTCATTCCATTTGGATATTTTTTGATTAAATAAGTCATTTCTTTATAATCAGGATTAATACCAAAAAGTTTATAAACAACAAGAAGAGATTTTATCCCACATAGAGAATCTTGTTGAGAATATATTTTAATGACTAAATTAAAGAAGAATACCACTACTATAATTAATATTTTCTTCATTTGTATAAAAGGTTCATATTATTCATACCAACAATCCTTAAGTTTTATTATATATGCACCTCCACCTTTTATACTTTTACAACGACATACAAGAAAAGGTTTCCATTCACAAAAATCTATACATCCTTCAACTATCACTTCTCTTTCTCCTTCTTTACACCTCCGAGTATATCCAGGTCTCCAAGTACAATGCCTTGTACTTTTGGGA
>JBKBIN010000088.1:0-665 GCA_046296715.1 Candidatus Ratteibacteria bacterium
TATCTTCTCTTTATGAATGGATAAATGAACTTTCTAATTCTATTTCAAAAGAAGATGTTAATTCTCTTTATGACTTAGGATATATTTCAGAAAAATGGAATGGTTTATTTCCTGATTCTGCTGTTCTTACAAAGAAAGGTAAAAAAGTTCTTAGTTTGATATTAGAAACAAAAGTAGCAAACAAAGAAGAAATAATTACATTTTTCAGAGAGTTATATGATGTTTATCCAAAATATTTTGGAACTTCTAAGTTTGATTGTAAAGGCTTAAAACCAAGTATGACTTTAGATGGTAAGTTTATAGAAGGCCCTTTAGGATATGCTAATTATTACTATGAAAGTATTAACGGAAATAGAGAACTTCACAATGAAATTATTGAAAAAGTTAAAAGAGCTTGTGAACTAAATGCTCCTAATAATCAAACAAAACAAGTTCCTGAAATACACTGTACTCTCGCTAATTTTATAATACACTCAAAATGGAAAGACATAGATGCTCAAATTAGCACAAGGAGTGACGAATATTTTAGCTAAAATCAAATATAATCTTGAAAGAAAAAATAAAAATCAGCCTTTAACAATTAATTGGCTATTTCCTAATTTTTCAAGAAGATTTTTTGGTTGGTATAAAGGCTCCTACTTTCTAATTACAGGTAATACAGGAAT
>JBKBIN010000089.1:0-664 GCA_046296715.1 Candidatus Ratteibacteria bacterium
GGTTTATGAAATAATTTAATGTTCGAATTTTTAGAAGCTTCTTCTTTTACTATTTCAGGTGTTTTATCTGTTGATCCATCTGTTACGAATAAAAATTCTATTTTATTTTTTTGGATAATTCAAAAGCTGTATCGTAATCATTAAGATAGAGGTGATTTACGGTATAGTAATAGAAAATCGCAAGATCTTTTGTTTGATATAAAGCTGTTTCCAATAAAATTTTGGTTCTAAGGAAATAATTCTGGGAAGCTTTATAATCATTTTTATAAATTTCCTTTGCTCTTATATAAGAAGAGATAGCTCCGAGGATATAAAATTCTTCTATGTTTGTTTTAATTTTATATTTTACAATTGGATCATAAAGATAAATTGCTACCTTTTCACATTCTTTTTTATCTTTTTGAGTTTGGCAAGTTATAAAATCTTCTAATAAATACCTTACATAAGCTTCAGCTATTACGTCTCCAAAAGTTGTGAATCTAATATCCATTAAATTTACATACTCTTGAGGAGGATAAACAATTGTAAAAATATGTTTGTATAAATTTTTATAATTTTTAGAGTTTTTATATTCATAACTTTTAGCAAGTAATATGTACAAATCAGGATAGTTTTTATTGTCATATTTAAAAGCTTCAAAGATTATCTTTTTTGTATCATTTGA
>JBKBIN010000090.1:0-647 GCA_046296715.1 Candidatus Ratteibacteria bacterium
CCTTGAGAGCTGAAATTGAGGATATTGAGAAAGAAAAAGCCTTAGAAGAAATTGATTTTTGCCAAAAAGAAATTTATTTGATTTCTTTAAGAGAAAAATTAAAAGAGATTTCAGAAAAATTAAAGGAGGCAGAAAAAGAAAAAGATTTTGAAAAATTAAAAGATAAAGCAGCCTTGATTACTCCAACTCCCGGTGGTACTGGTCCAATTTTAGTTGCTAAACTTTTTGAAAACTTTTTTGAGCTTTTGGAAAAAGAAAAAGTTGTAATTTGAAATTTATCAACAAAATTTTAGAGAAAATTTTCAAATTAATTGATAAAATTAAATTGGAAGGTTTTTATTAATTATTTAATTTTCGTAGTCGTGATTAACCTTCCGTTTTTTTTAATGAAAAAAATAAAAAAACCTTTTCTATCACCAGAAAAATTCCTAAAAATACAATTCTTTTCAAAATTTTATCAGGAATATTATAAACTAAGAATAAAACATAAATATGGGAGAACGTACAATTTAAAAAAGATTTTCATTTTTGATTTTGAAAAATTGATGGTTCTAAGTATATAATTTATACCAATAGATGTAAGCACTGATAAAACAAAGTTGAATATAAACATATTTCTAGCCGGTACTCTTAGCTCAGAATAACCC
>JBKBIN010000091.1:0-646 GCA_046296715.1 Candidatus Ratteibacteria bacterium
CATCATCAAGACGCATCTCTACCTTCCTCTTGTGTATTAATAGCTTCAAAATTTTTACCTAATTTGCCTGAGAAGTTTAAGAAAGTGTTAGAAGTAATTTCAGAAAGAGATAAAACAGGTAAAGTTACAGATTATAAATTACTGTCTGAATTCTTAGAAAGAATTGTTTTACAAATTTTTCAGAATTCAGAATATGATGTCTTGTTCACGGCAATTAAACAAGTAATTGAAAATTACTCAAAGATTGAAAAAGTATTAAAAGATGTTCAAATTGTGGGAATAAAAGACATTAAAGTTGCATACACGAAATTAAGCCCAAAAGAGTTCCCTTCATTGGCAAAAGAGATTTTTGAACATTATAAAACTGATTTACTTATCTGTAAGAATCAGTTCAACGAAAATCATACCTCAATAATTAAGAATTCAAGTTCTCCTTTTTACAATGATATAGATTTAGAAAAATTAGATAAAATAGTCTTCATCCATAACACAAAATTCATGTGTGTAATAGACGTCAACATAGACTATATAGATTTTAAAGAAATTGAAAAAATTATATGAAAATAAAGAAAGGAGGTGATGAAAATGGGAAGAATATGGGAGATAAAAAAGAAAAGTAAAATTAAAGTCGGAGAGGAAATCATAG
>JBKBIN010000092.1:0-637 GCA_046296715.1 Candidatus Ratteibacteria bacterium
GCATCAGCCAGTGCCTTTTTACAAGGTTCAAGACTTCTTTGAATTAGATCATCCACAAGCTGTTCCAGTTTCGCACGGCTTAGTTTCATAAGTAGATGCTTTGGACCTGAAGCATCTGCAGTTATAAAAGGTAAGTTAATCTCTGTTTCCATAGCAGAACTAAGCTCTATTTTAGCTCTTTCTGCAGCCTCTTTAAGCCTTTGCAATGCCATTCTATCTTTACGGAGATCTATTCCCTCTTGCTTTTTGAATTCCTCAATGAGCCAATCCATAATTCTTATATCAAAATCATCTCCTCCAAGATAAGTATCACCATTTGTTGCCTTTACCTCTATAACTCCTTCTCCTATTTCAAGAATTGAAATGTCAAAAGTACCACCACCAAGATCATAAACTGCTATTTTTTCTTCCTTTTTCTTGTCAAGGCCATAGGCAAGAGCTGCTGCTGTAGGCTCATTTATTATTCTTAAAACATTTAAGCCTGCTATTCTTCCAGCATCCTTAGTTGCTTGACGCTGACTGTCATCAAAATAAGCAGGTACGGTGATGACAGCTTCTGTTACAGGCTCTCCTAAATAATCTTCAGCAGCCTGTTTAAGTTTCTGCAGAATCATGGCAGAAATCTCAGGTGGAGAAT
>JBKBIN010000093.1:0-619 GCA_046296715.1 Candidatus Ratteibacteria bacterium
CATTTCTCCTGTTGTCATACAGCCTGAAAGAAATAAAAATAACAATCCTCCCAGTATTACCTTAATATTCATTTTCCCTCCTCTATAAATACAAAATGGGCTCTTCTGTTTCTCTGCCAACAATTTTCATTTTGTTCTGTGCAAAGAGGTTTTTCTTCTCCATAACTTATGATTTCAATTCTTCCAGAGACAACTCCTAAGGACATGAGATACTGCTTGGCAGAGTAAGCTCTCTTTTGGCCTAAGGCAAAATTGTATTCATTTGTTCCTCTTTCATCGCAATGTCCTTCAATTATTACCTTTATCTTTGGATACTTCTGTAAGGCAGTAGCAATCTTTTTCAAAGTAGGAATTGCATCAGGCCTTATGTCATAACTGTCAAAATCAAAATAAATATCTTCCACTTCTTCATTAAGCTTCTTTATAATCTGCAAGGGTTCTGAATAAGGCAGTTTCTCTTTTTCTAAATCCAAAGTAGAATCTTCACTGACTTTTTTTTCTTCTTTGTCAATCTCTTGTGGAAAATCCCTCCTGTCTTTTCCATCTGGTAAGTAAATTTTTCTTTCAGCACAACTAATAATTAAAAAAATACAAAGAATAGAAAAAAGGATATTAATTG
>JBKBIN010000094.1:0-608 GCA_046296715.1 Candidatus Ratteibacteria bacterium
CCAACAATTTCTTTTGAATCAGGCTATATTGAATTGTTAAAAAAGATAAAAGAAAAGAATATTCCTTTAATATATCTAAAAGAAAAAGATAAGATTGAAACAAATTTTGAAAAAATTTTTGTTCTTCATCCTTCCCCAGGTAAATTCAAAACTGATAATCAAAATTCACTTGTTTTAAAAATATTAAAAAATAATTTAGAAAATTTTAAAAATGTCCAAATAATACATATTAGTGGTTTTTTGGATTTTAAGAAAGTTGAAAAAGAATATGAAAAATTAATTTTATCCCACAAAATATTTCCTTATTTTCAAGAAATTGAAAAGTTATATACAATATCAGATTTGGTAATTTCTCGTGCTGGAGCAATGACTATAAGTGAGCTTATACATTTTAAAAAACCAGCAATACTTATTCCTCTACCAACAGCAGCAGAATTGCATCAGAACTGGAACGCAGAGTTTTTAAAAAAATATAATTGTGTTGAAGTTATATATCAAAGAAAAAATTGGGAAGAAAAATTGTATAAAAAAATAATTGAATTTATAAATAACAAATCACTTTTATATAAAATGTCTTTAGGATATAAAGATATTCCTAAACCTCAAAC
>JBKBIN010000095.1:0-569 GCA_046296715.1 Candidatus Ratteibacteria bacterium
GTCTTCAACAATCGCTTTTGCTAACTCCTCATTTATTGTTAAAATCTCAAATACTCCTATTCTACCAGAAAAACCTGTATAAGCACAATTTTTGCATCCTCTACCATGGATAAAACTATCTTTTTCAATACCTAACATTTCTACAAACTTTTTTTCAGGATTATAATTTTCCAAACAATAAGGGCAATTAATTCTTACCAATCTTTGATTTATAATCCCAATTAGTGCAGCATTTACCAGAAATGAAGGAATACCCATATCAATCAATCTTAATGGAACACTGAAACTATCCTTAGTATGTAAAGTAGAAAGAACAAGGTGTCCAGTTAAAGCACTCTGAACAACCATTTTAGCTGTTTCAATATCTCTAATTTCTCCCACCATAATTACATCAGGGTCGGATCTTAAAATTGCTTTTAATGCCACAGAAAAATCCCAGTTTTTTTCAGGATTTATATTTGATTGATATATACCAGGCAGAGAGATTTCAACAGGATCTTCTATAGTAAGAATGTTTTTGTTAGTAGACACAATTTTTTCCAAAAGTGCATATAAAGTGGTTGTCTTCC
>JBKBIN010000096.1:0-560 GCA_046296715.1 Candidatus Ratteibacteria bacterium
ATTCCTCAATCCAATCTTGGTTTGTCTCTACCTTACGATCCTTTTAAAGTTTTTATTATGCAAAGAGAACTTATGATAGGCCCTTATGCTTATCTTAAAGAAGAAATAAAAAAAACTAAAAGGAAAGCTCTTATATTATATATCTTTTTAAGCATAATTGGTGGTTGTATAACAGGTATAATTTTATATCTTTATTATAAACAAAACAGATATAAGAAAGAACTCGAAGAGTCTGCTAATATTTTAGAAGAAAACTTACAAATAAAAAGTGAAACTTTAAGCATCACTACTCAAAAACTCAGTGAAGAAATGAAAAAATTAGAAAAAATTATAGCTACACTTGATATAGGCATTGCTTTAGTAGATAAAAAGGGAATTATTTTAAAAGTAAATCAAGCCTTTGAAGATATCTTAAATTACAAAAAATCTTTATTATTTAAAAATGTAATTGATTTTTTTAAACAAATTAACCCATTTTTTCCAAACAATACTTCTATAGATCTTGAAAAAGAAAACTATAATCTTTTGGCAAAGCTCATAACAAATAGTCATGAAAAATA
>JBKBIN010000097.1:0-557 GCA_046296715.1 Candidatus Ratteibacteria bacterium
CTGCACAGAATTTATCTCTCAGCATTTATCCTCCTTTTGTTGTGATTTGTTAAAAGTTTTCCTCTTTTTTGTCACCCAAATTAAGGTATTGCAACAAAAATTTATTATAGCAGAATAAAATAATTTGTTAAAATAAAACTTAAACTTTGAAATTTGAAGGGGGCAAGAATGAAAATAGTTTTAGCCTACTCAGGCGGACTTGATACGTCTGTAGCTATAAGATGGTTAAAGGAAAAGTATTCAGCTGAAGTGATAGCCTTCTGTGCTGACATTGGTCAAGAAGAAGATTTTGAAAAAATTGCAGAAAAAGCAAAGAAAACTGGTGCTTCTAAGGTATACATAGAGGATTTAAAAGAAGAATTTGTCACAGAATATGTTTTACCCATGTTAAGAGCAAATGCCGTGTATGAGTCAGGATACCTCATGGGAACTTCAATTGCAAGACCTTTAATTGCAAAAAAACAAATTGAAATTGCCATAAAAGAAAAGGCAGAAGCTGTTGCCCATGGAGCAACAGGCAAGGGTAATGATCAAGTTAGATTTGAATTAACCTACTA
>JBKBIN010000098.1:0-556 GCA_046296715.1 Candidatus Ratteibacteria bacterium
GATGGCCTGGTTCTAATCCTAAAGATGCAGAGTATTTCAAAAAAGTAAAAAAACTTAAACTTAAAAATGCTAAAATTGTTGCTTTTGGTAGTACTCATAGGCCTAAAATAAAAGTTCATAAAGATCAAAACATTAAAACCTTAATAGCTGCTGAAACAGAAGTGGTCACTATTTTTGGTAAGAGCTGGGATTTTCATGTAACAGAGGCACTTAAAATTTCTCTTGAAGAAAATCTTGATTTGATATTTAATACCATAAATTATCTTAAAAAATATGCAAATAAAGTTTTTTTTGATGCTGAACATTTTTTTGATGGTTTTAAGGATAATGCCGATTATGCCATTAAATGTTTAAAAGCAGCAGAAGAAGCAGGAGCAGACTGCCTTGTTCTTTGTGATACCAACGGAGGTACACTCCCTCAAGAAGTAGAAACAATTTTTAAAAAAGTAAGGGATGCTGTTAAAAGCCCAATAGGGATGCATGCTCATAATGACTCCGATTGTGCTGTGGCAAATACCATTATAGCAGTTGTAAATGGTGCTACACATGTTCAAGG
>JBKBIN010000099.1:0-554 GCA_046296715.1 Candidatus Ratteibacteria bacterium
GGGTCAACAAAAAGACTAACCTCTATTTTATTTGAATGAAGTTCTTCAACAACTTCTTTTACTCTTTCAAAATATTTAACAACATCTAATCCACCCTCTGTGGTCAGTTCCTGTCTTCTTTCTGGAACAAGTGTAGCAAGATCAGGTTTTACCTTACAAGCAATTGAAACAATCTGTGGATCCATTGACATTTCAAGATCAAATTTTGTTTTAACAAGCTCCCTTAACAAATAAACATCACGATCGTTTATATGTCTTCTATCTTCTCTTAAATGGCAGACAATACCATCAACACCTGCAATTTCACAAATTAAAGCAGCTGTAATTGGATCAGGTTCGAATTCCCCTCTTGCCTGTCTTAAGGTTGCAACATGATCTATATTAACACAAAGACGCATCTTATTTCTCCATATTTTTCATCAAAATTAGTTAATGAAATTTTAATTTAGAATTTATTCTTATAAAAATTTTTATATATGAGTGAAGCACAATCGATATAATTGTTATTTTATTTTCATGTTTAGAATAAATATTTTAAACAATATCGATTTACT
>JBKBIN010000100.1:0-552 GCA_046296715.1 Candidatus Ratteibacteria bacterium
ATTCCAGCACCAAATAAAGAAGAAAAAAGATTTGGCAAACATCCTACTCAAAAACCTCTTAAGCTTCTTGAGAGGATAGTTTTAGCAAGTACTAAAGCAGGTGATTTTATTTTTGATCCTTTTGCCGGCAGTTCGACTACAGGTATAGCTGCAATAAAATTAAATAGATTTTTTGTTGGTTGTGAACTTGAAGATGAATATATCTCTTTATCAATAAAAAGATTAAGAGCATATATTGAGGATAAAAAAAATAATCCTAATCTTTTTGAGGTATTATTATGATAAAAGGGGGAAAAGGTGGTTCAACGACATTAACCGGATTAAATTTTGAAGAAAAAGTTGATCTGTATAAATTATTAGAAAAAATTCCGGGATATAGCTTAAAAAAATCAAAAAAACGAGCAGGGATTGATGTCTATTTTGAAGAAAAATTAGTAGCACGATGTTTTAGAAAGCATGAATTTTATGGGTTCCTTGAGGAAAATAATGTTGATTGGAAAAAAATAATTTCGAGGAAACTTTTGCCTGATGATGCAATGCTTGTCATAGTTA
>JBKBIN010000101.1:0-546 GCA_046296715.1 Candidatus Ratteibacteria bacterium
GAACACATAATAAAATATCATGTGCTTCATAGTTTTCCTTATTTAAATAATGAGAGTCATTTGTTATAACCCTTTTCAATCCATAACTTTTGGCTATTTTTATAAGTTCCGTATTAACCTTAATTTGCTCATCTATACCATGATATTGAAACTCTACAAACACATTTTCTTTACCAAATATAGAGATATAATCATCAAGATTCTTCTTTAATTTTTGCTTATCTTCGTAGAGGATTGCTTGAGGTATCTCCCCCGCTAAACATGATGTAAGCATTATTAATCCTTCTGAATATTTAGATAAAACTTCTTTATCTATTCTTGGTTTATAATAAAAACCTTCTAAATTACCAATAGTTACTAACTTAACCAAATTTTTATATCCTTGGAAATTCTTGGCCAATAAAACTAAGTGATACCCAGAAACTTTTACATCTTCCTGTTCCTGTTGTTTACCTTTGAATTTTCTATCATGAGTAATATATAATTCTGCACCTATGATAGGTTTAATTCCATTTTCCCTTGCTTTATCGTAAAAAGTTATAGCCC
>JBKBIN010000102.1:0-542 GCA_046296715.1 Candidatus Ratteibacteria bacterium
ATTCAAACATATTAGCCCGCTCAAACTTCGGTGTATTTCGACAGGAAAGTAGTCCGCAATCCCTTACGGCACATACACTCGACCGTTAGGTGGCATTATAAAAAAGACAATGAGAACATTATTAGTACTTATAATTTCATTTATTTTCTCAATGACAGCTTTAAGTCAAGAGATTGGATTTGGGAAATATCGACTATGTTATGACATGTATTGGAGATGCCATTTTCAGAATCTATTAGAATTAAAAATTGACAGCACATATGAATTCACATACTTGGACGATACTCAAATGAAAAAGACACAAGGAACTTGGAGAATTGACTCAAGTTTTGTGGTATTGACTCCTTTTTTTATTCCGGACACAATTCAGATTACTGACGTATTTGAAACATCAAATAAAAATTTCAAAAAGAACTTAATAAGTATTAGTGAATCCTTTAAAGGAATTCCAAACCTTGAAATTAATTGTTTTTATAATGGGTATAATAAAATGGGAGAAACAGACTCTTTAGGAGAATATCATTATGAAGGGGCTGTCATTG
>JBKBIN010000103.1:0-542 GCA_046296715.1 Candidatus Ratteibacteria bacterium
TCAACAGATGAAGCGCAGGCAACAACAGTCTGCATATTGAAACTTTCAGAAATTTTTTTTGCTGCAGAATAAACCTGAGGTAAAATATCTTTTACTTCGTGCTTACGGCTTCCGGGCAGCAGAAGTAAAATTTCTTTATCTTCCTGCAGACCAAATTTTTTTATCAAATCTTCTTTTGAAAGGAATTGATATTCAGTTAACTCCCGAACCAATGGATTCCCGACAAATTCTGCATTCACCCCTTTTTCTCTGTAAAATTCTTCTTCAAAAGGGAAGACAACAAACATTTTATTTACAAGTTTTTTTATTTTTTTTACATGACCTTTGCCCCAGGCCCAGACTTGTGGAGAGATGTAATAAAAAATTTCAACATCAATAGCTTTTAATTTTTTTGCGATACTTAAATTGAAGCCCGGATAGTCAATCAAAATTGCAAACTTTGTTTTTCTGATTTTAACTTCTTCAATTAATTGGCTCTGAACTTTTCTGATGAATGGCAAATGTTTGACAACTTCAGCAAAACCAAGAAATGACATACGGTC
>JBKBIN010000104.1:0-541 GCA_046296715.1 Candidatus Ratteibacteria bacterium
CCACTAATACAACTTCTAACGTTTCAATAGTAAACAATATTAATGTTTCTTCTACCACTAATACAACTTCTAACGTTTCAATAACAGACATCATAAGAAGGGAAAATGGTGTCCTTTCTATTTTTTCTTTTGCTAATATAACTTCTAATGCTTTTATTCCTCGTGATATTTGTTTTTTGTCAAATTTTTCTTTTATACGCCATATAACTGCCTTAGACAAAAAAGGTAATTTTATACCGCAAATATATTTTATTATTACTCAGGGTTTTGTTAAAATAGTTGTTCCGTTAAATACTTCTGCTCTCTTATTTTTTACCGATGATGATGTTTATATCAAAAAATTACGGCCTGATTTAAAAATAAAAGGCAAATACAGATATGTTGACGAGCCCGAACATTTAGCTACAATTATTTTATCAAGGAGGTAAGAGATGAAGGATGAACTCAAGAAGCTATTTTTTAGGTTTTTACCTTTATTCGTTATTGCTGTGATTATCGCTTTTTACTTGGAGCAAGTCAAGCTTCTGTTGTATAAACTCTC
>JBKBIN010000105.1:0-539 GCA_046296715.1 Candidatus Ratteibacteria bacterium
ATTCTTCTTACTTCAGGCATAATTTTGCTTTCAGTAATTTGTTCCGCATATCTTTTTGCTATTTGTGGAGTATCTGTATCAAATTCAGATGTAAAAATTGACATCTTTCTTTCTATATTTCTTAAACTAATCAATAAATTAGTAAATTTACTTAATGGTTTATATTTAGATATTTCTAAATAACATTTGAAAAAATCATCATTGACTTTAGAAATTTCTTCTGGAGAAGCATATGATTTTATTAGTTTATCTGCTTTAGATATTAATGGAAATATTTCATTAATTATTTTATTTTTTATTTCATCAGGCAATGTTGGAATAAGATTTTCAATATTATTTTTATCAATTAATATATCAAATCCAGATTCTTTAATGGCTAATTTTTCATTATAATTTTCTTTATGACGTTCATAAATAGTATTGATTAAATTTTTTATATAACTATCATCTATTTTTACTAATGATTGAGCAAAACAATTTTTTAATATCCACTGTTTAAGTTTCATTTTTATTATTTTTTTCAATTAAATGATTATTAT
>JBKBIN010000106.1:0-539 GCA_046296715.1 Candidatus Ratteibacteria bacterium
ATTCTTAAAAGAATTTCTTCCTCGTCTAAGTCCATAATTTCATTAATAAATGGAAAATGCTTACTACTGAAGTAAGCTGACGCAATTAGCTTACTTCCATTCCATTTTTCAATGGAAATTACTGATTCTTTATCATTATTTTTTATTTGTTTTTTATAAGTTATCATTTTTGTTCTCCTTTCTTAGTTTTTATCTATTATTACTATCGATCTTTTTCGAAAAAAAGTCAATCGTTTTTTTTATTTTTTTCGCAAAAAAATTAAAAAAAAATAATAAAAAAAATAAGAGAAAAACGATAAAAAAAATAAAAAATAATAAAAAATCAAAAAAAATCTATAAAATGATAAAAATACATAAAAAAAATAAAAAAAATAAATTTATATGGTAATGATTTAATAACGAATAAAGGAATAGAAAAATTAAAAAAAATAAAAAAATTAAAAAAGAGGGGAGGGGTCAAAACTGCCCTATGTACTCGCTAAAGCTCGTACTTTATTGAAGCTCGCAAGCTCGCTTCGAGGGGCAATTTTTCGGTTAAT
>JBKBIN010000107.1:0-537 GCA_046296715.1 Candidatus Ratteibacteria bacterium
CTTAAAGATTGCTCATTATGTTTAAAACCACCAGTTTTTACATATTCCTTATATTTTTTATCTAAAATCTCTTCTCCAATATGACCAAATGGAGAGTGACCTAAATCATGACCTAATGAAATAGCTTCAATTAAATCTTCATTTAATCTTAACGCTCTACCTATAACTCTTGCTATTTGAGAAACTTCAAGTACATGAGTTAGTCTTGTTCTATAGTGGTCACCTAAAGGAAAAAAGAAAACTTGTGTTTTATCTTTTAATCTTCTAAAGGATTTAGAATGAATTATTCTATCTCTATCTCTTTGAAAATCTGTTCTTATTTCACATTTTTTTTCTTTAAATATTCTTCCTTTACTTTTTTTTGATAAAGTTGCAAAAGGGCTTAAATTTTTTTCTTCTAATTTTTCAGCGAGTATCCTGATAGGTTGTTGTTTTTGCAATTTTCTCCTCTATTACAGCTTGTGCAGCAGCAAGACGAGCTATTGGTATCCTGAATGGTGAGCAAGATACATAATCAAGTCCTACTTTATGGAAAAA
>JBKBIN010000108.1:0-533 GCA_046296715.1 Candidatus Ratteibacteria bacterium
TATTTACTTCGTTCAACTTGAACATACAATGTTTTATCATTATAATTTCTTTTTAATCTTTCCTTGATAGTATTTTGCCAATTTATATGTCCCTTTATTCCTTGATAAGAAATTTCTTCATTTACTTCTGTTGAAACTCTAAGTCTTCTTATCAAACTTGGAAGGTCCAAAATATATGTTCTTACTTCTTCAAGAAGTAAAAAGTGTATTTTTAAAAGTTCTTCAATATCTTCAATTTCTAGATTTATATCATTCAAAAATGGATTAATAGATAGATAGCCTAATTTTAAATAATTTACCAAATCATCACTTATTTCCTTCATTAACTCTTTTTTACTTGTTTTCAGAAAGCTCACTCCAAACTAATTCCAAAGAAATCACCTACAAAATTCTTTAAAACTTCTTCGTTCTTTGAAAAATCTTTTATGGTTGATTTTTTCAATTCTTCTACAAATTGTCTAATTTTATTTTCTGGAACTCCTTCAAACTGTGGGAAAACATACAAAATGATGGCTGAAGTGTAATCACCGTTC
>JBKBIN010000109.1:0-531 GCA_046296715.1 Candidatus Ratteibacteria bacterium
CAGAAAAATTTCATCGAATTTATAATTAAAAACTATATAATTTTTGATGCATACACTCTTTCTGCATTAACACACAGTGAGAAACCTTGGCAACAAACACCTCCAAATAAAAAAATCGAAGATAAATTGATTAAAGAATACTATGGTAAAACAGAATTTGCCAAAAATTTTCCTCTGGGAGCAAAAGGTAAGTTTTATCCCCTTCAAACGGAATTTTTCTACTCATTTATATTAGATATGGATATCAATAAATACCATCTTCTTGATACAATTTATAAATTTAGTGATTATCAAAAACTTGAAGAAAAAAGTAAAAAAGAATTATTTGAAATTTTGAAAAGATTGGATCCCGAAAGAGCAAAAACTATTGAGAAAGAAAATCCAAGAAGATTAATTAGAGCAATTGAAATTGCAAAAAAAATTGGCAAAGTTCCACCAAAAAGAGAAAGTCCTCTCCCCTTTCCTGTTTTGATGATTGGTATTGAAAAACCCCTTGAAGAATTAAAAAAGAGGATTGAAAAAAGATTTTTT
>JBKBIN010000110.1:0-526 GCA_046296715.1 Candidatus Ratteibacteria bacterium
GCTCAGATTACTGTTGAAGAGTTACAAGCCATTTACAATGATTACGAAGCTATCAAACCTCAGTTAGAACATGAAGCGCTATATTTAGCTGGCTTGCTTTCCTTTTGTGAAAAAATTAATTCCTATAGATTTCGTGTTAAGACATCTGTTGGTTTATTAAATAAGATTATCAGAAAAAGAAAAGAGAAAAAAACTCAATATTTAGGTCTAACAGTTGATAATTACAAGGAAATTATTACTGATATTATTGGAATTAGAGGAATTTTTATTTTTAAATCTGATTGGGAAATTATTGATAATTACATATTGAATCATTACGAATTAAATCCTGATGAGAAAATTATGATTTATTATGTAGAAGGAGAAGATGATCTCAAATATTTTAAAAATAAACTTGGTTCAAATGAACTATATAAAACAGATATAAAAGATAGTAAATATAGATCTACTCATTACATAGCCAAATCTCAACGCTTTAAAGGCATGAGCTTTGAGATACAAATTCGATCTATTCTAGAAGAAGCAT
>JBKBIN010000111.1:0-526 GCA_046296715.1 Candidatus Ratteibacteria bacterium
GTATGTAGAACAAGTTGTATTGTTCCACAAGCGATATTAAAAGCAATCGAAGTCGAATTTGAAATTTTCTCACCACAAAATTGTTTAATAGAATTTATAGATGAAATAGTATAAATATTTTTAAGAAATTTAAAAACATTTTTAATAAAATATAAATCTTCCCTTTAAAAATTGCTAATACAATTTTTTATACTTTTCACGAATTAATTTAATAAAATTTCATATATTGACATAAATCAATATTTTTTGTAATAAAATATTATATTAAAAAAAACAAAAAATACTTTTGTGTTCCAAAAATTTATTTTTATGTTCCTATTGATAACAATAAAATATAAAATTTGGAGGTTTTATGAACAAAGATTTATTAAATAGGTTAATAAGGTATAAAAAAGTTGCTATAAAAATGAAAGAATTAGGTTTTGTCCGTATATTTTCTGTGAATTTAGCTGATGCTTTAGGTATAAATCCTGTAAAAGTAAGAAAAGATTTTTCTTTTTTGAATATAAAAGGTAAAAACAAAGGT
>JBKBIN010000112.1:0-524 GCA_046296715.1 Candidatus Ratteibacteria bacterium
CTTCTTTTGGTTTATCGATCAGAGTGATATCTTTGGGGTTAGATTTTTCAGTTGATATATCCGTTTTCTTTGTTTCTAGTTGTTTGTTGTAAAAATCTAAAAAATTTAAAAAAGAAAAATTTAAAATATTTTTATTTTTTAATTTTTTATTTTTTAATTTTTTATTTTCTATATTTTTTATTTTTAAAAATTCAAGAATCTTTGCGTTAGTACCTCCTTTTTCTCCTCCAGGAATTCCCACTAAAGCAGAGAAGAAAAATTCTACTTCGAAAGGAATATTTAGACACTCGGTAAAGACTGTTGGATATATTCCTTGCACAAAAACGAAAAAAATAAGAATAGAGCTCACAACGAATTCTAATTTATTCATATCAGAAAAAAATCTAAAAAAAGAAGAAACTGGTCCGAAAAAAAGACGAGTATATAACCAAATAGAATAAACAGCCCCAAGTATAGTACCTAATGCTGCTAAAACAGCTACAAGAGTATTTTTTTGAGCGATAGCTAATAAACTAAAAATTCAC
>JBKBIN010000113.1:0-515 GCA_046296715.1 Candidatus Ratteibacteria bacterium
GTGCGAGAAAAAAGATAAAAAGAAGACAGCTTGCAGACAAAATACGCATTGGACGGTTTAATTTGTCGGCAAGTTTTGGAAAGTAATAACGTAAAAACATGCCCATGCTGACTGGAAGTAGAGTGATGAAAAAAACTTTCATCATTTTCATGGCGGGCATGTCAACGGGTTGTGATGTTTGTAGAAAGTACATCAGTGAAAAATTAATAATAAAAGGCAGGGTGAGTGTTGAAATGATGGAGTTCGTGGCTGTAAGAGTAATGTTGAGCGCAACATCACCTTTAAATAAATAGGTCAATAGGTTTGACGTTGGCCCACCTGGTGAAGCTGCAACGAGCATCAAACCAATCGCGAAAATAGGCGCTAAATTTAAAAACTGGCAAATGAGGAAGGCAATGCCCACCAGCAGTACCAACTGTGAAAATAACGCGATGAAAATGACTTTGGGGTGCAATGTGAGGCGATAAAAATCAGCTGGGCGTAGGTGTAAACCAAGACCCATCATCATTAATGCC
>JBKBIN010000114.1:0-508 GCA_046296715.1 Candidatus Ratteibacteria bacterium
CATGAATTACTATCACCAGCCTTTTTTAGTAGAGATATTTTGGAAAATTATAGCGATGAAGTGAAAAAGGTTATAATCCAAGCCATTGTATATCATCATGAAAGAAGAAAAAAGAAGGAACTTATTGATTTTAAAAAAGTTGAAAAAGTAATTGAAGAAGATTTGGAGAATAGAAAATTTTTGGTGTCAGATATTATAAAGGTACCAGAAACACTTTGGAAAGGTTATGATAGATTCTACAAGGTGAGGATAGGGAAAAGAGATAAGGTTTATATTTTGTACTTGCTTGTTAAAGGGCTACTTCATAGAATAGATCATTCCTCTTCTGCCTTAGTTGAAGTTGAACTTGTTGAAAAGGATTTATCCAATAAAGTTGTTAATTTTATATTTGAAAAGAAAAAGAGTAATTTAAAGGATATACAGGAGTTTGCCAAGAACAATTCCGAAGAGAATTTGATTATAGTAGGTTCGACTGGTATTGGCAAAACAGAAGCTGGACTTTTATGGA
>JBKBIN010000115.1:0-506 GCA_046296715.1 Candidatus Ratteibacteria bacterium
CTGGTGGGAATCACCTTGGGGCAGAGGAAGACCTGGTTGGCATATTGAATGCACAGCCATGAGCATTAAGCATATCGGTCAAACACTTGATATTCATGGCGGAGGTGCTGATCTTATTTTTCCTCATCATGAAAATGAAATTGCCCAGTCTGAGGCATACACAGGTAAACCTTTTGCAAAGTATTGGGTACATAATGGCTTTGTCACTATAAATAAGGAAAAAATGTCAAAGTCTCTTGGAAACGTCCTTAACATTAGGGACCTTCTTAATTTGTATGATGCTGAAGCCTTAAGGTTATTTCTTCTTTCCAGTCATTATCGTAGCCCTATAGAGTTTAACCATGAATACATAAAGGAAGCAGAGGTGATGCTTGACAGATTTTATAGTACTTCCATGAGAATAGAGGAACTGAAGTCATTAAAAAGCAATTCTTCATCCAAAGTTACTGATTTTAAAACTTATTATGAGAGTTTAAGGACAAAATTTGAAGAAGCCATGGATGATG
>JBKBIN010000116.1:0-503 GCA_046296715.1 Candidatus Ratteibacteria bacterium
AAACTCCATATCTTTGAGCTGATTAATATCAGTTCCCCAGACTATGCCTCGAAATCCGTCAGGCTCATTTTCAAAGGCAAAAATAAAAGAATTAAAAATGATAAAACATAGGATTAAAAAAACAATTTTTCTCATAATTTTATAGAAAAAGGATATTTTAAAGAAACACAAATGTCAAGAAGTCATTCCTTTATAAATTAATGGCGGCACAGGGATTCGAACCCCGGACACTGCGGATATGAGCCGCATGCTCTGACCACCTGAGCTATAGGCCCAAGTAAAAAAACAATAAAAACAAAATAATTATATATTTTATATACCTGCCGGCAGGCATAAAAAGATCACCTTAAGGAGGTGATCCAGCCGCACGTTCCCGTACGGCTACCTTGTTACGACTTCACCCTCCTCACCAGTTTAACCTTAAACGCCTAAAGGCGTCTTCAGGCTAAACCGACTCGGGTGGTGTGACGGGCGGTGTGTGCAAGGCCCGAGAACGTATTCAC
>JBKBIN010000117.1:0-500 GCA_046296715.1 Candidatus Ratteibacteria bacterium
AACACGAGATTTTGTTTATGTAGAAGATGTAGTTCAAGCATGTATGCTTGCATTAAAACCTCAAGCAGATTATAATATCTACAATGTAGGTTGTGGAAGGCCAGTAAAAATTTTAGATGTAGCAAAAACTATTTCAAAATTTTATAATTCTAAAATTGAACCAGAAATAAGAAACAAATATCGTAAAGGAGATATAAGACATTGTATTGCAGATATCACGAGAATTAAAAAAGAATTAGGGTATAAACCAAAAGTGAGTTTTAAAGAAGGAATTAAAAAACTTATAACTTGGGCAAAAACTGCAGAAGCTAAAGATTTTTATGACCAAGCAGAAAAAGAGTTGAGAGAAAAAGGACTTGTTTGAAAAAATTGATAAATTCCTGAAAGCAGGCTCGGGCAAATAACCTCTGGCTTTTTAGCTTTACCGCAAGCGAATTTTATGTTATAAAATTCTATATGAACAACCTTGCGAAAAAGGCGCAAAAAATTAAAGCTTTGCT